>DAOUDA010000295.1:0-30808 GCA_034431835.1 Chloroflexaceae bacterium | reverse complement strand
CGTGCGCCGGCAGACCTGCTGCCGGCACGCCGGCTGTTGCCCGTCGTGCGCGGCCATTGGCGGATTGAGAACGGGCTCCACTATCGGCGCGATGTGCCGCTCCCGGAAGATGCCTCGCAGGTGTGGATGGGCCAGGCGCCGCAGGTCCTCGCGGGCCTGAACACTGCCGTGTGTGGCCTCCGCGCCCGCGCTGGCTTGAGCAACCTTGCCGCCCTTCAGCGGTCGATGGCCGCTGCCAGTGATCGGCTCCTCTTCCGGAACTGACTTTGCATCAGCCCTGAGGCTCGCCGTTTATTCCTCCGGCGAGCCACTCCCCGTGGTATACTTCCTCCGCAATGCGCGCTCGAGAGAGGGACGTTCGGTGATGACCTTACTGCGCCTGCTGGCTCGGATCTGGACGGTTGTCCTGGGCGGTACGGCGCTGGTTTTATGGCTGGGCCTGGCCGCGCGCGCGGCCATCCCTCTGTTGTCCATTGCGCCGGCCCCTACGGTGCTGACCATCGAGCCACCGGATCAGGCTGCCGACGTGCTGCCGCGTACGGCGATCACCATTCGCTTTAGCGCCCCCATGAATCCAGCCGCGACCGCTGCCGCGCTTCGGATTGCGCCTGAAACGCCCGGGAGCCGCACCTGGTCGCCCGATGCGACGACGCTCACCTTTCAGCCCGATACAACCCTCCTGCCCGCCGTGACCTACACCGTCAGCCTGGACGAGCGGGCGCTGGGGCGCTGGTGGCGCCCCCTGGCCCAACCAGTCAGCGTGCGCTTCGGCACCGCCCCCCAACCGGCCGTGGTCGCCGCTCTGCCCGATGGCGCCGGGGTCGCGCCAGATGCTTCTCTGGCCGTGGTCTTCAGCCAGCCCATGGTCCTCCCAGAGGCGACTGGCCAGGCGGTGGAGCTGCCGCAGTTGCAGTTCGACCCGCCCTTCCCCACGACGTTTCGCTGGCTAGACCAGCATACGCTGCTGATCCGCCCCACGGCGCCGCTGGCTCCGGCGACCCCCTACACCGCCACCATCGCTCCCGGCCTTGCCGACCTGCGCGGCGTCGAGCTTGGTGCGCCGTTTACCTGGCGCTTCAGCACGGCCTGGCCCGAGGTGATCGAGCGCGCTCCTGCCGATGGCGCTCGCTGGGTCGGTCCCCGCGCGCCCCTGACCCTGCGCCTGGCCGCCCCGGTGGCCCCGGAGCGGATCGAGCGCGCCCTGCGCATCGAGCCGCCTGTTGAGGGCGATCTTGCCACTTCAATCATCGACACGACCCAGGTGATTACCTTTACCCCGCGTCCGGGTTGGCGCCAGGGAATCAGTTACACGGTCAGGCTGGCCGATCCCCTGGACGAGGCTGCCGGCATTGCGCCCTGGAGCTTCGCCATCGCGCCGGAACCGCGCCTGGTGGCCTTTTTTCCCGGTCAGGGGCAGGTTATCGCTTCCGGACAGGCCATTCGTCTGGTGTTCAGTTCGCCGATGAGCGAGGAGGCGCTGCGGGCCGGCCTGCGTTTCGATCCGCCGGTGGGTGAGGTTCCGATCACTATCAGCGAGACCGAAGTGCGCCTGCGCCCGGAGTTGCGTCCCTCCACGCGCTACACCATGACCCTGGCCGCAGGAACCCCCGACCGGGCCGGCGAGCCGCTGGCAAGCGATGTGCTGATCGGGTTGCGTACCGCCCCCGCGGCCCCCGCGCTGACCGTGCCAGGGGCCTTTGATGGGATCGTTGTTCTCCCGGAGAACGCGCCCGCCGCGCTAGAACTTGAGCGGATCAACCTGACGGCGCTGGATCTGCACCTCTACACCCTCGACGAGGCGACGCTCCTGCGCGCCGTGGCGTTGCGTCCCGATGAACGCGCGACGTTCAGTCCTGAGCGTTATGGCCAGTTCCTGGCGCGGAGCTGGCGCCTGGATCTGCGCGATCCGCCGGATACGCTGGCGCGCTCGCGGGTGGCGGTGGGTTTGAATGAGGGTGAGGCCCTTGCGCCGGGCGCCTACTTCCTCCGCGCCCTCGCTCCCGAAGGTCCACGGGCCAATCTGGTGCTGCTCGTCTCGACGGTGCGATTGACCCTGCGCGCCGTTGGCGACCAGGCGCTGGTGTGGGCCACCGATGCCGGGAGCGGCGCGCCCCTGGCCGATCTGCCGGTGGCGCTCTATCGCGGCAGCACGCTGCTTGCCCGCGGGCGAACCGATGCCGATGGGCTGTGGGCCACGGCCATTGATGGAGACGACGGGCCGCTCATCGCGGCTGCCGAGGGAGATCGCCCCGCAATGGTGCGCGCCGACTGGGCGCCCGTCGCTGGCGCAACGCCCGCCTACCGCAGCCTGATCTTCGTTGACCGGCCTGCCTACGCCCCCGGCGATACGCTCCAGATGACCGGCCTGGCCCGTCGCCGCGACCCTGGCGGCCAGTTCGTCGCACCCGCGCCAGATATGCTCTGCCGCATGCAACTGCGCCCCCTGGCCGGCGGTACGGCGCCGATTCCTCCGGCAACCTGCGTCGCCGAGCCGGCCAGCGGGATCGTGCGCGGTAGGCTGACCCTCCCACCCGATCTTGAACCCGGCGACTATCGCCTGACCACCCAGATCGGCGACTCTGCCGGTAACGTTGTGGTGCGCGTCGCTCCCCCGGACGCCGCCTCGCCCTTTGCGTCTTCGGTCTTTGAGGAACCCGACGGTCTGCGGGTACGGCTGGAGCGCAACGGCCTGCCACTGGCCGGCACGCCGATCACCTGGCGCCTGCGGCTGGAACCGCTGGGTCCTCCGCCGGCCCCGCCAGGCTACCGTCTTGAGAGCATCCCCCTCGAAACCTTGACGCTGACTGGAAGCGGCAACACCGATTCCATGGGAGAGCTACGCATAACCCTCCCGGCGCGCCCCCCCGGCGCCGCGCGCTATCGCCTGTGGACCGCTCTTGCCGAACCCGATGGCGTCGAGAGCGAAGGGCTGCTCGCTGGCGGGGCGCCCCTGGTCGCCGTGGGCCTCTCCGAACGCTTCATCGCCAGCGACCAGCGCGGCACGGTGAACCTGCTGGCCCTCGACGGTCTCGGGCGCCCTGTCCCCGGCGCGAGGGTGAAGGTCGAGGTTGCGCCGGCAGGGGGCGGCGCGCCGCTGCTGGTGCGCCAGGCCATCACCGAAGGTGATGGACGCGCCGAGGTGCAACTGGCGCGGCTCAATCCGGGCCGCTACCGGGTCGTTGCCTCGGTCGGCGGCTCCGCGACCACGGCGGAGTTGTGGGTGACGGGCGGGCGCTTTGCCAACTGGGGCCTTCCCGACGGCCAGTTGGCCCTGATCGCCGACCGTGACCGCTACCGCCCCGGCGAGGTTGCCAGGCTGCTTGTGGCGACCTCGGAGGCCGAGAACACGCTCCTGCTCATGATCGAGCGCGGTGAACTGCTGGCGACCACGGTGCAGAACGTTCGCGCCGGTCAGGTCGTTTCCCTTCCGATCACTGACGCAATGGCGCCCGGCATCAGTGTCAGCGCGGTGGCCACGGCAGGCGAGCGTTGGCGCTGGGGCGGCACGACGATCCTGGTGAGCGCCGAGGATCCACCCACGCTGGCCCTCGATGCCGGAGCGACGGTCCAACCCCCAGGGGCGACCCGTGTCCTGACGATCACCACCAGCACCGGCGCCCCTTCCACGGCCGAGAACACCCTGCTTACGATCGCCCCCGCGTCCGAAGGCGAAGACGCGGAACCCTTCGACATCGCCGCCTGGCTGCAACGCTTCCAGCCGGAGCCGTTGCCGGCCCCGGTCGCCGCCACGCTGCCGCAACCGGCGCTCAGTCTGACGCCTCCCCCGCGCGGTGTCGCGGTCGCCGCGCCGGGCTACGCTCCGCCGGTCGAATGGCTCAACGACGCGCCGCGTAGCTTGCAGATGCGCCTGCCGGCCACTGCCGGGCGCTGGCTGGTCAGCGCCCTGACGGTCGGCTCCACCGGGCCGCCCGCCGGCGCCAGTGCGATCATCACCACGAGCCTGCCGTTGACCTACCATCTGCAGGCCCCGGCGACGCTCCACCCCGCGGATCGGGCCGTGATCACCCTTGACGTTCGCAATACCGGAACCGGACGCCGCCAGGTGCGCGCGCGCCTCAACCGGAGCAACCTCATTCTGGAGCGGACCGCGCCGGTTGAACAGCGGCTCGCCCTGGACGAGGGCGCCACGGGCCGCCTGACCTGGCGCGTGCGCCCCGAACCCGGCGCGACCCGGGCCAGTCTCAGCCTCAGCATCGTGACCGATGGCCAGCGCGATGTGCTTGCCCGGAGCATACTCATCGAGGCCCTCCCTGCGGCGCCCACACTGAGCGGCGCCACCGTCCCCGCGGTTGGCCCGCTGGAAGTAACGGTGGCGCCTCCAGCGACCACGGGCCCGCTGGAGGTCGCCATCGCCCCGGGCGTGCGGGCGGCGCTGGAGGACCAGGCCGAACAACTCGCCGCTGCGCCGCTGCGGTCGGTGGACGAACAGGCGTGTCTGGCGCTGATCGCCGCGCGGCTGGCCCGCGAGTCCCAGGGACCGGAACGGGCCCGCTGGGCCGCGCTGATGCGCACAGTGCTGCGCGACCTCGAAACGGCGCAGAACGAAGATGGCGGCTGGGGGTGGTGGCCCGCTACCCCTTCGCGCCCATTCGTGACCGCGCTGGTGCTGGAGGCGCAGGCGGCGGCCCACGCGGCGCTGGGGGATAGCCGCCCGCCCGATCTGCGGGCCCTCGCGCACCTGAGCCGCGCCGCGCCCGCCGCCGATGCCGACACACGGGCCTACGTCGCCTACGCCCTGGCCCGGGTCGGGCACACCGACCCGGGGATGCTGGCCCTGCTCGATGAACCGCTCGCTGCCGACGGATTGGCCTTCCTCAGCCTGGCCCTGCCCCCGGACCAGGCCGCGCCGGCTCTGGATCGCCTGCAGGCCCTGGCGCGCCGGGAGACGACCGCGGCGGGCCAGCCGAACCTGGTGCGCTGGGCGGCGGAGCGTTCCACCGGCTTGCCCGGTGGAACCACCGCGGTCACGGCGGCGGCAGTGCAGGCTTTGCGAGCGAGCCGGCCCGGCGCGGGCGAACTCCCCGGCGCCGAACGGATGCTCCTGGTCGCCTGGGGTGTTGAGGGATGGCCCAGCCCGTGGGATGCCGCGCGGGTCGCCGCTGCGCTGCCAATGGAGACGGGGGCCGTGGTTGGACCCCGGCGCGTACTCCTCGACGGCGCGCCGCTCCTCGGCGACGGCGCGCCGATCACCAGCACCCTCCGCGCCAGCGCCATGCTCGCGACACCCGCTGCAACCCTGCGGGTCGAGGCCGGCCCCGCGGCCAGGTACCTTCTGGCGTATGGCTTTCCGCAAATAACCAGCGAGGCTGCAACCAGCGAGGCTGCCGGGCAGATGGCCCTTGATCTGGAACTGGCGGACCCGGCCACCGGCGCTCCCCTCGGGAACGCGACGGTCCGGCCCGGCCAGATCGTCGCCTTGCGCCTGACGCTGGTGACGGCGCTCCCCCTCAGACGGGCCGGCGTCGTTGTGCCGCTGCCCGCCGGGCTCGAAGCCCTGCCGGGCGCGGCCCGCCCGCCCCTGCGCCGGACGGGCGGGTTCGCGGAGGGACAGGTTACCTTCCAGGCAGCCGATCTGACGCCCGGGGTGTATACCGAAATCATCTTCACCAGGGCCATCGCCACGGGAACCTACCGCGCGCCGCCGGCCCGGGTCACACCGGTCTTCTCGCCAGAGGTGGCAGCCGTTGCGCCTGAAGGGGTGACGGTGACGGTGGACGAATAAGTTATGAACCGGATCATCCCCATCCTCCTGGCGCTCCTGGTACTCACCGCCGCCACGGCGCCGGACGCGCCGCCACGGCTGGCGCCGGTGACGCCACCCGGGCCGCCCACCAACCCGCCGAGCTTCGGCCTCAACTCGCACCTGGCTACCCGCTACCCCGACCCGTCCTCGATGGACGTGCCGGCGGCCCTGGTGAGCGAACTGGGCGTCACCTGGGTGCGCGAAGATTTGCACTGGCATCGTGTGCAGCCTCGCCCTGATGTGTGGGACTGGACCTTCACCGACGCGGCGCTGCGCGCGTTGCTCAGCCGGGGGATTAATGTCCTGGGCGTGCTTGGCCCCTCGGTGGGCTGGGCCACGCCCTACCGCAACGACGTTCCCAACGATGTATCGTACTACGCGCCCGACCCGGACGCCTTCGTGAACTACGCGCGGGGGGTCGTCACCCGCTACTACCGCTACGTCAAACACTGGGAGATCTGGAACGAGCCGGATCTGGCGATCTTCTGGCGGCCCGCCCCCGACGCGGCGGCCTACGCCGACCTGCTCGTGCGCACGGCAGCGGCCATCCGCGAGGTCGATCCCGAGGCGACGATCCTCATCGGTGGCGTCAACCCCTTTGATACCACCTTCTTGCGCGCCGTGGCCGAATACGGCGCCTGGAACAGCTTCGACATCCTGGCCATCCACCCCTATGTTAACCCCTATGCTCCGGAGGACGGCAACCTGGCGGCGGCGGTGACGGGCATCCGCGCCCTGGGGCAGCGGTACGGCCCCAAACCGATCTGGGTCACCGAGGTGGGTTGGGCCAGCGGCCCCAGTGACAGGGACAACGTTGGGCGCGCCGATGAGCAGAGCCAGGCCAACCATTTGCCGCGGGCCATGCTTATGCTCTGGGAAGCGGGGGTGGAGCGCGTCTTCTGGTACAGCTTCAAGGACGATCCGGGCAACCCCTACGGGCTGATTCGCCTGGGGCGCGGGCGCACCGACTACAGCCCGCGCAAACCGGCCTTCGACGCCTTCCGCACCCTCAACCAGCACCTCGCCGACGTGACCTTCGTCGAGCGGCGGGATCTGTTCGAGCGGCAGGTGCTGGTGGATTTCGAGACCGTCCAGGGATGGCGCCGGGTCAGCCAGCCGAACGGCACGCTCCGGCTGAGCGGCAACCCCTACCGGGGCGACGGCAGCGCCGAACTCAGCTACAACTTCACCACGCGCCAGAACGACTACGTCGCCTTCGAGCGCCAACCGTCCCTCCCCCTCGAGGGCGCGCCCTACGCGATCGGCGCATGGGTCTACGGCGACGGCAGCACGCACGGCTTGAAGGTGTGGATCCGTGACGCCGAGGGCGAGGTGCTCCAGTTCGTCCTCGGCCCGGTTGGCGCGCCAGGCTGGCACTTCCTCCAGACACCCATCGGGGGCGAGGTCGAGCCGGGCAACGTCATCGTGCCCGGCGGCAACCGGCGCGTAGACTTCCCGGCCGCGCTCCAGGCGCTGGTCCTCGATGACATCGTGGACGCCTTCGTCGGCGGGGGCACGATCTGGATTGACGACCTGAGCGCCATCCACGGCCACGAAATCTACGACCTGCGGCTGGAGCGCAACGGCGAGGCGCTGGACGTGCTATGGTCGCCGCCGGGCGCGCGGGTCACGCTGGCCACGCGGAGCGCGGAGGCGCGCCTGATCGGGCGCGACGGCGCCGAGCGCGCCCTGCCGGTGGAGAACGGGCGCCTGCGCCTGACGGTGGGGCCGGACCCCATCTATGTGTGGCACCGGCGATGATCAATGGAAGTTCGATTTGAACCGTTCTTCGCGCGTCATTGGGCCGCTGCCCCCGTTTCGCCAACTGGTTATGGACGGTATGGGGCCGGCCGGAAGGAAGCGCTGCATCCATGGCCTGCGCGCGGTCGACATCACCGCGTCGCGCCGGCGGCTCCATCGCATCAAGCAGCGAACCGGCGAGTCGCTCTTGTTCACCGGCTTCAGCGTCTGCTGCTGCGCCAGGGCAGTAGGCAAGGACGAGCATCTTTACTTCTGATGAGGAACCAGCATGGCCAGGCCCGCCACCCCTGCTGATCTTGTCGTCCACGAACGGCTGCCCCTGAGCACCAAACTCGCCTTCGGCGCCGGCGACCTGGGGCCGGCCATCGCCACCATCATTGCCGGGTTCTTTCAACTCTTCTTCCTCACCACCGTCGCCGGTCTGCCCCCGGGGTTGGCGGGAACCATCCTTCTCGTCGTGAAGATCTGGGACGCGGTGAACGACCCGATCATCGGCTGGCTGACCGACCGCACCAGCACCCGCTGGGGTCGCCGCCGCCCCTGGTTGCTCTTCGGCGCGGCGCCCTTCGGACTGCTGTTCTTTCTCCAGTGGATCGTTCCGCCCTTCGATGTCACCGGCAAGTTCATCTACTATCTGGCCATCGCCCTGCTCTTTGACACCGCCTTCACCATTGTCAACGTCCCCTACACCGCCCTGACCCCCGAACTGACCCGCGACTACGACGAGCGCACCGCCCTGAACTCCTACCGCTTCGCCTTCAGCATCGGCGGCAGCCTCCTCGGCGGCATTTTGCACCAGACCATCGTCGGCCTTTACCCCGATGATCCCCGGACCGGCTACCTGGTGGCCGGGGCCGTGGTGGGGGTGCTGGTCGCCCTGCCGTTCCTGTGGTGCTTCCTGGGTACCCGCGAACGGTACGAACCCGACCCCGAGGCGAAGGACCTCTCTCTGGGCGAGCAGATCCGCTACGTCTTTCGCAACCGGCCCTACCTGTTCGTGGTGGGGATCTACATGTTTTCCTGGCTGGCCGTGCAGGTCACCTCGGCAGTGTTGACCTTCTACATCACCTTCTGGCTGCGCCGGCCGGATCTGATTACCACCTTTCTGCTGGCGGTGCAGGGTTCGGCGCTGGTCTTTCTCTTCGTCTGGAGCGCGGTGAGCCGGCGCATCGGCAAGAAGGCGGTCTATCTGGTCGGCAGCGTGATCTGGATCGGCGTGCAGGCGTTTCTCTTTTTCCTGCAACCCGAACAGATCACTCTGGCGATCATCCTGGCGGTGATCGCCGGCGCGGGGGTCGCCACGGCCTACCTGGTACCCTGGAGCATGATGCCCGACGTGATCGAGCTTGATGAACTGGAGACCGGCCAGCGCCGCGAGGGGATGTTCTACGGCTTCATGGTGCTGCTCCAGAAACTGGGACTGGCCGTGGGCCTGTTCCTGGTAGGGTTGGGGTTGCAGGTCGCCGGCTTCAACGAGAGCCTGCCCGCCGACCTGCAGCCCGACTCGGCCCGGCTGGCCATCCGCCTGATGATCGGCCCCGTGCCAACCCTCATCCTGATCTGCGGGATGCTCCTCACCTGGTTCTACCCCATCACCCGCGAGAAGCACGAGGCCATCCTGGTCCAACTGGCTGCCCGCCGGACCCGGGCCGTCACCCGCGAATGACCGATTTGCGGCCCTGTCTCGGCGGGGGTTGCGGAGGGCGCGGCCCATCAGATCGGGGGAGGTGCGGAGGGCGCAATGCTCCGCGATCCTCGCTACCGGCTGCGTGTCACGCCCACGCGCGCGCAGAACGCCGCCACCGGGCATACTGAGCAGCGCGGCGACACCGGCAGGCAGATATTCTGCCCCAGGGTCACCAGCAGAGCATTGATCTCGATCCAGTATTCGGGGGGGAGTGTGGCACGCAGGGCCTGCTCGGTCTCGTCGGGGTTCTTCGTCTGCACGTAGCCCCAGCGGTTGCAGATCCGGTGCACGTGGATGTCCACGCAGATGCCGGGCAGGCCAAAGCCGACGGTGAGCACCAGGTTGGCCGTCTTGCGTCCCACGCCGGGGAGCGCCAGCAGCGCGTCGAGGTCGGCGGGCACTGCGCCGTCGTAGCGTTCGATCAGCACGCGGCAGATCTGCACGATGCTCCGCGCCTTGTTGCGGTAGAAGCCGACCGGGTAGATCAACTCGGCGATACGCTCCTCGCCGAGGGCCAGCATCGCTTCCGGCGTATCGGCGGCGGCGAAGAGCCGCGGGGCGACCACGGCGGTCAGCGTGTCCCTGGTGCGCAGGCTGAGGATGGTGGCGATCAAGATGCGAAACGGGGTCGTGCCCTCCACGCCTATCTGATCGATCAGTGGCCGTTGAAACGCCGGCATGGTCGCGCGCAGGGTCGCCATCACTTCGTGGATGGGGAACGTCTCGCGGGGGAGGGGCGGCGGCGCTGCTGGAGCGCCTGGCTGATCATTAGTTGACATAAGTAGGGAGGCCGCTACGAGCCTGCGTGGATACTTCCGGCAGGAGGGGCTGGGAGCTTACGAAGGCGCCGGGTAATGGGTCACGCGCAGGGCCTCCTCCGGGCCGAGCGCCAGGTTCATCTGCCCGACCCCGCAGCCTTCGGCGATCGCCAGGACGACCAGGCGGCTGATCAGTTCCTCTTCAGCGGCCCGGTCGCGACGCTCCTTGTCGAGGAACAGTTCGTAGATCCGCGTATTGCTGGCCGAACGCGCGGCGACGACGGCCCGGTCGGCGCCCCGGCGCGCCCGGTCGGTGGCGATGGCCGCCGTGCAGCTCACGCCGAGCAGGGGCCAGGGGGCCTCGGCGAGATCAGCGGCGTAGCGCCGGGCCCACGTGGCCATCGCGCTGGCCGTCTCGACGCTGACGGCCCGGGTGGGCGGCGCGCTGAGGACGGCGGCCAGGCTGCGAGGCGCGTAGCAGTCGCGGGCCTCGAGCAGCGTGCGCGACGAACCGGGGACCGCGTGGAGCCAGTGCAGCGCCAGGCTGCCCGCGCCGGCGAAAACGTACACCAGGCGCGGCGGTGCGTCGTGTATGGCCTGGATCAATGGCGTAAGGTCAGGCGCAAGGATCATAACGCCAAGTATAGCACAGGCCCGTCGCCATGTTTCCTCACCCCTCTGCCTGATGGGAGGGGCTGGCAGGCCGCAGCCCTCTCAGAAACCCGCTCCCCCACCAGTGCAGGGCGATCAGTGTGTACCAGACGACGAGCATCCAGAGGGGAAAGGGAGGCGTCTGCGCGCTGGCCCAGCGCGGCTCGGCCAGCAGGCGCGCCCCTTCCGCGATCCACGTCAGCGGCAGCCAGGCCCCCAGCGCCAGCCATTGCCCCAGCGGCAGCCACACCAGGCCGCCCAGCAGCGCAAGCGCCCCCAGGCCCATCGCGAAGGGCACCACCGGCACAATGACCACGTTGGCCAGCGGCGCCACCAGCGAGAGGTTGCCAAAGGCATAGAGGATCAGCGGCAGGGTGAGCACCTGGGCCGCAAAGGTGGCGCCCAGCGCCTCCGTTACCGGCGCCATAACCGGCCAGTTGAAGGGCCGGCGCTGGTTGAACCACGCTGCCACCGGCGTGCCGTAGGCGAAAAGACTGGCCGTCGCCAGCGCCGAGAGTTGGAAGCCCAGATCCCAGAGGGTGTGCGGGTCCGCCAGGCTGATCAGCCAGCAGGCGCCGAAGAGCAGGTGCCACGGCTCGGTGCTGCGGTCGGTGGCGCGGGCCACGGCTGCCAGGCTCGCCATCGCCGCCGCCCGCAGCACCGCCGCCGAGGCCCCCGTAAAGACCGCATAGACCCACATCACCACCAGCGCCAGCGCCAGGGTCGCCCCGCGCCCCAGACGCAGGCGCGTTGCCAGCGCCCCCAGCATCCCGGCGACAATCGTGAAGTTCCATCCCGAGACGACCAGGATGTGGCTCGTGCCGGTGATCGAAAAGGTCCGGTACACTTCGTCGGGAATGCTCGACTGAATGCCCAGCACCACGCCGATGGCCAGCGCGGCCTGGGGTTCGGGCAAGGCGCGTAGCAGCACCGCCTGGCAATGGGCGCGAAAGGCGAGTACGGCCGCCAGCGGCGCCAGACCGCGCCTGCCAGGCAACTGGCGCGCCTCTTCCGGCTCGGTCAGCATCACGAAGATGCCCCGGTGGGCCAGGTAGGCCCGGTAATCGAACTCCCCGGGGCGCTCGGCGGCGCGGGGACGCCGCAGTTCGCCCCGAACCTGGAGCCGATCGCCGTAGCCATACGTTGGGTAGGGTGGTAACACTACGAGGACCAGGCCCTCATAGGCCGCCGTCCGCCCGTCAACCGTGGCCGTTTCGACCCGCAGGGTCACTCGCTGCTGCTCCTCGCTCCGGCGCGGCTCGCCGGCCACGCTGCCGATCAGCGTCACTTCGCCATGCTCGAGCAGGCTGGTGATACTCCGCGGCCCCAGGGTTGGCAGCGTGCCCAGGTAGCGTAGCCCCCCCAGCGCGGCGCACAGCAGCATCAGGGCCGCCAGGCGCGCCACCTTCCGCCCCTGGCCGCGCAGCGCCAGCGCCGCCAGCAACCCCGCCCCGGCCCCGACCCAGAGCCATCCCGCCGGGGGGCGGGCCTCCTCCGCGACAACGATCCCCAGCATCCAGGCGATCGCCAGACGGATGAGCATCTCTCCCTCCGCGCTGTTCCTCTCCTCCCATACACCGCCTGGACGCGCCGTGGGATACGGCGATGGGCAGACAGGTGGCGCAGCCCTCCCAGACACCCTGGACGCAACCCCGAGGTTGCTACCGTCCCGGTCCTTGCAGCAAGCCCGAAACCCCGGTTCGCTCGGTGGTTCTGGCGGCCCAGCCGCCGGAACCACCGAAAAACAATCCCCGGGGCAGCGTAGCCGCCCCCCACCCTGTTATGAGAGACGAACGTTGCGCAAGCCCTGCAGCGCACGTTCACCCGCTTGACAGATCATACGGAAAAAGACTATGATAAAGCCCACGATCGCGAATCACCCGTAAAATTGGGAGGGTGTGGGAGGACCGTGTCCTCCCATGCAAACTGCTCCGACAGCCGATGGGAGGAGGTTGGGGAACCCCGGGACCCTGTCGTGGGTCACCTCGCTGGTCTTCACGGGATCACGTCGCGGATGTTCGGGCGCGCCTGCCGGGCCACCCCCGCCACGGTTGACCCCGTCTCTGGAACCGCGCCTGATAGAAGGAGGACCGCATGGCTGCACGACCGCTGCAGCGCCTGGCCGCGCCCCTGGCGGGTGTGGTGCTGGCGCTGGCCTTGCTGCTGGGGAGCCTGCCTGCGCTCCGGGCCCAATCCGACGTGCGCTTCTTCCCCGAGACCCAGCATTCCCTGCGCGGGGCCTTTCGCGTCTTCTGGGAAGCCAATGGCGGTGTTGAGATCTTTGGTTTTCCCATCACCGAGGAGTTCACCGGTCCCAATGGCCGCATTACGCAGTGGTTCGAGCGGGCGCGTTTTGAACTGGCTCAGGGCGGCAGCACGCCGGTGGTGGAACTGGGCAACCTGGGCGTGGAGTTTACCCAGGGACGGATCTTCCCCAAGTCGCCGCCCATCCAGAACACCGCTGACCGCCGCTACATTCCCCAGACCCAGACCATCATTCAATACGGCTTCAAGGAGATCTGGGAAACCCGCGGCGCCGAGCGGATTTTTGGCTTTCCCATCAGCAACGAGATCCAGGAACAACTGGAGAGCGGTCGCTGGCACACGGTGCAGTACTTCGAGAAGGCGCGTTTTGAGTACTGGCCCGAGTTTCCCCCCGGCCGCCGGGTGCTGATCAGCAACCTCGGGCGCCGGCTGGCCCCCCCGGCGCTTCAGGCGCCCGCGCCGCCCCCGGGGCCGACCGCGACCCCTCCGCTTCCCGCGCCGACGCCGTTTCCGCCCCTGCCGCGCAGCATCAACGCGCGAGTGACGCCGGAGATCGGGACGCCCGGCACGACCTTCCTGCTCACCGCCAGCGGGTTCGTCGCCGGGGAGCGGGTTGGCATCTGGGTTACCGCGCCCAATCAGGCCACCCTTGGCGCCGGCTTCCAGGCTACCGCCGATAACCGGGGCACGATCGAGGGTCAGAATGTCACCTTCACCGCCGACCAGAATGCCGCCGAAGGCGTCTGGTCCTTCAATGCCCGCGGTGTTAGCAGCGGGCGCGAGGCCGTCGGCTACTTCCGCGTCACCCGTGTCGCGCCCGCGGGCGATCCCAACCGCCTGGGTCGTGTCGCGCACGATCAGCTTGGCCGGCAGGGCGATGGGTTCATCGTTCCGCTCGCCGCGCCGCCCGGGGCGACCTTCACGCTCCTGGCTCGCGGCTTTCAGTCCGGTGAAGAGGTGAGCGCCTGGATCACCGGACCAACCGGGCGCTCCGCGCCGATCGATCCCGCTCAGGTGCGCCGTGATGGAACGACGGCGCAGGTCAGCGTGAGCACCAGCGGGTTGCCCGAGGGGGTGTATTCCGCCGTGGCCCGCGGGCAGCGCAGCGGGGTAACCGTGGCCGCGGCCTTCAGTCTGACCCGCGACTTCGTGGCGGGGCCGGGAACGCCGCTGCCCGGCAACAATCGCGGCAGCGCCACGCCGGCCGACGCCCGACCGGGCGGGGTCGTGCAGATCCGCGGCGAAGGGCTGCGTCCGGGCGAGCCGCTGGAGTTCTGGATCACCGATCCCTCGGGCGCCTACGTGCTGTTCCCCGATACGCCCGTGGCCGATAATCAGGGCCGCGTTGGCTACAGTCCGCCCCTCGACCTGCAGATCCAGGCCAACTCATTGCCCGGCGTCTACGGGGTGCATTTCCGTGGCAAAGCCAGTGGCGCGCGGGTTGATGTATACTTCAGCGTAACCGCCACCACCCGGGCCGCGCCCGACCCTGATGGGGTAATCCGGCAGTTCCGCGCCTTCGCCGGGGCCGCTTCACTCGCTCCGTAAGGCGCCGTCGCTCGCCCGGCGGAAGGGGCTGGGAGGGCGCGACCTTCCAAGGACGATACTGTGGCCCGCCCGGCGGAAGGGGCTGGGAGGGCGCGACCTTCCGAGGACGATCTCGCCACTGTTGCCCGCCGGCGGGAGGGTTCGGGAGGGCGCGGCCCTCCCAGAAGCGTTTTTCTTGAGGAAAACCGGCGCCATGGCGCCAACAAACACAATAAATGAACCAATGGAAATCGAAGCCAAATACACCGTGAGCGGCCCCGATCTGGAAACCCTTACCACCATCAAGCAACTGGGTGTGTACACGATCACGCCGGCGCCGACGCCAGAACTACAAGAAAACACCTATTATGATACCGCCGACGAGCGCCTCTCCGCGGCGCGCTACGGCTTGCGCGTCCGGCGCGCCGGCGAACAGGCGCTGATCACCCTTAAAGGTCCCGCCGACGTCGGTCACGATGGCGTGCATCGCCGGGCCGAGTTCGAGTTCCCCGGCGTCAACCCCGATCCGCAGACCTGGCCGGACGGCGTCGCGCGCGATCTGGCCCTCGCACTCACCGGTGGCGCGCCCCTGCTGCCGCGGGTAGTGATCCGCACCGAGCGGCGGGTGCTGCATATCACGCGGGACGGCGCCCCGGTCGCAGAACTCTGCCTCGACCAGGGGGTGATGCAATCGGGCGCGCGCGAGCGCCCCTTCACCGAGGTGGAGATCGAACTGTGCGGGGCCGGAACAGCCGCCGACCTGAGCGCCCTGGCCCGCGAACTGGCCGCTCTCGTCGCCCTGACACCCGAGCCGCGCAGCAAGCTGGAGCGCGCCCTCGCGCTGTGAGTATGGGGGGGCCCCTGTGAGGGCAATCCGGAGGGTTGTCCCCACAGGGGGGATCGGATTCCCTTTATCTTATCGGTTATAACTCAGGAGAAAGGACCATGCCAGACGTGGAGGAACTTCTCGACACCTATCGCGTTGACGTGGCCCACGCCCGCCAGGTGGCCGATCTGGCGCTGGCGCTCTTCGATGCGGTGGCCGAACGCTACGAGTTGCTTCCCGCCCAGCGCCGGCTGCTCGAAATCGGCGCCTTGCTCCACAATGTCGGGATGACCACCGACCCGCCGGAGCATCACCTGGTCGGGCGTGACATCGTCTTCTACCAGGAGATTGACGATCTCTCGCCCCGCGAGCGCGCGGTTGTGGCCTGTATGGTCGCCTTCCACCGTAAGAAGGTGCGGCCCGAGCTTGAGCCGGCCTACCTGGCCCTGGGCCGGCGCGGGCAGCGCGACGCGCTGCGGCTCTCGGCCATCCTGCGCGTGGCCGATGGCCTGGATTACAGCCAGTCGCAAACCACCCGTCTGCTGGCGGTGACCCCTGCCGACGATGGCCTGACCCTCACTCTGAGCGGTCCCTATGCTGCTGAGGATGGGGCGCGCGCCATCGCCAAGGCCGATCTGTGGCGCAAGGTCTTCGGCGAACCGCTCCAGGCACAGGTGGAGGGCGCCGAAGCCGCCGCTTCGCTGGCCCCCGCCTCACCCGATGGTCCAGCCGCTGGCGAGATGGAGGAAGCCGAAACAACCGTCACGCCGGCCCCTGGCACGCCTGATGGGCCAGCCGTTGATGAAGCGGAAGAAGTTGCCGTCCCTGGTCGCTGGTACGCCGACCCTGAGGCGCCCCTGGCCGAACTGGGCCGGGTGCTGCTGCGCCGCCATCTGCGCCGTCTGCGCCTGGCCGAGCGCGAGGTGCGCGCCGATGCGCCCATCGAGTCGGTGCATGATCTGCGCGTTGCCACCCGCCGCCTGCGCGCCACCCTGCGATTGTTGACCCCGGTCTTTGCGCCGGGCGGCCTGCGCGCCTACGGCAAGGGCCTGGGGCGGCTGGCGGGCGTCGCCGGGCCGGTGCGCGACCGCGACGTGCTGCTGGCCGACCTCGCGGGGCGGGCGCCGGCGTTACCGGAAGAAACGCAGCCGGCAGTCGCGGCGCTGAGCGAGCGGCTCCGCGAGGAGCGCGACAAGGCCTTCACGGCCCTGATCGCCTTCCTGGAAAGCAACGCCTACGCCGAGTTCTTGCGCGAGTTCGCCACTCTGATGAACGAATCCGATGGCTGGGACGACCGGCCGCGGGTGTGCGATCTTGCCGGCAGCACTATCTGGCGCCACTACGAGATCCTGCGCGCGCACGATCGCGGCGGCCTGCCTGAGGACGCCGAAGAACTGCACGCCATGCGCATTGATGGCAAGCGCCTGCGCTACGTGCTCGAGTTCTTCGCCGAGACCCTCGGCTCCCGGGCCGACGAGGTCATCAAGCCGCTGACGGCCTTTCAGGATCACCTGGGGGTGCTCAACGACATCAGCGTGGCCCGGCATATCCTGGCGCCCCACGCCGATGATCCGCGGGCCGGCCCCGCCGTGGCGGCCTACCTGGCGCTGTGCGAGCAGCAGGTCGCGCAACTCGACGCCGATCTGCCCGCCCGCTGGGAGAAGCTCACCGGTCTGGACTACCGGCGCGACCTGGCGGCGTGCCTGGTCGGTCTGTGGTGAAAGTACGAGGTGTATACGTCGAGTTCCGGATCACCCTGAGCGCAGCGAAGGATCCCGGCCGAGATGCTTCGCTGCGCTCAGCATGACAAAAGACGTGCCGGATGAACCAGCAGGGCCGAAGCATTGGCGCAACCAACGCTTCGGCCTTACCTGACGGCGGCAACTACTCCTCGAGGGTGGAGATATCACCCTCGGGGAGGCCCTGGGCGCGCGCCTTGAGCACGCGGCGCATAATCTTGCCGGAGCGCGTCTTGGGCAGCACGCTGACGAAGGTGATCGCGTCGGGCCGGGCAATGGGGCCAAGCTCGTGGCCCACGTGGGCGCGGAGTTCCTCCTCAAGCTTCGGGCTGCCGTCGAAGCCGGCCCGCAGGATCACGAAGGCGTGGATGGAGTTGCCCTTCACCTCGTGGGGCAGGCCAATGGCCGCGGCCTCGGCCACGGCCGGATGGCTTACCAGGGCGCTCTCCACCTCCGCCGTGCCCAGGCGGTAGCCCGACACCTTGATCACATCGTCCAGGCGCCCGATCACCCAGATGTAGCCATCCTCGTCCTTGCGCGCGCTGTCGCCGGCGGCGTACATCCCGGGCAGGCGCGTCCAGTAGGTATCCACGTAGCGTTGCGGGTCGTTGAGGATGGTGCGCATCATACCCGGCCAGGGGCGCTTGATCACCAGCAGACCGTCCTCGTTGGGGCCGCAGGGGGTGCCGTCCTCGTGCACCACATCGGCCTCGATGCCAAGGAAGGGTCGCGTGGCGCTGCCGGGCTTCAGCGGCACCACCGGGGTCGGGGTGATCATGAAGTGGCCGGTCTCCGTCTGCCACCAGGTATCCATGATCGGGCAGCGATCCTTGCCGATGACGCTGTAGAACCATTTCCAGGCTTCGGGATTGATCGGCTCGCCCACCGAACCAAGCAGCCGCAGACTGCTCAGGTCGTGGCGCGAGGGCCAGGCCTCGCCGAAGCGCATCAGGCCGCGAATGGCGGTGGGGGCGGTGTAGAGGATGCTGATCGAGTGCTTGGAGACCAGCGACCACCAGCGGTCGGGGAAGGGGTAATTCGGTGCGCCCTCGTACATGAACGACGTGGCGCCGGTGATCAAGGGCGCATAGACGATGTAGCTATGGCCGGTGATCCAGCCCGGGTCGGCGGCGCACCAGTAGCGGTCCTCTTCCTTAATGTCGAAGACCATCTTCAAGGTGGCATAGATGCCGACCATGTAGCCGCCGTGGGTGTGCACCACCCCCTTGGGCTTGCCGGTCGTCCCCGAGGTGTAGAGGATAAACAGCGGATCCTCGGCGTCCATCACCTCGGTGGGGCAATCGGCGGCGGCGATGGGCAGACCCATCAACTCGTGGAGCCAGAGGTCGCGCCCGATTTCCATGTTGATGGTATGGCCCGTGCGCTTGATGACCAGGCAGGTCTGCACCGTGGGGGTGCGGGCCATGGCCTCATCGGCGATTTTCTTCAGTTCGACGACCTTGCCGCGCATGAAACCGCCATCGGCGGTGACCAGCACCTTGCTCTGGGCATCGGCCAGGCGGTCGGCCAGGGCCGCCTCGGAGAAGCCGCCGTAGACCACCGAGTGCGCCGCGCCGATCTTGGCGCATGCCAGCATCATCATCGGCAGTTCGGGGATGCGGGGCAGGTAGATGGTGACGATGTCGCCCTTCTTCACGCCAACGCTCTTGAGCACATTCGCCATCTTGCTGACCTCGCGGTTCAGCGCGTGGTAGGAGAAGGTGCGCTGGGTGCCGTCTTCGCCTTCCCAGACCATGGCGAGCTTGTTCTTGCGCCAGGAGGCCGCGTGGCGATCGATGGCGTTGTGGACGATGTTGGTCTTCGCCCCCGTAAACCACTTGAAGAAGGGCTTGTTGCTATCGTCGAGCACCTTCTCCCAGGGCTGGAACCACTCCAGCTCAGACGCCATGTCCGCCCAGAACTGCTCATTGTTATCGAGCGTCCACTGGTAGAGTTCCTCGTAGCTGCTGAAGCCCCTGGAGCGTGCGTACGCCATCACGTTTGAGTTCTCGACGATAGCGTCGCTGGGCCGGTACACGTCCGAGGTGTTCGGCAGTGCAACGTCGCGGATCTCGGCCATTGGATAACCTCCTTGTTCCACTGACACTACAGATCGCCCTTGAGCACGTCAATGGCCTCGCGCACCATATCCACGGTGGCGTCGTCCTCGATGGTGCTCAGGTCGCCGATGTTATCGCCCTGGTAGACGGCGCGGATCACCCGGCGCATAATTTTGCCCGAGCGGGTCTTGGGCAGCATGCTGACGAAATGGATGGCGTCAGGGGTAGCGATGGGGCCGATGCTCTCGCGCACCAGCGAGGTGATGCTGCGCGCGACGCCGTCCTGGTCAGCAGGGGCGATATGCTGCTTGAGCACGGCAACGACCAGGACGCCTTCGCCCTTGAGTTCGTGGCGCACCCCGATCACCGCCGCCTCGGCCACGGCCGGATGGCCGGAGATGACCTCCTCGATCTCGCGGGTGCCGAGGCGATGGCCGGAGACGTTGAGCACCTCATCGGCGCGGCCCAGCATCCAGAAGTAGCCATCGGCGTCCTGAATGGCGTAGTCGCCGGTCATGTAGAGCAGTTTGCCCTTGAAGTGGCTCCAGTAGCTCTGAAGGTAGCGCTCGTCGTCGTTCCAGAGCGTCATCAACATGCCAGGAGGCAGGGGGCCGTGATCCACCAGGAAGCCCTTCTCGCCGCGCGGCACGGGGTTCCCGTCGGCGTCCACCACTTCGAGGTTATGGCCGAACGCCGCCATGGTTGGCGAGCCAGGTTTGACCGGCAACATCTCCACCCCGACGGGGTTGGTGAGCATGCTCCAGCCGCTCTCCGTCTGCCAGTAGTGATCAATCACCGGCACCTTCAGCGCGGCCCTGGCCCATTCGTAGGTCGGGGCGTCGAGCGGCTCGCCAGCGGCGAAGAGGATCTTCAGCGAGCTAATATCGGCGCTCTGCATCCAGTGCTCGGGGAACTTCCGCAGCGCCCGCAGCGCCGTCGGCGCCGTAAAGACGTGGGTTACGCCGTACTTCTCGATCACTCGCCACCAGACGCCGGGATCGGGGTGGTCGGGGCGCCCCTCGTACACCACCGTCGGCACGCCCTTGAGCAGCGGGCCATAGACGATGTAGCTGTGCCCCACCACCCAGCCGATATCTGAGGTGGACCAGTACACATCGCCGTCGCCGCAGTTGTAGATCTGGCTCATCGAGGCGTGCAGGGCCACCATGTAGCCGCCGGTGTCGCGCACGACGCCCTTGGGCTTGCCGGTGGTGCCGGAGGTGTAGAGGATGTACGAGGGATCGGTCGAAGCCACGCGCGCCGGCTCGACATACGTTGAGCCGGACTCCTTGATCTGCTCGGCCCAATCCAGGTCGCGGCCCTCTTGCATCTCTATGGGGGCCAGACCGCGGTTCAGCACCAGCACGTGGCGCACGCCGGGCTTCTCGGCGGCTTCCAGCGCCCGGTCCACAATCTCTTTGAGATGTACCGGCAGGCCCTTGCGCATCCCGGCGTCGGCGGTGACGATGAGCACCGGCTCGGCGTCGTCAATGCGCGAGGCCAGCGAAGCGATGGAGAACCCGCCGAACACCACGGAGTGCACCGCGCCAAGACGCACGCAGGCCAGCATGGCGAAGATCGCTTCGGGCACCATGGGCATGTAGATGATCACCCGGTCGCCCTTCTGCACGCCGAGCCGTTGGAACGCCGCGGCGAGCCGGTTCACTTCCCGGTAGAGTTCGAAATAGGTGAGCGTGCGCGACTGGCCCACTTCGGGACTCTCCCAGATCAGCGCCGCCTGGCCGCGGCGCGCGCCCAGGGCGTGCCGGTCAACCGCGTTGTAGCACAGGTTCGTCTCTCCGCCGACGAACCAGCGGTAGAACGGCGCCTTGCTGTCGTCGAGCACGGTGTCCCACTTCTTGTACCAGTGGAGTTCTTCGGCAAGCTCGCCCCAGAAGCCCTGCGGGTCCTCGATCGAACGGCGGTGCATCTCCGCATAGCCCATAGTGGAAGCCTCCTCTCTGAGGATCTGGCGCGGATACCATAAGGTTACAGCGCAACTTGCGGTGGCGACACAATACCATGTCCAGCGACGCGCCGCAAGCGCCACGTGCGCGCGCCCGGAATCTGACGCAAAATCCCTGCCCACTTGCTGAGTAAGTCAATTGTAGGATAGTTGCGTCAAAAAATATTAAGCTGGTTGTAAACTTTCGGTAAAGAAGCGACAACCCCCGGGTTGTGGTCCGTCTGTCAATCCGGTCCACTTATCATTGGCGCCCCGGTTCCACCTGTGTGGAGGTGTGGAGCTGGAAGACACCTCCACCCGAACGTGTTCAGATTTACCGCAGAGCACGCAGAGGGGCGTAGAGGAAGAGCTTTTTGAAGCCCTTTGCGACCCACCGCGCCCTCCGCGGTGTGAACATGGTCGGTAGATGTGAACACGTACCTCCACACTCCTCATCCCCCCAGCGCCACCAGCGATTGTTCAACAAGCAGCACGATGGGGGTGGGCAGCAGGCCGAGGATCAGGGTGGCGACCCCGGCGATGAGGATCTCGGTGTTCAACCCGCGGGTAAGTTCGGGGCGCACGTCGCGCACCGGCTCCTGCATGAACATCTTCACCACCACGCGCAGGTAGTAATAAGCGGCGATGGCGCTGGTGATTACGCCGATGAGCACGAGCCAGCCCAGGCCCCCGGCGTAGGCCGCCGTAAAGACGAAGAACTTGCCCATGAAGCCCGCCGTGGGCGGCACGCCGGCCAGCGAGAACATGAACAGGGCCATGGCCACCGCCAGCAGGGGCCGGCGCTGGTACAGGCCCGCGAAGTCGTCTATGCTCCAGGCCGCCTCGCCCCGCTGCTCCAGGGCGATCAGTACCCCGAAGGCGCCCAGGTTGGTGAGGGTGTAGGCCAGCATGTAGAACAGAAACGCCTCCGCGCCCCGCTCTGCCGCGACCATGATCCCCAGCAGGATGTAGCCGGCGTGGCCGATGCTGGAGTAGGCCAGCATGCGCTTCAGGTTGCTCTGCCCCAGGGCCCCCAGGTTGCCAATGATCATCGTCGCGGCGGCCAGCACCGCCAGCAGCGGCAGCCAGAAGTCCCGCGCCGCTTCCATCGCCAGGGTGACGCGCAGCAGGGCCGCCAGGGCCGCGCCCTTCGTGCCAACGCTCATGAAGGCCGCCACCGGGGTGGGCGAGCCTTCGTAGACGTCCGGGGTCCACATGTGGAAGGGTACCAGGGCGATCTTGAAGCCAAAGCCGATCAGCACCAGGCTCGCGCCGACCAGGAACAGGGTTTCGTCTTGCGGCGCGAAGGGTTGCCGGCCCAGGTAGTCGGCGATCCCGGCCAGGCTGGTTGTGCCGGTGGCGCCGAAGATCAGCGCGATGCCGTACACGAAGAAGCCCGCGGCGAAGGCCCCCAGCACCAGGTATTTGATGCCGGCCTCTTCCGAGGCGACCCGCGGGTAGGCGAAGCCGGTCAGGATGTACAGGGTGATGGATAGTAGCTCGATCCCCAGGAAGAGGGTGATCAGGTCGGCGCTCTGGGCCATCAGGATCATGCCCCCGACGGCGAACATGATCAGCGGGTAGTACTCGCCCTGCTCGATCGCGTGACGCGGCAGGTAGTCCAGCGCCACGGCGATGCTCAGCGCCCCGGCGATGAGGAAGATCCAGGTCAACGCCAGGCTGTAGCGGTCGAGCACCAGCATGCCGGAAAAGGTGCTGCCGCTCACGTTCCACAGCGGTATGCCGGCCAACCCCGCGACGGCCAGGCCGGCTATCGCCAGGTAGCCGGTGATCTTCTTGCGCCCGTCGGGAACGAAGAAGACGTCGATCAGCAGCAAGGCCGAGGCCCAGCCGACGACGATCAGCAGGGGCGTCAGCAGGCGCAGGTCAACCGGGGGGATCTGTAAACTCTCCATAGGCGCACGTTCCTATCTGGTACGTGGTGAGATGTACCGCAGAGCACGCACAGGAACGGAGAGGGCGAGCGTTTTGAAGCCCTCCGCGCCCGCTGCGGCGCAAATATGTTCGTCAGGTATGAACGCTATCCCTGTCTGTCGCGCTTACCTTCCCGCCACGGCGGTGGCGATCCCGGCGAGGGTCTCGCCAACGCTGGCCTGCATTGGCCCGAAGGCGAAGGCGGGGTAGAGGCCCAGGGCGATGATCGGCACGCACAGGGCCGCCAGGGTCGCCAGTTCGCGCGGGTTCAGGTCGCTCAGGTTCTGGTTCTTCGGGTTGCGCAGGTCGCCCATGAACACGCTCTGGTACATCCGCAGCAGGTAGACCGCCGCCAGCACCACGCCGAGCACGGCGAAGCTCAGGAAGGGCCAGCTCAACTCGGGCGCCAGGAAGGCCCCCTGCATAATCGTGTACTCGCCGATGAACCCGTTGAGCCCCGG
This sequence comes from Chloroflexaceae bacterium, assembly GCA_034431835.1. Lineage (GTDB taxonomy): Bacteria > Chloroflexota > Chloroflexia > Chloroflexales > Chloroflexaceae > JACAEO01. The sequence continues at coordinate 7,429 of DAOUDA010000295.1, read as the reverse complement.
CAGCCCCGCCGAGGAGAGGGCCACGAGCAGGGTGATGCCGGCGTAGACGGGCATGACCTTCCAGATGCCGCCGTACTCGGTCATGTCGCGGGTGTGCCGCCGTTCGTAGAGCACGCCGACGATCAAGAACAGCGCCCCGGTCGAGAGGCCGTGGTTGATGCTCTGCAGAATGGCCCCGCTGACGCCTTCGGGGTTGAGGGCGAAGATCCCCAGCACGATGAAGCCCATGTGGCTGACGGAGGAGTAGGCCACCAGTTTTTTCATGTCGCTCTGGGCGAAGGCGACGATCGCGCCGTAGATGATGCCGATCACCGCCAGAATGGCCACGGCGGGGGCGGCCCAGCGCGAGGCTTCGGGGAAGAGGCTCAGGTTGAAGCGGATCAGGCCGTAGCTGCCCAGTTTCAGCAGCACGCCCGCCAGGATCACCGAGCCGGCGGTCGGGGCCTCCACGTGGGCGTCGGGGAGCCAGGTGTGGAAGGGCCAGAGGGGCACCTTGATCGCGAAGGCCAGGAAGAAGGCGCCGAAGAGCAGCCGCTCGACCGTGGTATCCAGTTGCAAGGCGCCGCCGCGTAGATTCGCCAGGATGGCGCTGAAGTTGAAGGTGCCGGCGTAGCCGGGCTGGCTGGCGGCAATTGCGTCGCGGTGCAGCACATACAGGCCGATGATCGCTACCAGCATCAGCACCGAGCCGGAGAAGGTGTAGAGGAAGAACTTGCGCGCGGCGTAGATCCGGTTGCTGCCCCCCCAGATGCCGATCAGCAGGGTCATGGGGATGAGCGTGAACTCCCAGAAGATGTAGAACAGCAGCAGGTCCAGGCTGATGAACACGCCGATCATCGCCGTGGCGAGCAGCAGCATGAGGATCTGGAAGTTCCGCACCTGGGTATGCACCGAGTCCCAGGTCGAAAGGATGACGATCGGCAGCAAGAAGGTGGTCAGCAGTACCATCCAGAGGCTGACGCCGTCAACGCCGAGGCTGTAGCTGACGCCGAACATCGGCAGCCAGGGCAGGTTCTCGACGAAGCGCATGGTAGTGGCGTCGCCGGGTGTGGCGCGGTAGCCGAAGGGCAGCGCCAGTGAGACCAGGAAGGTCAGCAGGGCGACGATCAGCGCCACGCGGCGGGCCAGTTCGGCGTTGTCGCGCGGCACGAGCAACAGGCCGAGGGCCCCCAGCGTGGGCAGCCACAGAACCAGCGAGAGGATCGGGAAGTTGTCCATAGGCTCTTTCTATGGTTTTTTGAGACGCGGCGGGCCGCCCGCTGCGACCCCTCCTCCCCGACCTGCTCCCATTGAAGGGAGGCGCCTGACTCCCTCCTCCGCAGGGAGAGGGTTGGGGAGGGGGCGAGAATCCTCGAACGGTGCAACTCGTCTAACGACTGAACAGCAGCACAAATCCAAGCACAATCACCACTCCGACAGTAAAGATCAGCGCGTAGGTGCGCACGTAGCCGCTCTGGAAGCGCCGCACCTGCTCGCCGGCCCGGCCGAACAGGACGCCAACGCCCAGCACGAGACCGTCAATGCCCTGCGGGTCGAAGATGCCGGCGAGGAAGTCGCCCAGCCGCTGGAACGGCCGCACAATCGCCCGCTGGTAGAGCCGGTCGAAGTACCAGGCCTCTTCCAGCCCGTCCCAGATGTCGCCGGAGTAGCGGTAGGCGGGGTCCTTGCCGCCGACCTTGATCTTCGCCGCGTTGCTGGTGTAGATCCACCAGCCCAGGTAGCTCATCCCCACCGCACCGGCAGTGGCGATCAGCGCCAGGACCAGATTGAACTTGCCGGCCTCTTCGTGCAGCACGGGCTTGAGCCAGTCGGTGAGCCAGTGGCCCCAGGGCAGGTTGATCGCTCCGCCGATGACCGCGCCGATCGCCAGGACGATCAGCGGCACGGTCATGACCCGCCCGCTCTCGTGGGGGTGGTAGTGGCTGTCGCGTTGCTGGCCGAAGAAGATCAGCGCCACCTGCCGGCCCATGTAGAAGGCGGTGATCAGCGAGGTGAGGAAGAGGATGATCAACTGCGGCCAGTGGTCGTGGCTCAAGGCGTGGGCCAGGATCTCGTCCTTCGACCAGAAGCCCGCCAGGGGAACGATCCCCGCCAGCGCCCCCGCGCCGACCAGGTAGGTCCAGTACGTTGTGGGCATGGCCTTGCGCAGCCCGCCCATCTTGCGCATATCCTGGGTCTCGTGGGTTCCGTGGATCACCGAGCCGGCGCCGAGGAAGAGCAGCGCCTTGAAGATGCCATGGGTCAGCAGGTGGAAGATCGCCGCCACGTAGGCCCCCATGCCGCACGCCGCGACCATGAAGCCCAGTTGCGAGACGGTCGAGTAGGCCAGGACGCGCTTGATGTCCCACTGGGCAATCGCCGAGGTGCCGGCGATGAAGGCCGTCAGCACGCCGATCCACAGCACCCAGCCCTGGGTGGCGGGCGAGGCGGCGAAGAGGGCTTCGTTGCGCGTCATCATGTACACGCCGCCGGTGACCATGGTGGCGGCGTGGATGAGCGCCGAGACGGGGGTGGGGCCGGCCATGGCGTCAGGCAGCCAGACGAACAGGGGGAACTGCGCCGATTTGCCGGTGGCGCCGATCAGCAGCAGGAAGCTGATGAGCGTGGTCAGGGCGATGGGCTGCCAGGTGGGGCCAACGGTCCGCCCGATGATCTCCGGCACGCGCTCCAGGAAGCCCGGCTGGAGTTGCCCGCCGACGCTCACCTCGTAGAAATTGAGCGTCTTAAAGTTGGCATAGATCGCCAGCATGCCCAGAATGAAGGCCGCGTCACCGATACGGTTGACCACGAAGGCCTTCACTGCGGCGGCGGAGGCCTCGGCGCGCTCGAACCAGAAGCCGATCAGCAGGAAGGAGCACAGGCCCACTCCCTCCCAGCCCAGGAAGAGTATGAGCATGTTGTTCCCCATCACCAGGAACAGCATCATGGTGATGAAGAGGTTCAGGTAGGCGAAGTAGCGCACCACCCGCGGATCGCCGTGCATGTAGCCGATCGAGTAGACGTGGATCAGCGCGCCCACGCCGGTCACCAGCAGCACCATGACGGCGGTGAGCGGGTCGAGCATGATGCCGAAGGGCACCCGCAGGTCGCCGGTGTTGATCCAGTGCCAGCTCACCGACATGATCCGCCGCTCTTCTTCGGGCAGCCCGGACAGGGCGGCGATGGCGATCACCGCGACGATGAACGAAGCGACCACCAGCCCGCTCGCCACCAGCCCCGCCGGGCGCTCGCGCCGGATCACGAAGACGTTCAGCAAAAAGCCGATGAACGGCAGCAGCGGGATGAGCCAGATTACCCATTCCATCGTGAACCTCGGATCTTCCGCGCTTAGCCCCTGAGCGTACTGACCTCGTCAACGTCGGCGGTATGCTTCGTGCGGAAGATCGCCACGAGCAACGCCAGTCCCACGGCGACCTCGGCGGCGGCCACGGTGATCACGAAGAACACCAGCACCTGCCCGTCGATGCTCAGGCGTTCGCGGGCGAAGGCCACGAGAACCAGATTCGCCGCGTTGAGCATCAATTCGACCGACATAAAGACGACCAGCGCGTTGCGCCGGATCAGCACCCCGAGCACGCCAATGGCAAACAGCGCCGCGCTGAGGATGATGTAGTAACTGGTGGGCACCATGGGTGTGGTCTCCGTCTATTCACTCACCCGTCGGCGCGCGCCTGGCCGCCGGGGCGGCGCGCCCGCGCTGGTTCAGCACCGCCACGCCGACCACGGCGATCAATAAGATGATGCCGGTCACCTGGAAGGGCAGCAGGTAGTCGGTGAAGAGCAGCGCCCCCAGGTGCGCCGGGTCGCCGAAGGCGGCGGCGGCCTCGCCGCCAGGCGGCGCTTCCCAGGCCCCCCGCAGCACCCCCGCCACTGCCACGGCCACCAGGGCCACGCCCAGTACGACGGCCAGGGGGCGCTGCCAGGGGATGCGGTCGGGCGTGTCCTCGACGCGCTCGGCCCCGAGCAGCATGACCACGAAGAGGAACAGCACCATGATCGCCCCGGCGTAGACGGTGAACTGAATGGCGAACAGGAAGGGCGACTGGAGGAGCAGGAAGAGCACGGCGATGGCCGCGAAGTTCAGCAGCAAAAACAGGGCGCTGTGCACCGCGTTCCGCGCCACGAGCATGGCGATCGCCCCGATCAGGGCGACTGCCGCCGTTATGAAGAATAGGACGAAATCCATTGTCTTTGCTCCCCATCTCTACCTGGATGTGCTGTCGGGACTCTGAACGTCTTAAAAAAGCTGGTCGGATGAGCGTGGGGAAACCGGGTTTCCCCACGCCCCTGCCCGTAGGAGTGCTCCGGCGCCCCAATATCGGGCTGCCGTGGCAAGACGGCGGAACAATGCCCTTACAGATCGATCTGCGCTGGCGGGCTGGGCCGGCGTTGCAACTCGCGCAAAATGGGCGGCGGATCGCCGTGGCCCTTGTCGGGCGGCGCCAGCAGCATCTCCTTGGTGTAAATCGAGGCGCGCCGGTCGTAAAATGACAGTTCGTACTGGTGCTCCAGCACAATCGCGTTGGTGGGACAGGCGTCTTCGCAGTAGCCGCAGAAGATGCAGCGCAGCATGTTGATTTCGTACACTGCCGCGTAGCGTTCGCCGTGCGAGACGGGGTTCTCCGGGTCGTTTTCGGCGGGCACGACCAGGATGGCGTCGGCCGGGCAGGCCGCGGCGCACAGCGAGCAGCCGATGCAGCGCTCCTTGCCATCGGCGAAGCGTTTAAGTTCGTGGCGCCCGCGGAAACGTTCGCGCACCGGCCGCTTGACCTCCGGGTACTGCACCGTCACCGGGGGCTTGAAAATGTAGCGCAGGGTGGTGCCAAGACCTTTGAATAGCTCTCCGAGCATTGGATGCTCCTCTCAGAAGTTTGCTCCGCAGTTGGTTGTCTGCTCGTTCGAGGGAGGTGTAGAGGGCTGCGCCCTCCGCGACCTGTTTTTTTGGCCCGCGGCGGCAGACGTGTCCAGGCTTCGCCAGAGTGTAACTGCCGCGGGCGGAAAAGGAGGTGGTTGCGGGGCGGCGCAGCCTCCCCGCGCCCCTCCAGGGCGGTAACCGGGTTATCCTCGTGAACGCGCCGGCTGGCGCGGGCTGGTTGCGGCCGGCTGGCTCTCCTCGGCCTCCGCCGGAGCGGGGGGCAACACGCTCCCCTGGCGCAGATCCTTCACATAGGTCACGTTGTCCACCGGTCGCGGAACTGAACTGAACCCGACGGCCACGGCCAGGGTGATCAGGCTCAGGGCCAGCATAATGAACGAGGCCAGGCGCTGGTCGGGAACAATGACGAAGGTGACCGCCGTATAGACCAGGTTGATCAGTCCCAGGGGCAGCAGCCACTTCCAGCCCAGGGTCATCAGCCGGTCGTAGCGCAGGCGCGGCCACGAAGCGCGGATCCATACCGAGACGAAGAGAAAGGCCACCAGTTTGAGCAGGAAGGCGCCCAGCGAAACCAGCCCGACCACCAGGCTTGCCACCACCGGCCCGGCCAGGTCCTCCATGCCGCGTCCCAGGGTCTGGAGACCGGGGAAGCGCCAGCCGCCGAAGAAGAAGGTCACCGCGATGGCGCTGATGGCAATCAGCTTGATGTACTCGGTCATGAAGAAGAGGGCGAACTTCATCGAGCCATACTCGGTGTTGTAGCCGCCCACCAGTTCCTGTTCCGCTTCGACCAGGTCGAAGGGCGCGCGCACTACCTCGGCGGTGGAGGCGATCATGAACAGCACGAAGCCGAGGAACTGGGGCACGATCCCCCACAGGCCGCCTTGCTGGTAGACGATCTGGGCGGTGCTCAGGCTGCTGTAGGTCATCACCACGCCCAGCACGGCGCAACTGAGCGCCAGTTCGTAGCTGATCAACTGGGCGGACGAGCGGATGCCGCCGAGCATCGAGTACTTGTTGTTGCTGGCCCACCCCGCCAGGGTGATGCCGTAGACGCCGATACCGGTCACGGCGAAGAGGTAGAGCACCCCGACGTTGATCTCGGCGATCTGGAGGATGTTCCACACGTTGCTCGTCTGCGGGTCGGCGAAGCAGGCGCGGTAATCCCAGTTCAGGTTGAGGCACCCGAAGGGGATCACCGCCCAGATGATAATCGCCGGGATCACCGCAAGCGCCGGGGCCAGCAGGTAGACGGGCCTGTCGGCGGCGGTGGGAACGACATCTTCCTTGAAGAAGAGCTTGACCGCGTCGGCGAGCGGCTGCAAGAAGCCCCCCGGCCCGGCCCGGTTCGGCCCGACGCGGTTCTGGAAACGGGCCAGCAGGCGCCGCTCGAAGAGCGTCAGGTAGGCGAAGGCGGTCGTTACGGCCAGGGTGATGACAAAGGCCTGGATGACCAGAATGAGCAGGTTGAGCCAGTTCATACGCACCTCTAGTGCGATTGCGGATGGGTCGCGGGCGCGTATTGATGCGGCTGGCGTCATGCCGTTTCCCAGAAGCTCTCCCCAAACTGCACTGGGGAAGCGGGGACGGCGGGCCGCACGCCCGTCGTTCGTCTCTCGCGTTCCTACACCACCAGTTTTACCAGGTGCACGCGGGTGCGCGGGCCGGTCTGCACCGCGGCCAGTTCCACCCCCGGCAGATCGGCCGGAACGAGGACGACGCCAGGGGGCACGTCGTTAACCACGCGGGCCGGCAGGGTAAGCGACCCGGCGGCGGAGTCGAGCCGCACCAGGTCGCCGGAACGAATGTTGCGCCGCTCGGCGTCGGCGCCGTTCAGGGCGACGTAAGGGGCCGGAACGTGCTGTTCCAGTTTCGAGCCGCGCAGGAGCGGATCGCCGCCGTAGGCCAGGGGCCGGCTCAGGAGCAGGATCGGCCGTTCCTCGGCCGGGGCCGGAACGGGACGGGGCGCCAGGTTGATGCTGGCGGCGCCGCTTTCGACCGGCGCGGGCAGTTTGATCCCCACGCCCTCGGTATTCTCGTAGTTGGTACCGTCGTAGTAGATCGCCTCATTCGCCTGGCGGCCCCAGGCCCCGAGTTTTCCGGTGGCAGCCAGGGCGCCGTAGGTTGCACCGGCGTAGCCGGGCACGCGCTCGGCGATCTCGGCGGCCACCTCGGCGGCGGTCAGGTAGTCCCAGGCATCGTCGCCGCGGGGGGCCTGCTCGCCGGCGCGGGCGCTCAGGGCGCGGCCCGCCTCGGCGAAGATCTGCCAGTCGGGCCGGCTGTGGCCCACGGGGCCACGGGCCTGCCGCGAGCGTTGCACGCGCCGCTCGGCATTGGTGTAGGTTCCCTCGCGCTCGGCGACGCTGGCGGCGGGTAGCACCACGTGGGCCAGTTGGGCGGTCGGGGTCAGGAAGAGATCCTGTACCACCACGAACTCGGCTTCGGCCAGGGCCGCGCGGGCGGCGGGCATACTGGCGGCGGGGTCGAGGCCGGCGATCCACACCGCGCGCACCCGCCCCTCGCGGAGCGCCGGCCAGAGATCGCGGGCGCCCA
>DAOUDA010000294.1:0-11722 GCA_034431835.1 Chloroflexaceae bacterium | reverse complement strand
GTCCATGAAATGCGTACACACCGCCCGATGAAAACCGGCCCGCGTCCGGCCGCCGCGTGCTGCGGCCCTATCGGCTATCGGATTTTCACGTTAGGGTGTGGGTGTGGACGGACTGGATGTAGCGGTGGGCGTCGGGGGCGCGCCCGTTTCCACGGGCAGGGCCCAGAGCGCCCCACCGACGCCGAGGAGCACGAGCAGGGTCAGCGCGGCCAGGGCAAGGCCAAGGCGCGAGAGCGGGCGTTCAAGCGGCGCGGCGCGGGCAGCGGACGCGGCGCCCGCAGGGGCAGCGGGCGTTTCGGCAGGCGGCGCGGACGGCTCGGCCCGTGGCGCGGCGGCGGCGCGCCCGTCCAGTTCGTCAATCTGGGCAAGCACCACGGTGATATTGTCGATCCCACCGAGTTCATTGGCCCGGTCCACCAGTTCCTGCGCTGCCTGATCCGGCGGCTGCAAGCCGGCGATCGCGGCGATTTCCTCATCGCTCACCAGGCCGTGCATGCCATCGGTTGAGAGCACCACCGTATCGCCCGCCTGCAACTGTTCGACGAAGACGTCCACCTCCACCTCGGCGGTATGGCCGAGGGCGCGGGTGATAATATTGCGTATCAGGGAAGAGCGGGCCTCTTCCGGGGTCATGAGACCGGCGGCGATCTGGTCGGAGACAAACGAATGATCGCGCGAGATCTGGGTTATCTGCTCTTTACGCACCAGATAGGCCCGGCTATCGCCGACGTTCGCCACGAACAACTGATCGGCAACGAGCAGCGCAGCAACGCCGGTGGTGCCCATGGCCCCGTGACCCTCGGCATAGACACGCGCATTGGCGCTGACGAAGGCCGCGCGCAGCGACTCGGCGGGGGGCGCGGCGGGATCGAAGGCGTCAATAATCGTCGCGACGGCCAGGGCGCTTGCCACTTCACCCGCGGCATGGCCGCCCATCCCATCACAGACGACTAGCAGGATGGCCTCGTCGAACTGCTTGACGCCGTAGGCGTCCTGGTTAACTTCGCGCCGCTTGCCGGGATGGGTGCGGGCGCTGTAGCGTGCTCTCATTGGAACGTTCCTTCGCCGGGCGCCGGCAGATGTGGCGAGAGTATACCACAGCGGCGCGGGGAGCGGCGTCAGCGCACCGAGCGCGCAAAGAGGAGAATGGCCGCCGCCACTACCAGCAGCAGCAGAAAGGCCAGATTGCCCGTCGCGCTGGTGTAGAGCACGGCGAAGGCGACGAACAGCAGGGCCACGAAGGTGCAGCCGCGCCGCACCCGGCGAACGCTTTCTTCGGCATCGTTGGGGTTGGTCATAGGATATGGTTTCGCTGCGCGAACGTATACGTGCAACGATCCTGCTCTGGTTCGGGGCGGTCAGGAGAGGGGTACGGGCCTCCGCAACTCCCGTTCAGCAGGGGCGTGCGGAAACCCGGTTTCGCCCGTTTGCGTGCGTGCGCCCACGCGACGGCGCTTCATGGGCACATAGTACCATAGGAGGATGGCGCCGCCAGCGCGGATGCCGTATTGTAATCCTGAGGCAACCATTCTCATCCTTCCAGGCGCGAGCGGGCATGCTATAATGCCCCGCACATACAGGGTGACAACCCGTTCATCGGGCGCGATTGATCCAGTGTACCATACCATTGAGGAAGCAATGTTTGATCAGGCCACCTGGCGCGCGCGCATTGCCGAACGGCTCAACAGTTTCGCCCGCAATCCTCGGCAGGATATTCACCTCACCGGCACCGGCTCGCTGCTGGGGTACCTGGCCGTGGGCACACTGGAGCCCTTCCTTGAGGCCTACCAGCACGAACCGATCGCCGCCGTGCTGACGCTGGCCGAGATCACCCGTGGTCCCGGCGCCGATCTGATCGTACGGCGCGCCGGGCAGATGCGCTACCAGGTCGCGCGCCTGATCGAGCGCGAATTGCGCACCCGTCCGGAGATGCGCGCCGCCGTCGAGCAACTCTTCATTGGCCTGCAGGTGATCACCCTGGCCCGCCAGCGCCTCAACAGCTCGCGCGACGAATGGTTCAGAACCACGCTGCTGGGCGAACTCGACGGCTTCACCCCCGGCGAGTTCGCCCACCTGCGGCGCGAGCTGGTTGACGCGGGCTGGCACTCGCGTTACGAGACGATCCGCAGCCTGCGTAGCCGCAATGGCCATTACAGCACCAGCGACCTGGTGTTGTTGCACGACAGGTTGAGCGACAGCGCCTCACACGTGCGTGCAGCGGCGGCGCGGATGCTCGGGCAGTTCGCCGGCACGCCCCCGGCGCCCCTGGTCAAGGCCCTTACCCGTGTCGCCCTCTACGACTGCGACCTGGAGACGCGCTTCGCCGCCGCGCGCACGCTCGGCGCCCTGCGCGACCGCATTGCGTCGCCCCAGTTGATCGATTACCTTGGTCAGTGCCTGGTTGACGAAGACAGCTTTGTGCGCTCCGCCGCCGCCCTGGCCCTCGGCCAGCTCGGCGAACTCGCCGGCGTCCCGACGCTGATCTCCCGCCTCACGCAGTTGCTCAGCGACAACGATGTGTACGCCCGCGAGTCCGCCGCGCGCGCCCTCGGGCGCATCGGCGCCGCCGCCGCCACCACGGCGGTGTTCAATGCCCTCACCCGCGCCGTGGAGGACTCCGACGCCAGCGTGCACGAAGCCGCCGTGGAGTCCCTCCGGCAGTTGCGCAAGGTCCGCGCCACCCTTCCCCTTAACTCCTCCCGCTTCCCCAGCGAACCGTTAATGGTTTGAGGCCCGTCCATGACGCGTCCCCCGCCCGCGCCGCCAGTGCTGCTACGACGCCAGAACCAGCGCCACCCCTGGAGTCCGGCTGCCCCCAGAGACGTTGCCTCAATTCCGGCCAGCAGGGAAGGGTAGTGTTCATATCTACCGAACACGTTCGCGCCGCAGCGGGTACGAAGGGCTTCAAAAGGTTCACCCTCTCCGTTCCTCTGCGCGCTCTGCGGTAGATCTGAACAGGCGCCAGGGCGGGCGTGGGAGGGCTTTATTCGCCCACATGGTATAATGAACCCGTTGTATGCACGGGCTTGCCCCGTTGGAGGAGGGCCGGATATGGAGATTACCCACCGCCGGATGAACCGGGTTGACCTGCTGGAGGTCGCCGGCAGGGTGGACGCGGCGACCGCGCCGCAACTCAAGCACCAGATCGAGACCCTTTTCAACGAGGGGCGTTATCGCATCGTGCTCGATCTGGCGAACCTGGAGTACATCAGCAGCCCCGGGCTGCGCGTCTTGATCGAGGCGCGCAAGCGCGCCCGCGACTGGAAGTTGACCGACCTGGAAGGCGGCGACATCCGCATCGCCAACCTTCCGCCCCGCATTAAAGAGGTCTTCGATCTGACCGGCTTTACCTCGCTCTTCGAGCTTTACAACGATACGGTTGAAGCGGTTGGTTCCTTTTGAACCATCCCATGGAAAGCATTACCCTCACCGCCGATCTCGAGGCGCTGGCGCCGATCAGCGCCTTTATTACCGCCGCCGCCGAACACGCCGGCCTCGACGAGCGGGCCACCTGGCAGGTGCAACTCGCCGTGGACGAGGCCGCGACCAACGTCATCCAGCACGCCTACGATCCCGACGCTCCCGGCGATATCACCCTCTCCTGGCGCTGCGAGGGTAACCAGTTCATCGTCACGCTGCGCGATTTCGGACGCCAGTTCGATCCGGGCAGCATTCCCCCGCCCGATCTCTCTTCCCCGCTCGAGGAGCGCCAGGCCGGCGGCCTGGGCATCTACCTGATCACCCGGCTCATGGACGAAGTGCGTTTCGATTTCAACCCCCAGGGCGGGAACGTGCTGACCATGATCAAGTACATCGCTCCCGCAACCGGCGATGACACCCTGATCTTCCCCCTTACCGGGCGGCTGGACGCGGCGACGGCCCCCCAGTTCAGCCGCGCCGTGCACGAGGAGATCGCCCGCGGCGCGCGCCGGGTGGTCCTCGATCTCAGCGGGGTGTCCTTTCTGTCCAGCAACGGCCTGCGGGCGCTGCTGCTCATCCGCAAAGAGTTGATGACCCTCGGCGGCGAATTGCGCCTGGCCGCCCTGCAACCCCAGGTGCGCGAGGTCTTCGATCTGACCGGTTTTACCCAGGTCTTCGCCATTCATCCGGGCGTTGAGGAGGCGCGCGCCGCCTTCGGGCAGGGGCGCGCGTGAGCCGGGAACGGCTGCTGATCCTCTATTCGCTGGCTTTCGGGAGCATCGGCTGGATCTGGCTCCTCCTCACGCCCCCGACGGCGACGCCGCTGGCCGCGCTGGCGCTGTTCGGCGCCCTGGCCCTCGCCGTTGATCTCCTGAGCTTCCGCACGCCCCCCGCCGACACCCACAGCCTCAGCGGGATCGTGCTGATCACCGCCGCGCTGACCCTTGGCCCCGCCGCCGGGGCCTTGCTCGCGGCCATCGAAGGCGCCCTCTCGGGGGTGTTGCTGACCTTCCTCTACCACCGCCCGCCCGGCCCCTACCTCCTCGGGGCGCGGCCCTTCCTGCGGGGCGGCGCCCGCGCCATGGCCATCCTCGCCGGCGCGGCCCTCGCCACCGTCGCCACCGGGCGCCCCCAGTACGACCCGCAAACCCTCGATCCGCTCGCGCTGGCGCTGGCGATTGTGCCCTGCTACCTCCTCAGCCTGCAACTCGGGCGGATCGGGCGCGAGTACCTGCAGGGCGGTCGCTCCGGCATCAGCACCTGGTGGCGCAGCAGTTGGCGCCTGGCCCTCGGCGCCGAGTTCGCGCCGCTGCCCCTCGCCGTCCTCGGCGCGGCGATCTACACGCGCCTGGGGGGCGGCTACTTTCTGCTCGCCGGTCTGGCGCTGGTGGCCGCCGCCGCGGCCGTGCGCCGGGCCGCGCTCAACGTCGCCAGCCAGCGGCGCAGCGTGCGCGAACTGGCCCTGCTCAACGAAATCAGCCGCGCCATCATCCGCAGCGAACTCGATGTCGAGGCCCTGTGCGACCTGGTCTACCGCGAGGCCAGCAAGGTGGTGGATACGGCCTCCTTCCACCTCGGGCTGTTCGACGACGACCGGTACACCCTGGTGGTGCGGGTCCAGGATCGCGTGCGGCTCCCGCCCCTGACGGTGACGCTGCCCCCCGGCGACGGCCTGATCGGCTGGATCCGTCAGACCGGCAAGGCCGTGCTGGTCGAGGATTTCACCCGCGAGATGGACCTGCTGCCGGCCCGCCCGCGCTACCAGAGCGACCGCCCGCCGCGTTCGGGCGTCTACGTGCCGCTGATCGCCGGCGAGCGGGTCATTGGCTCGATCTCGGTGCAAAGCTACGCGCCCCGCGCCTTCAACGCCAACGACCTGCGCCTGCTCTCGCTGATCGCCGACCAGGCCGCCGCGGCGATCGAGAGCGCCAATGCCTACCGCGCCCAGCAAGAAGAAGCCTGGACCCTCAACGCCCTCTTGCAGGTCGCGGCGAATCTCAGCGGCTGCGAGGAGGTGGATAACCTGCTTGCCGCCGCTACGCGCCTGGCGCCCCTGCTGATCGGCGCGCCCCGCTGCCACGTGCTGCTGTGGAACGAGAGCGAACAGGTCTTTCGGCCTGGCGCGACCTACGGCCTGGGCCGCGAGCGGGCGCGGCAGTTCGGCGCCCAGCCGATCGCCCTGCGCGACGCGCCGCTGCTGGCGGCCCTGCGCGCCGCCGCGGTCGCCGATGGACCCCGGCTGATCAGCCTGCCCGACGCGGGCAGGCGGGCCTCTCTCTGGCCGCAGTTGATCGGCCTGGCCGGCAGCGGCAGCCTGGTAGCTATGCCGCTGGCGACCCGCAGCGGGTTCCTGGGCGTCCTGGTGCTTGACCATGACGCCAGCGACCCGGCCCTCGACGAGCGCCGGCGCAACCTCTGCACCGGCGCGGCGGGGCAACTGGCGGCGGCCCTCGAGAGCCTGCTGCTGGCCCGTGAGGCCGAACAGGCTGCCTTGCTCGAACAAGAACTGAAAGTGGCCCGCGACATCCAGCACGCCCTGCTCCCCGCCCGCGCTCCGGCGCTGCCCGGCTGGCAGATCGCCGCCGGCTATCGCTCGGCGCGCCTGGTCGGCGGCGACTTCTACGACTTCTGGCCCTTGCCTCGCGACAGGAGGGCCGAGGAGAACGAAAGCGTGACCGGGCGCGAGGCAGCCGGGCGCCTGACCGGCGACGCGGGCGCCCCCCCGGTCGCCACGGCCGCCCTCGCAGACCCGGCGCCACCGGCGCTGCTGGGCTTCGTCATCGCCGATGTGAGCGACAAAGGCGTGCCCGCGGCCATCTTTATGGCCCTGGCCCGCTCGCTGGTACGCGCCGCGGCCCTCGATGGCTCGCCACCGGCCCTGGCCCTGGAACGGGCCAACCGCTGGATCACCCGCGACTCAGAGGCGGGCATGTTCGTCACCATCTTTTATGGCCTCCTGGAGCCCGCGAGCGGGCGCTTGCACTACTCCTGCGCCGGTCACAACCCGCCGCTGCTCTACCGCGCCGCCGAGGGGACCTTCGTCGAACTCCGCGCACCAGGCATCGCCCTCGGCGTCCTGGAGTCGATCAGGCTTACCGAAGCTGAGCTGTGGCTTGCGCCGGGGGACGTGCTGGTGTGCTACACCGACGGCGTGACCGAGGCGGTTGATGAGCGCCTGGAAGCCTTCGGCCTCGAGCGGCTGCGGGCGCTGATCGCCGCGCGCCACGACGAACCGGCCACGGCCATCGTCGAGGCCATCGGCGCCGCGGTGGACGAACACGGGCAGGGCCAGCCGCCCTTCGACGATGTGACGCTGGTGGTGGTGAAGAGACTGGCGCAAACCGATTGACGGTCGTTTGGAGATAAGGCGAGGAAAGCAGGGTTCCCCACCCCCTGCCTGCCGGACGATGGCCCGTAACGCGAGCCTCCGGGTTACGTCCTGCGGCGACCCGGTTTCCCCACCGCCCTGCCGGAGGGAGTAAGCGGGCCAGGCGCGCCTATTCGCGCACGGGAATGCCCCGCGCGCCAAGGTAGCGCTTCACATCGGCGATGGTGTACTCCCCGAAGTGGAAGATCGAGGCCGCCAGCACCGCATCGGCGCGCCCCTCGGCGATGCCCTGGTACATATGCTCGGGCGTACCCGCCCCGCCAGAGGCGATCACCGGCACGGGGACCGCCGCGCTCACCGCCCGCAGCAACTCCAGATCGTAGCCCGTCTTCTGGCCGTCGGCGTCCATACTGTTGATGCAGATCTCCCCCGCGCCCAGCTCGACGCCACGGCGGATCCACTCGATCGCGTCGAGGCCAGTGGGCCGGGGATCGGCCCCGGTATGGGTAAAGACCGCCCAGCGCGGCGGCTCGCCAGGGGCGCTCACGCGCCGCGCGTCCACCGAAAGCACGATGCACTGGCTACCGAAGCGCTTCGCGCCGTCCTCGATCAACTGCGGGTTGAGCACCGCCGCGGTGTTGATGGACACCTTATCGGCCCCGGCGCGGAGCATGCGGTACATATCCTCGACCGTGCGCAACCCGCCGCCGACCGTCAGCGGAATGAAGACCTGCGCCGCGGCCCGTTCGACCACCTCGACCATGATCGCCCGCTCGTCGCTCGAGGCGGTAATGTCGTAGAACACCAGTTCATCGGCGCCAGCGGCGTCGTAGGCCGCGGCCAGGGCCACGGGGTCGCCCGCGTCACGATGGTTGACGAAGGAAACGCCCTTCACCACCCGTCCGGCCTTTACGTCGAGACAGGGGATGATCCGTCGCGTGAGCATCGCGTCACTCCTTATTTTGGATCGTGGATTTCGGATTTTGGTATTATCAGGGAAACTCCTCGTTGTAGGAGAAGCTCGAAAGGACGAGGCCCCTGCCACTTCCGCCGAGACGGAGTCTCGTTGTCGTACTGGAGGCTTTCTGGTTCACGGGTTGGACGCCGGTTGGCGTTCCGCCGCCCGGCCTCCCCGCAGGCAGGGGGCGGGAAACCAGGTTTCCCCACGCTCCTTCAAACGACCGAGGAACGAGCGTTCCTGGGAGGGCTTCGCCCTCCCGGACCCTCTCTATCCAGGCGCCACGCGTTCCCCCTACTTGGGGCGCACCTGCCCTTTACGGCCGCGTTCCTCGGCGGGAGGCGGGCCGGCTGCGCGGGCCTCGGCCTCCTCGCGCCGGCGGCGGGCGTCGGCGATCAGCGCGCGGGTAGCGCAGGTGGCCCAGACGGCAAAGAACGCGGGGGTAATCAGCACCATGGGCACAACCAGGATCAGGCTGATCACCAGCACGACCGCCATAAGGAAGAGGGTCACAACAGTGTCGATCGGGCGGCTGACGGATAGCAGCAAGGCGTTGCGCCCGATCAAGCGCAGGGCGGGGACTTCCTGGAGCATAATCAATGGGTAGGCATAGAGCGCCAGGCCGAGCCAGAACAACAAGAGGTACAGCCAGAGACCGAGGAGCAGGCCGCCCAGGATCGAGCTCATACCCAGGTAGAAGCCAAGATTGAAGATGATCAGCAGCGCCCCGCCGGAGGCGATGAGGGTGATCAGGAGCGTGGGGCGAAGATACAGGCGCATGCCGGCGAAGAAATCAGCGATCTTCGTGGCCCGGCCATCGGTCACGCGATGGGCGACGTAGAACAGCCCGGCATTGGCCGGGCCGGCCGGAAGGGCCCCCAGCACCCCGGCCAGCAACCCCGCCAGCGGCGCCCCCTGAGCCAGCGCGCCCAGGGCAAGCGCCCACAGCGGCAGGCTCATCGTTGCCCAGATCAGATTGCAGACCAGGAGCAAGAAAACGTCGTCGAAGAGGTCACGCAGGGCCTTCCCAGGGGCCTGAAACGGATTCAACATGTCATCGTACCGGGCAGATTATTTTCACTTTGTTCATTATAGCAGAAGCGCCCGCCTCAGCCGGTTGCGCCGCGCCAGCGCCCATGCTACAATCCTCGAGTATTACCTATGGTCCGGGTCCATCCGCGCGAACGCGTCCGGTCGCACCGCCAGGCGGGTCGATCGGGCCGTCACGGCAGACCCCCATCTCCCATCCTGCCCACCTATGGAAGAGCAGACCGTATCCAGAGATCGCCACTCACCCATCCCCGGCCTTGATCCGGAGGCCACGCCGCTCCTGGGCCTGGGGCTTGGCCTCACCGGCCTGGCGCTCGGGTTGCGCCCGCGCCTGGCCCCGGTGCCCCTGGCGCTGACCGCGCTGGCCGCGGCCCTCTACCGCGATCCGGATCGAACGACCCCCAACGAGCCCGGGGCGCTGTTCGCCCACGCTGACGGCGTGCTCTTGCGGTTGGAGGAGGTGTACGAGCACCGTTTCATCCATTCGGACTGCCTGCGCCTGGTCGTGGCGATCCCGCCGTTCGATGTGCCGGTCTGCCGTAGCCCGCTTGCGGGGACGGTGCGCGTTGTCGAGCAGGTCAGCGGCGAGTACCGGCCCGCGAGCGATCCCGAGGCGGGTGATCGCAACACCCGCGTGTACATCGGCCTCGACACCGAGTGGGGGCCGATCCTGGTCGCGCTGGTGGCCGGCCCGCTGGGGCGGCGCATTCTCTGCCGGGTGCAGCCGGGCGAGCGGGTCGAGGCCGGCGCGCGCCTGGGCACGGTGCGCTTCGGCGCCCGCGCCGATCTCTACGTGCAGCGCGACGCGGTGCACCTGATGCTGTCGCCCGGGCAGCACCTCGTCGCCGGGGTCACACGCATCGGCGACGTGGCGCCCCTGTGATTGGGAGGCAACGTACCTGTTCAGAAGTACCGCAGAGCGCGCAGAGGAACGGAGAGGGTGAACATTTTGAAGCCCTCCGCGCCCTCTGCGGTGCGAACGTGTTCGGTAGGATGTGCACACTATCGAGGCAACATTCCATCGGCGCCCGCCTCACGCCGATGGGTCCCGTCGGGTCCGTGGCTGGGTGCGGGGTTCCCGCGCTGCGGATGCGCGCACCCCTTACAGGTCCTTCCAGAGCGAGGCACGCTGCCCACGTCCCTGCCCGCCGGGCGCGGCCCTGCCGTTTGCCCCCCTACCCCCTGGCGCACTTCGTCGAATGATGCGTGAACCGCGCGGCCCTGGCGCCGCCTACACCCTGCTCTTCGATGACGATGACGCCTCCGGCCCCGGTCTGCCGGAGGCGTTTCGCGCCATCTACGGCGGCGACTGGCGCCTGCTCGACCCCTCCGACGAGCGCCCCTACGTCTACACCAACTTCGTCGTTTCCCACGACGGGCGGATCTCCTTCGACGAGCCGGGACGATCCAGCGGCGCCCCGGTGAGCCTGAACGCGCCCCACGACACCTGGCTCATGGCCCTGCTCCGCTCACGCGCCGACGCCATCCTCACCGGCGCCGGCACCCTGCGCGCGGCTCCGCGGCACCGCTGGACGCACTGGGCAACCTTTCCCGCCGATCGTCCGGCCTTCGATGCCCTGCGCGCCGCCGAGGGCCGCGCCCCATTGCCGATCTTCGTAGTCATCACTGGCAGCGGCGATCTTCCTGCCGACGCCGCGGCGTTGCGCGTGCCTGGCCAGCAGACCCTCATCGCCACCTCTATGGCCGGAATGGAACGGGCGCGCGCCGCCCTTGACGGCCTGCCCCACATTGCCTACCACGTCACTCCGGGCGACCGGGTGGACCTGGCGGACCTGGCGCGGCACCTGCGGCAGCACTGGGGCGCGCGCACCCTCCTCAGCGAGGGGGGCGCCAGGGTCTACGGCGCGCTGCTCGCCGCCGGCCTGATCGACGAGGTCTTCACCACCAGCAGTCCGGTGATCATCGGCAACCGGACGGCCCCCGCCCCCGCGCGCCCCTCGCTGGTCGAAGGCGTGGCCTTTGCTCCCGGGGCCGCGCCGCGCCTGCGCCTGGTGAGCCTGCGCCGGCACGGCGACTATCTGTTCCAGCGGGCGCGCCTGCGCGCCGTTCCGTTCGTACGTCTAACATGAAGGTAGGTATACCCAGGTCGCTCACCGGCTCGGCGAGTGGAAAACGCCACGGGCGCGACGGGCGGCCTCTGCTATAATGAGGTCCGGCAGGGAACACAGCGGGAGCGTCGCCGCGCTATGGCCAGTGAAGAAGCGCGCC
Organism: Chloroflexaceae bacterium; assembly: GCA_034431835.1. Taxonomy (GTDB): domain Bacteria; phylum Chloroflexota; class Chloroflexia; order Chloroflexales; family Chloroflexaceae; genus JACAEO01. Next base: position 737 of record DAOUDA010000294.1, on the reverse strand, counting down.
TCGTCGAAGCCGGGCAGCGGGGAGACGTCGAGGCGTTCAATCAACTCGTGCGGCTGTACGAAGCGCGGGTCTACAACCTCTGCTACCGCATGCTCGGCGACGCCGACTCCGCCGCCGATGTCACCCAGGAAACCTTCATCGCCGCCTACCGCAACCTCCCCCGCTTTCGCGGCGGCGTGTTCCGCGCCTGGCTGCTGCGCATCGCTACCAACGCCTGCCACGATACCCTGCGCGCCCGTAAGCGCCGGCCCGCTGTGTCCCTCAACGCCACCGACGAGAGCGACAGCGGTCCCCTGTCCTACCTCGCCGATCCGAGCGAATCACCCGATGAAACCGCGCTGCGCCACGAACTGGCCCGCGCCATCGAGCAGGGGTTGGCCCAGTTGCCCGACGACCAGCGCGTCGTCGTGATCCTCAGCGATCTGCAGGGACTGGCCTACGAGGAGATCGCCGAGATCACCGGCGCGAGGCTCGGGACGGTCAAGTCGCGCCTGAGCCGGGGCCGCGCCCGCCTGCGCGACATTCTCCGCGCCGGGGAACTTCTTCCATCGAAATTTCGTCATGATGACGAATAGCTGATACGGGGCCAGCAGATGCGCCGCCAACCGATGGGAAGATCTGGGAGGTCGAAGCCCTCCGAAGAAGCCTAACGTGAAAATCCGATAGCCGATAGCCGATAGGGCCGCAGCACGCGGCGGCCGGACGCGGGCCGGTTTTCATCGGGCGGTGGGTACGCA
>DAOUDA010000293.1:0-18036 GCA_034431835.1 Chloroflexaceae bacterium | reverse complement strand
AACCCGTTGATCCGCGCAAAGCATCCTCGAAAGCGGCGCTTGCCGCTTGACACCCATGTGAGAATCTCTCCACCGACGGTGGAGAGGGGGGAGTTGGGCGTCCCAGTGCCCCAGATGGCGAATGCGACGCGAGGATGTGCCGGAAAAGCCTACACCTGAGAAGGCTGGGAGGGTGGGCGGAAAGGCACGGAAACCTGGTTCACAAATTACTAAACCCTCCCGGAGCTTACTATTTTTACATCACAATGCCTTTAGACATGCACAATCTTTTGCGTATAATACAGCTTAATCAACATGAATTTTCGCGGTAACGAAACGGGCGCTTTTCGAAATACGAACGCTTGTTTCAGGAGCATTCCGAATGAGCCCACTCCGTCGCTCGCTGCTGATCGTCTTGCTGATCATTCTGTTCCTGCTTTCCTGGCTGCGCGCGAGCCTTGGGCTCGGTATCGGGTGGACGGGGGGCTCTGGGATACGCTGCGGGTGTTTCTCCCCGCCGCCCTCCTGCTCACCTTCGCCTTTTTTATCAAGTGGATCCCCCGCGAACCACACGTGGCCAGCGTGCGCCGCGATCTCTTCGGCGCCCTGGACATGATCCACGATCGCGGGTTCTGGCACGTTCCCGGTCTGTACAAGACCCTGGCGCGCATGCCGGCCTACCCCCTGCTCTTCGAGCACGAGGTCGAAAACTTTGACACGCGCACCGCATGGTTGAATCCTATTCAACGGGTGCGCGTGCGGTGCGTGTACCAGGTGACGGACGCGCTCACCTGCTACGAAACCTCGGTCAACCTGTACCAGGTGATCAGAGACCTGCAGACGCGCGAGGGGTTGAGCGAGAGCGACCCGGAGTTGTGGGGCCGGGTGCTGCAGGTGTTGATGAGCACCTTGCTGGACGACCGCCTCCGCGACGTGGTGTGGGAGTGGCCTGCGGAGATGGCCGCTCACGACCGGCGGCGCGTGGAACCGCTGGCCCCCGGCAACCCCGATCGCCCGACGCCTGAGAACGACCCCTACGCCCTGAGCCTGAACCGGCGGCGCCTGGCCGAACAGTTGCTGCATCGCCTGCGCGCCACCGCTCTTGACTGGGGGATCGAGGTGCGCGAGATCGTGCTCGAGTCGATTGCGATTGATCCAGAGTTGATCAAGCGCAAGACCCGGAACAGGGACGGTGAGGTCGCCGAGGCCCGGCATCAGGCGACAATCGAGGCGATAGGCATCCAGACCCGGGGTGTGGCCGAGGCCGCGGTGCGCGCCCGCACCGTCAGGCGCATCCTCGAAGAGTTGCGCGACATGGGAGAGTTGCCCCGTCTGGATGAAAAGACCATTGCCGACATTGTGCGCGCCGCGATGTACAGCGACGGCCAGACGATCTGGCATGGCCCCCTGGAGCGCAGCAACGGGGCCGGTCCGGCGAGGACGTAACAACGGTAACAACGGTAGCGGCGCAACAACGGTAGCGGCACCCGCGCCGATTGTAGCCGCCTCTTATCCTTCCAGGCCGAACGCAGGGATTATACTGGTAGCAGGCATCGTCCCCATGCCACACAAGGAGGTGTGCCATGCGCGTCCGGCAGCATTACGATGATCAACTCCTGGCGCTTCACAACGAGGTGGTCAGCCTCGGTCACCTGGTCGTAACGGCGATAACGCGGGCCCTCGAGGCCCTGGAAACCAACAATCTGGAACTGGCCCGCGAGGTCCGGACGGCGGATCTCCGCGTCAACCAGGCCCGGCAGACCCTCGAGTCGCACGCCTTCTTGCTCATCGCTACCCAGCAGCCGGTGGCGCGCGACCTGCGCGGCATTCTGTCGGCCATTGCCGTGGCGAGCGAGTTGGAGCGCATCGGCGATTACGCCAAGGGCATCGCCCAGTTCGTCATCGGCCCCGACGGCCCGCCGACCCTCGAGCCGCCGCCTGAACTGCTCAACCTCGGCGCGCTCGTTGTTGAGACGCTGCGGCAGGCCCTCGCCGCCTTTGCCGACCTCGACGCGGATCTGGCCCATACGCTCGGCGCCAAGGAAGAGCAGGTTGACCAGCTCTACGATAAGGTGATCGCCGTCATCGGCGAGGCACTGGCGCACAATAAGGATCACGCCCCGCGGGGCGCCGATCTGCTCTTCATCGCTCACAATCTGGAGCGCATCTCCGACCGGGCGACCAATATCGCCGAGCGGGTGATCTTTCAAACCAGCGGTGAGACCGTGCAGTTGAATCCTTAGAGCACTGACCGGAATGCTTGATCCACTGAGGACACTGAGCAGGGTGGCTCGCTGCGCTCGCGCTACTATCGTTGCAGGTCAATCTTTTCGAGAAACGCTATAGTACTACGAAGAGAATTCTCCTTGTAGCGGGGTCTGGAGGGGCAAAGCCCCTCCAGACCCTTTCCGGTACGGCGCGACGACGTCGCGCCGTAACGGAAAGGGAAATCTGCAGGCCGCAGGCCACGGCCGCCTCGCCTGGTGGTTTGGAGCAGGGTTGGAGAAACCCGGTTTCCCCACGCCCCTGCCTCAAGGGTTCAGGGGCGGACAGCACGCATGCGCGCAGATACAGAGTATGGCATGGGGATGCGCCGGTTCACCCTCACCCCCTGCCCCGCTCCCGCGTTGCGGGAGCGGGGAGCGCCGAGCCAGGCGTTGGGGCGTCCCACTGCGGGAGCGGCGGTGTTCGCTCGGGTGTTCTGTCGGCCCCTGAACCCCTCGCGGCGGGTGGCCGCACCCTCCACACTCAATTCTCCACCCGGTGGAAGGTTTCGGCCAGGGGCAGGCCGAAGGCTTCGCCGCGCTCCCGCGACCAGGTGCGCAGCCGTTCGGCCAGTTCGCTCTGGTCCTCCCCAAGCTGGCTGACGTGGCACCGCAGGGCGGCCAGTTTGGTCTCGAAGGTCTCCGACACGTCCACCGCATGGTTCAGATGGGGCGCGCCCATCACGAAGAGTTCGCGCACGCGGCTGGGGGCCAGCCCCTCGGCGAGCAGTTCGGGAAAGTCCCAGCCATTCTGGGCGGCGGGGTAGACCGCGGCGATGGTGGCCTCGCCCGCCGCCAGGTGGTCGGGGTGAAAGCGACCGAGGGAATAGTTCGGCGTCCAGGCTCGCTCCGGCGACTGGCAGACGACGCGGTAGGCGCGGGTGCGGCGGATCTGGCGCACAATCTCGCGGCGTAGCTCCAGCGTTGGCAGCAACAGGCCGTCGGGGAAGTCGAGAAACACCACCTCCTTGATGCCCAGCACGGCGGCGGCGGCCTGCTGCTCGGCCTTACGCAATTGTGAAATGCGCTGCCGGGCCTCGGGGCCGACATCGGTGGCGTCATCGGGGCCGCCCGAGGCGCCGTCGGTGCAGATCACCAGGGTCACTTCCCACCCCTCGCGCACCCAGGCGGCGATCGCGCCGCCGCAGCCGAACTCCGCGTCGTCGGGGTGGGCCACCACCACCAGTACCGTCCGCGGACGCTCCTCCTCTGTCGTGGTCATACCCTTCTCTCCTCGGGGAGTGTTACGCACCCCGACGCCTGCTGGAAGGCGGGGAAACCGGGTTTCCCCGCGCCCTCGCCCGCCGGGAAAGCACGCTGGCGCAATCCTTCTTGCATTGTACAATACGGCTACGACGGAGGGGCGCGGGGAGGCGCAGCCTCCAGGGCGATTGCAACGTTGCCAGGTGCGCCGGACCCTTCCCTCGGGCAGGGGGTGGGGAAACCCGGGTTTCCCCTCTTGCAAGCGACCACCCTCCCCTTCGAGAACTTGCCGAATGCGCCAGTAAAGGATCTCACTATGACCTACGCTCCCACGGCTGCGGATAGGTTTACCTTTGGCCTCTGGACGGTGGGCAACCCCGGGCGCGATCCCTTCGGCGAGCCGGTGCGCCCGCGCTTCGATCCGGTGACCCTCGTGCACCTGCTGGCCGAGGTCGGCGCCTACGGGATCAATTTTCACGATAATGACCTGGTACCGATTGACGCAACCCCCGGCGAACGCGACCGCATCGTGCGCGACTTCAAGGCCGCCCTGGAGGCCACCGGCCTCGTCGTGCCCATGGCGACGACGAACCTGTTCAGCGACCCCGCCTTCAAGGACGGGGCCTTTACCGCGAATGATCCCCAGGTGCGCGCCTACGCCCTGCAGAAGGCCATGCGCGGCATTGATCTGGGGGTGGAGTGCGGGGCCGAGTTGTACATCTTCTGGGGTGGCCGCGAGGGCACGGAGACCGATGCCGTCAGGGACCCGCGCGAGGCCCTCAAGCGTTACCGCGAGGCGATCAATTACCTCTGCGCCTACGTCAGGGACCAGGGCTACCCTCTGCGCTTCGCCCTCGAACCCAAGCCCAACGAGCCGCGTGGCGACATCTACCTGGCGACCGTGGGCCATGTGCTGGCGTTTATCGCCACCCTCGACTACCCCGAGATGGTCGGTGTCAACCCCGAGGTGGCCCACGAGACCATGGCCGGCCTGAACGTGCTCCACGGCGTGGCCCAGGCCTGGGAGGCTGGCAAGCTCTTCCATATTGACCTGAACGACCAGGTGATCGGGCGCTACGATCAGGATTTCCGGTTCGGCTCGGCCAATCTAAAGGCCACCTTCTTTCTGGTGAAGTTTCTGGAGGACGTGGGCTTTGATGGCCCGCGACAGTTTGACGCCCACGCCTATCGCACCGAGGATCTTGAAGGGGTCAAGGATTTTGCCCGTGGGTGCATCCGCACCTATCTGATCCTCAAGGAGAAGGCGCGGCGCTGGAACGCCGACCCCGAGATCCAGGCCCTGCTGGCCGAGATCAACGCCGGCGACCAGGGGCCGGTTGCCTACAGCCGCGAGCACGCCAGCGCGCTCAAGGCCCGCGCCTTCGACCGGGCAGCCCTGGGGGCGCGGGGGCTGGCCTACGAGCGCCTCGACCAGTTGACCATCGATCTGCTGCTGGGGGTACGATGAGTTACCTGCTCGGTCTCGACCTGGGCACCTCGGGCGCGCGGGCGGCGCTGGCGGATGCCGAGGGCCGCGTGCGCGCCACGGCAACGGCGGAATACCCCCTCAGCCAGCCACGGTCCCTCTGGAGCGAGCAGGACCCCGCCGACTGGTGGCGCGGGGCGCGTGAGGCCCTGCGCGCCGTGCTGACCAGGGGCGGGGTGCGCGGCGCGGCGGTGGCGGCCCTTGGCCTCACCGGGCAGATGCACGGCGCGACCTTCCTCGACGCCGCCGATCAGGTGATCCGCCCGGCGATCCTCTGGAACGACCAGCGCACCGCGGCGGCCTGCGCCGAGATCACCCGGCGCGTCGGCGCCGAGCGCCTGGTCGCCATCACCGGCAATCCCGCCCTGACCGGCTTCCAGGCGCCCAAGATCCTCTGGCTGCGGGCCGAGGAACCGGAGCATTACGCCCGTATCGCCCGCGTGCTGCTGCCGAAGGACTACATCCGGCTGCTGCTCACCGGCGAGGCGGCCACCGATGCGTCCGACGCCGCCGGCACGCTGCTGCTCGACCTGCGCGCCCGCGACTACAGCCAGGAGGTGCTCGAGGCCCTGGAGATCCCCCGCGCCTGGCTACCGCGCGTCTACGAGGGGCCGGAGGTCACGGGGGGCCTGCGTCCCGACGTGGCCGCCGACCTGGGCCTGCCCGCCGGCTTGCCGGTGGTGGCCGGGGGTGGCGACAATGCCGCGGCAGCGGTGGGCGCGGGCGTGATCCGCGCCGGGGTGGTGAGCAGTTCGATTGGCACCTCGGGGGTGCTCTTCGCCCACAGCGACGTTCCGGCGCTCGATCCACAGGGGCGGCTCCACGGCTTCTGCCATGCCGTGCCGGGGGCCTACCACCTGATGGCCGTGGTCCTCAGCGCCGGCGGGGCCTTCCAGTGGCTGCGCGACACGCTGCGGGCCATCGCTCCGGATCTGAGCTACACGCGGCTGGTCGAACTGGCGACGGGCGCCCCGCCGGGCGCCGAGGGGTTGCTCTTCGCGCCCTATCTCACCGGCGAGCGCACCCCCCACCTCGACCCGCTGGCCCGTGGGGCCTGGGTGGGCCTGACCAGCCGTCACGGTCTGGGCCACATGGCCCGCGCGGTGATGGAGGGGGTTGTCTTTGCCATGCGCGAGGGGTTGGAGATCATGCGCGCCCTGGGTACGCCGATTACCGAGATCCGCGCCACCGGCGGCGGGGCGAAGAGCGCCTTCTGGCTGCAACTACAGGCCGACGTGTATGGCGTTCCGGTGCAAACCCTCGCCGCCGAGGAGGGGCCGGCCCACGGCGCGGCGCTGCTGGCGGGAGTGGGGGCCGGCCGCTTCGCCGATGTCGCCGAGGCGGTGCGTCACGGGGTGCGGGTGGCGGGCATCACCGAACCTGACCCGGAACGCGCCCGGCGCTACGCCGAGTGCTATGCCGCCTACACCGGGGTCTACCCGGCCCTGCGGGGGACGATGCATCGCCTGGGGGAGGTGTGGAGGTGGGGAGATGTGGAGATGTAGAGATGTGGAGATGTTTAGTTCATCCTCCACACCCTCACACCTCCCCACCTCCCCACCTCCACACCTCCACAACCAGGCTCACCCCTCGGTGATGAACCAGGTTCCCCCGACGCGCACCACCGGAAAGCCATCGGTCCGGCCCATGAGCACGGCGAGGGCGCTGGTGCGTTCGCGCACCACCTGGCCCTCACGATCGAGCCACTGGAGCGTCACCTGCCCGTCAACCACCCGTACCACGGCCCGGTCGCCCTGCCGTTCGATCACCTCGGCGCCGGTGTAGGTAATCTGCACCGTGGCCGTGCTGCCGTAGACCGGGCGGGCGGCGCTCTGGACGTAGGTGGCGAGCATGCGGCTGAAGACGATGCGCTGGTCGGCCCGCTCGCTGGGGGCGAAGTAACTGGCCAGGCGTTCGGCCCAACCCCGGCGCGCGGTTTCGTCCGCCAGGTCGGCCTGCAGCGCCTCATTTAGCGTGGCAAGGAAGCTCTCAACCGCGGCCTGCGGCGTGGGCCCGCCCCGGCCCACCAGGTCCTCCTCGGAAAGTTCGGCCCCGCAGGCCGGCAGCACCAGCAGGATGACCAGGAGCAGGGGGAACAGCCAGGCGCGTGGTGATCTCATGTCAATACCTGGTGGCGGGCCGGCGAACCCATAGGCGGGGGCGCGGGAAACCAGGTTTCTCCGCGTTTGTCGTAAGCGTGTCCATGGAGGGCCAGGTAGTCTGTAAAGTGCGTTTCGTGGCATGTCCGCCACCCTCCCAACCTCCCCCGTTGGAGGCGCCAGACTCCCTCCCCCGGCGGGGGAGGGTTGGGGAGGAGGCGGAGGTACCGAAAAACGTAGTGCACAGAGTACTAAGCCCTCCCGGACCCTCCTCTTTGAGAAGGTGGCGCTACAGCATTACCCCGGCGGAGCAGTTTCCCGGAAGGGCCGTGGCGGTGGCGGCAGTTCGGCGCGCACGATCTGTCCGGCATTGGCCAGGTAAAGAATCGGGCGCGCGCCGCCATCGTCAACCGCGATCCCCGCCAGTTCGGCCAGTTGCAGGTCGCCATCGGGACGGGCTTTCATCTGCTGGATGATCTTGCCGGAGACCTTTTCCATCTGGATGATCCGTTCGCCGAGCGTATCAAGCAAGAAGAAGTGGCCATTCTCCGGGCCATTGCCGGTGACGAAGAAGCGCGTCACGCTGGTAAGCGGCGGCGTGATCGGCTCAGGCGTCACCTCGCCGACCAGTTGGCCCTGGCTAAAGACCAGCACGGCCCCGTTGGAACGGAGCAAGTAGATGCTGCCGTCCACGCTCATATCCACCACCGTGCTCAGATCCACCTCGGCGATGCTGGCCGGGTCGAGCCAGTAATCAGGCGGATCGCCGAAACTGCCCGAGCGGTAGCGCAGGACCTCATTGGGCTGGGCGCCCCAGACGTAGAGATTCCCGGCGTACTCCTCAACATCGAGGCGGTCGCGGGTGGTCCAGATCTCGCTGGCGCCGAGCCGGGAGTAGTTCCAGTTACCGCCGGTGCGGAAGTAGTACCCGGCACCGGTGGGGGCCTGATCCACGGCCACCACCTGATCGATGCGCCAGACAGCCGCCCGCAGCGCGCCGACGACAGCGCTGCCCACAGGTTGCCCGGGGCTGAGGTAGGGCACGGGCGTGCCGCCATCACGGGGCAGGCGGTAGAGCCGGGCGGCGCGCTGGTCGGTATCGAGGGCGTAGAGGAACCGTGACGCTTCCAGTGCGGTGGTATCGGTAACGGCCCCGACAGGGGGCGGTACGATCACATCGGCGAAGCGCCCGGTGGGCAGGGTGGCGAGCACAACCGGATCATCAAAAAAGGTCAGCCGCTGGATGGCGGCCAGGGCGCGTTCATACTCGCGCTGCAACTCCTGGTAGCGTAACCAGAGGGGCGGATTGGTATCGGTGACACCGGGGCTGGCGCGCAGTTGCTCGATGGCCTGGCGGGTCAGTTCCAGCGCTTCGAGGGCCGCCCCATCGGAAGGCGCGGCGCGCACCTGGTTGAGGCGCTCGTCGGCAGCGGCGAAGTAGGCCAGGACAACCTGCTGATCATTCTGGCGGGTCAGGGTGATGCCATAGATCACCAGCGCGGCGATGACCAGGGAGAGGATGGCCAGCAAGGCCCAGGGAAAGGGTGGGCGCGCGCGGCGATAGGAGAGGCCGTGGCGGCGCGGGATGGGGCGCGGCGGCGCGGGCCGGCGGGCACGGGGGCGATGCAGGCGCTCATCAACCGCGATACGCAGGCGGTGGAAGGGCAGCGCCAGCCGCTCCTGCCAGGTCATATCCACGAGGGGACGGTGGATGTAGCGGGGCTGGTAGGGCCGCCCCTGGCTGATCGCCTCCGTATCGGCCAGATCGATGCGCCGCGGGCCCCCCTCGGCGGGATCCGCTTCGCCCAGGAACACCGACGGGGGCAAATTCTCGGGCCGCAGAGGGGCGCGTTCCGGTTGTTCGCGGCTGCGCGCGTAGCGCTCATCGAGGCTCTCGCCGACATCGAGGGGCGCCGGACGCGACGGTGGCGCCGGGGAGTGCGTCGGCTGGGCGGGCATAGTGTAGAGGGGATCAGGGGCCGGTTCAGGCGCCGGGGCCACTGGCGGGCGACGCCATCCCAACCGCCGGGCCAACCCGCTGAACCAGGGAGTCGCAGCTTGCGGACCGTCCGGCTGTGCCGCAGCGCCGTCCGAACGCCACAGGCTCCCCGCGGGGCGCCGGCGAGGTGCGGGTTCGACCGTGAGAATCAGCGCGTGGGCGGTGGTCAAACCTGCCGCCAGCACCCGTTCCTTGAGTTGCGCGGCGGTTACCCCGGCATTGCCGGGGCGCAAAAGGGCCTCAAGGTCGGCACGATTGAGCAGCCCGGCGAAGGCGCTGGAGCAGATGATCGCCCCTTCGCCCGCCCGCAGCGGGCAGCGGAACAACTCCGGCTCGATGAACAGACTGGCCCCCAGCGCGCCCGACCGCGCGAACAGCGCCGCGCTCACCGCCGCCGGGTCCCAGACGGGATGGGCCGGCAAGGCCCGCAGACGGCCTTCGCTCAGAACGTAGGCCTGGGTGGGCTGCACCTGGGCCACATACAGCGTTCCCTCGCGCAGCACCGCGGCGGTGCATCCCACGGTGACGCGCTCGGTCGCGGGGAGGTTGAAGTTGTGTTCGTAGAGGGCCTTGTTGGTTGCCCGCAGCGCCGCCCGGAGCGCCGCCGTCACGCTGAAACTCTGGTCGTCGTAGAATGCGCGGCGAAATACCCGCAGCGCCAGCTTGCACGCCGCGACGCCACGGGCGCCATCGCCGTCGGCCTCCACGACCAGATACAGCCGGCCCTTGCGCGCCTCCAGCGCCTGGGGGTCGGCGCCTTCCGCCGCGCTGATCAGTTCGGCAGGCGCCTGGTTGGCGCCATCCACGAGACCGAACTGTTCGGTGCGAACCTCGAACCGCTCCATACCGCGCATTCCTGTGCCTGCTCCGCGTGGGGATTATAGCACACCGGCCCGGGGCGCACTGGTTTATGGCGGAGCACGCAGCGATCGGCGGCTGTGGCAACTCTCCGCGCCCCTTCGCGTCCTCTGCGGTAACCTGGTCAGAAGATGGGACCCTATCGGGACGGCAGGGCTTGTGCAACGTCCTATGGGGCAAGCCCCAAACCTGGTTGTTGCAGTGATTCTGGCGGCACAGCCGCCAGAATCACTGCAACAAGACCGTATCGGGCGATGTCGCCGCCCCCATCCCCCGCCGGAGGCGGACGTTGCCTCCACTCTACGCGAACCGGTTGCAGTCGCGTCGGGTTGGATGAACGCCCCCATCCCCCGCCGGAGGCAGACGTTGCATCAGCCCTGATGGGGACGGGCGCAGGTTTGCCGCCAGGGTTTGAAAAGGCTATAATATCCAAACCGTTTCATCCAGGCCATCTCGTGGAAGATGGCCGGGGGCCTACGGAGCCAGACGGTCGCACGGCTGCCACACGCGCGTGTCGAGCAGCGGCGTACATCTGCCAGGGCCACATCGTACTTGCTTCGTGGAGGCGCCTATGGCGCGCGTATCTGTAGTCATCAATGGCGAACCGCGCATCTTTCCCCTGGGCGCGAACGGGCTGACCATCGGGCGGCAACTCGATAACGACATTGTGCTTAACCATGCGATCGTCTCGCGCCATCATGCGCGGATCGAACTTCGCGGTCATCAGGCCTGGGCGATCGATCTTAACAGTCGCAATGGCATCACCGTCAATCGCCTGAGGCTCAAGGAGGAGCCGCTCAACGACGGCGACGTGATCGGCATCGGCCCCTTCGACCTGCGCTACGAGGATCGCGCGGCCCAGGATGTCGTCCTGGATGACAACCGTTACTTTCCCCTGGCCTCGCACGGGCAGGCGGTGGGCGCCCCCGAACAGCGCCTGGCGCCCGCCGATCTGCAGGAGTTCTACGCCATCGGCATGCGCCTGACCCAGGTGATGGATTACCGCGAACTGCTTGAGCGGGTAATGGAGGAGGTGCTGCGGGTGGCGCCGGCCCAGCGGGGCCTGCTCCTGCTGGCCCGGGGCGAGGAACTGGTGCCACGGGTGGTGGTGCCTCCCGGCACCGGCGAGGTGGCCATCTCGAGCACGATTGTGCGCAAGGCCCTCCACGGCGGCGAGGCGGTGCTGACCCGTGACGCGCGCCTCGACTTCGCCGGCGCCGAGAGCATTATCAGCGCCAACATCCGCTCGGCCCTGTGTGTTCCGCTGATGGCGCAGGGGCACGCCATCGGCCTGATTATGCTCGACTCGCCCGGTCGCGAACAGTTCAGCGAGCGCGATCGCGACCTGGTGGTCGCCATCGCCAACTTCGCCGCCGTCGCCATTGAACGCGCCCGCCTCACCGAAGAACTCCGCGTTCAGGGGCAGTTGCGCCAGAATCTGGAACGCTTTCTCTCGCCCAACCTGGCCCAGGCCCTCGCGCGCTACATCGCCCAGCACGGGCGGCTCTGGGAGGCCCGCGAAGAGATCGTTACCGTGCTCTTCGCCGATGCCCAGGGCTTCACGGCCCTCGCCGAACGGCTCTCCCCCCGCGAGGTGCAGGACCTGCTCAACGAGTACCTGCATGCATTGACCGAAGTGATTTTCCGCTACAATGGCACGGTGGACAAATACACCGGCGACGGGATCATGGCCCTGTTCGGCGCGCCTCGCCTGCCCGATGATCCGCCTGACGACCAGCACGCCGTTCGCGCGGTGGCCGCCGCGCTGGAGATGCAGGCCGCGCAGCGGCGCCTGGTGCACCGCTGGGAGCCTGACCGGTCCTTCGCCATTCGCATCGGGGTCAACACGGGCCCGGCGTACACCGGGTTCTTTGGTACGCGCCATCGCCTGGAGTACACGGTGATCGGCGATACGGTAAACACCGCCTCGCGCCTTGAGGGCCAGGCCGAACCGGGCAGTGTACTCATCGGCGAGGCCACCGCTGGCCTGCTGGGCGATCGCTTTCGGCTCGAGGCCATGGGCGAACTGGCCCTGAAGGGGCGCCAGCGCCTGGTGCGGGCCTTCAAGGTGCTTGGACCGGCGTAGGACCGTTGGAGGAACGCGGGGAGACCGGGTTTCCCCACGCCCCTGCCGAATGGGAGGGTCCGGCAGGGCGTAGCTCTTCCGAAAACCCTCCTCCCTGACCAATCGAAACACAATGCCTGTTGTTGTTGGAATCCGCTTCAAGGATAGCGGCAAGGTCTATTACTTCGATCCGGGCGACCTCGATGTGCGCGCGGGTGAGCACGTGATCGTCGAAACCGTGCGCGGCCTGGAACTGGCCCGCGTGGCCCACGAGCGCCGTGAGGTGCCGGAGGAGGAGATCGTCGCCGAACTGAAGCCGGTGGTGCGCCGCGCCGAAGCGGCCGATTTCGAGCGCCTGCGCCAGTTGCAGAGCCGGCACGATGAGGCGCTGGCCCGCTGCGCCGAGAAGGTCCGCGAGCACGGCCTGCCCATGAAACTGGTCAAGGCCGAGTACAGCTTCGATGGCTCACGGCTGACCTTCTACTTCACCGCCGAAAAGCGGGTAGACTTTCGCATGCTCGTGCGCGACCTGGCGCGCACTTTCCGCAGCCGTATCGAGTTGCGGCAGATCGGCCCCCGCGACGAGGCCAGGCTCCTCGGCGGCATTGGCCCGTGCGGGCGCATCCTCTGCTGCGCCTCGTTCCTCCCCGATTACGCCCGCGTGAGCATCAAAATGGCCAAGGATCAGGATCTGCCGCTGAACCCCAGCAAGATCAGCGGTGTCTGTGGCCGGCTGCTGTGCTGCCTGTCGTATGAGCACGAGCAGTATGTTACCATGCGCGCCGAGTTGCCCCGCAAGGGCGCCTGGGTCCAGACGCCCGATGGCCCTGGTGAGGTGATCGCCCAACTGGTGCTGAAACAGCAGTTGCTGGTACAACTGGCCAGTAGCGGTATGCAGGAGATCTATAGTCTGGACCAGATCGAGGTGTCTACGGCCCAGGTGGCCGCGCTGGCGCAAGCGCGCAATGCCGAGGGCATCACTCCGCCCGCGCAACAGCGCCGGGCCGAACGCGACCGCGGCGAGCGGCGCCGGCTGCGCGATGAGATCGAAAGCTACGATGCGTTCGATGAGCTCGACTTCCTCGAAGACGAGGAGGAGACCACCTTGATCCCGCCGTCCGCCGCCGCAAGTGTGCCGCGGGCCGCGCCTGCCGGCCCGGACGAGAGCGACGCCGCTCCCGACGCGCCCGCCGACGAATCGCGGGCCCCCGTCGCGCGCCGCCGGCGTCGCCGGAGCGGACGCGGCGACCCGAAGCCGCCCGAGTGAGCCGGCAACCCTGTCCCACCCCGCCGTGTTGGAACGACTCGCCCAGAATGGCTCAAGGAGGCCCTGCGTGGAGATCATCCCCGTTGACGCGCATATTACCGCGATTGACCACAATCTCCTCGGTATCCCCGGTATTGGCGTGACCTACGTCGTCCGCGGCGACACTGTCGCCCTGATCGAGACGGGCACCTCGTTGACCGTGCCCCACACCCTCGCCGGTCTGGAACAGCTCGGCATTCGTCCCGAAGAGGTTGAGCATATTCTGTGCACCCACATCCATATGGATCATGCCGGGGGCGCGGGCTATCTGGCCGCCGCCCTGCCCCGCGCCCACGTGTACATCAATAGCTCGGTCAGCAAGCACCTGGTGGATCCGAGCAAGCTCCTGCCGAGCGTCCGCCGCGCGGTCGGCGAAGAGGCCTGGCCGTTGCACGGCGACATCAAGCCCATTCCCGCCGAGCGCCTCCTTCCTGCCGAGAACCTGCGCCTCGATCTGGGCCGCGATGTGGTGCTGGAGGCGATCGCCACCCCGGGGCACTCGCCTGACCACCTCTCCTACTGGGATCACAAGAGCGGCGGCCTGTTCATCGGCGACGCCGCCGGCCTGGCCATGGATCGCTGGCGCCTGGCGCTCCCGGTGACGCCGGTGCCGGCCTATGACCTGGAGGCCCACCGGGCGACGATCGCGCGCATCCGTAGCTACCACTTCCCGCGCATCTACATCACCCACTACGGTCCCCACGACGATGTGGACTACGAACTCAACCGCGCCCAGGAGAAGCTCGAAGAACTGGTCGCCCTGGTTGACGCCGCCATCGCCGATGGCGACCCCGATGTGAACGCCCTGGCCGCCCGCTGGCTGCCTTACCCCGACGACAGCCCGGCGGCCCTGGTGGCGCGCTGCTGGAGCCAGATGAGCGTCGCGGGGCTGATCCGTTACGAGACCAAACGCCGCCAGAGCCTGTAAGATACGGTTCTGTGAAGTGCAACCCTCCGGGTGGCGCGACCACTGGCCAGAGGGGAGGGGCTGGGAGGGCTGCGCCCTCCCAGGAAACCGTATACCAGTCTGGATTGACCGTGAACTGGCTCGACTACACCATCCTGGCCGGCGGCGCGCTGTTTGTCGGCCTTGGCGCCTACTGGGGGTTGATCCGGCAGGTGATAGCCGTGGTTGGTCTGGTGGTGGGCGTGGCCCTCGCCGGTCGCTACGGACCGCTCGTGGCCATGTGGTTGAGTTCGTTCATCGCCGACCCCGGCGCAGCCGGCGCGGCGGGCTTCCTGAGCGTGCTGCTGCTCGTCAGCGCGACGGCCAGCCTGGCGGCCTCGCTGCTGCGCCTCTTTGTCGGGTTGCTGTTCATGGGCTGGCTCGACCATCTGCTGGGCGGCCTGCTGGGGCTGGCACAGGCGCTGCTCGCCGCCGCCGCACTTGTGCTGGTCATGCACGCCTACCCCCTGTCGCTCTGGAGCGAGGCGCTGCGGGCCTCGCTGCTGGCCGGGCCGCTGCTGCGCCTGAGCGCGATCTATGCGCCCCTCCTCCCGGACCTGTTTCGGGCCCTGGGGAGCGGAGCGTAGGGTAATGTACGCCTGTTGATCGCGGAGAGCGCGGCCCGCCACACCTGCCCCAACAAGTACCCAACAGGCCGCGCAGCGAAACCAGATCGCACGTGCGCCAACGTCTGCCCCCGCTTCCCCACCCCCCGTGCTATACTGTCTCCCGCGACCAGCCGGAAGAGACGCGAGGCAACGATGAATGCAGTAAGTGACGAGGAGATGGTGGTCTTTGCGGGGAGCAGCAGCCGGCGCCTGACCGCCAGGATCTGCGCCCATCTGGGGATCACACCGGGCAAAGGCGAGGTGATCACCTTCTCCGAAGGCAACACCTTCGTGCGGGTGCTGGAGAACGTTCGCGGTCGTGAAGCCTACGTCGTGCAGAGCACGGTCTTTCCGACCAACGACAGCTTCATGGAACTGCTCTTCTGGATCGACGCCCTCAACCGGGCCAGCGCCGCCTCGGTCACTGCCGTCATTCCCTACTTCAGTTACGCCAAAGGCGACAAGAAAGACGAACCGCGCGTCTCCATCCGCGCCCGCGTCTGCGCCGACTGCATCGAAGTGGCCGGCTGCGACCGGGTGGTGACGATGGACCTGCACGCGCCCCAGATCCAGGGATTCTTCCATGTGCCGGTGGACAACCTGTACGCCATGCCGGTGCTGGTCGAACGCATCCGCGAGTTGCAACTCCCCAATCTGGTGGTGGTCTCTCCGGATGCCGGCTTTGTGAAGGCGGCGCGCCGCTACGCCAACGCGCTCGGCACCTCGCTGGCCATCGCCAACAAGGAACGCGCTGGCCACGACGAACACGCCGAGGTGCTGGAGATCATCGGCGATGTGAGCGGCAAAACCGCGCTGATCGTGGATGACTTCACCATCTCCGGCGGGACGCTGGCCGAGGTTGCAAAACGCCTGGTCGAGCGCGGCGCGCGCAAGGTCTACGCCATGGTCACCCACGGCGTGCTGACGCCCGGCTCGGTCGAGCGGATCGACGCCAGCCCCCTCGAACGCCTCTTCATCACTGACTCGATCGAGACCCAGCCGGTGACCTTCTCGCCGAAGATCGAGATCGTCTCAGTGGCGCCGCTCTTCGCCGAAGCCATCCGGCGCATCCACACCCGCGAGTCGGTGAGCGGGATGTTTACGGATTGAGCATAGGGCGCCTCTGGCGGGTTCTTGAATGAAAGGGTCCGGAAGGGCGAAGCCTTTCCGGACCCTCCCGTTTGAGGCTTCATGCTTTGCCAGAGTCCGGACCCTCCACACCCTCCTCATCCTCCTCACTGGCCCGTTTTCCCCTTATCGCGAGCGATAGCGCGCGCAGGCGCGCCGGTAGTGCTCCTGCAGTTCCGCCTCGCTTTTGGCGTACACTTGCAGGTCGTGCAGCAGGCCATCGGAGATGCGGTAGATCCAGCCGTGGATCTCCAGATCCTGCCCGCGCTCCCAGGCGCTCTGGATCACCGTCGTCTGGGCGACATTGACCACCTGCTCGATCACGTTCAACTCGCAGAGCGTGTCGAGGCGCTGCTCCTCATCGGGCAGACCCTCCAGCAGCGCGGCGTGCTTGTGCATCACGTCCTGGACGTGCCGGAGCCAGTTGTCAATCAGACCGAGGCGTTTGTTGAGCAGCGCGGCCCTGACCCCGCCGCAACCGTAGTGCCCGCAGACGATCACGTGCTCGACCCGCAGCACTTCCACCGCGTACTGGAGCACGGCCAGGCAGTTCAGATCGGTGTGGATGACCAGATTGGCCACGTTGCGGTGGACGAAGAGTTCCCCGGGTAGCAGGCCGACAATGTCGTTGGCCGGAACGCGGCTATCGGAACAGCCGATCCACACATACCTGGGTGCCTGCTGGCGCGAGAGTTTCTCGAAGAACTGCGGATCGCGCTCGAGAATCGCGGCGGCCCAATTCCGATTGTTGTTGAACAGGTAGCTGAGCGTGCGCATGCAGGCGCTCCTTTCTCACTGATTTTCCCGCAATACCAGGGCATCGCGCACCAGGGTGCGGTAAATCGCGTTCTCGACGTGAGAGCGGTACCAGTCGCGATAGGTCCGCGCTGCCAGGTGCGCCGCGATGTCCCGCGCTTCTCGCAGCAGCACCCAGAGATTGTGCGTTGCCCGGTTGCAGAAACCCTCGATGCCGCTCGCCGTCAACCCGCTGACGCCGAACCGCTGGCACGCCGGACAGGGGCACGCGGCCAGCATGGCCCATTCGGCCGCATCAGGCGCCCTCCCGCGCCAACTGCCCATGTTCGCCACCACCCGATCACCTCGCCCCGGTAGCTGGACAATGCCCCGCGCGGCGCGATTGCGCCAGCCCGACGAGTCGAGCGAGTCGATGCCGAAGAGGGCCGCCAGGTGCAGCGTGGCCGTCCCGCCAAGACCAAAGGCGTGCAACTCTTTGCTGGAGAGCGTCCGGCTCACCTGATCCAGACCGCTCAAGATTTCGGCGTAGGGCATGGCGCGGGGCGCGCGCAACAGGTTGGGCACCATCCCCCCCAGGGCGACGCGCTCCTTCCGCGCCAGCTTCGCGCTCCCGGCAAACTCCTCCAGATACCTGGACAGTTGCCGGCTGATGTGCATGACGGGCACAAACCCATCGTGCTCAAAGGCGCGATTCATCTCCATCGTGCGGCAAAGACACCGGAGTTGCGCTTCGTCGTCCATGTGCGGCGTGGGGATAAAATCCTGGGGGATCGGATACCAGTCGGGTTGGGCGGCCCGCACAAACTCCTCGTATTCACGCAGCGGGACGCCGCCATCGCGACCGAGGAAGTAAAAGGCCCCGTTATCCAGATAGATCCGCACATGCGCGGGCGCTCCCAGATAGCCGCGCAAGGTTAGCTCCATTGCCGCGCGGCGCTGCCGGGGCGCACGATGAAAATCGGCATACGACACCATAACTGCCGTCAGGTCGGGCAGGTAGTACGGCGAGGCCGGGTCCCAGACGCGCGGTTTCAGGTTCTTCAGGCTCAAACCGGCGACAATGTTCACCTCTTTTGCTCCATGGCCGCTTTGAAATCTGCGGGGTTTGCTCTCAGGCGTAGAGTTTTCCAGCGGAAAGGGCGGTTTTCCGCGTTAACCTGGCCTGACTCGCGCGTCTTGCGCCGGTATTGCCCGGTGATGGTGGGACGACTAAAATCTTTACTACCTGGTTTTCGCTTATGCTGGTGAGACGACTGAAGTCGTCATTACGGCGTCGCTCCTTGCGCGGAATGACGATCCTGTGAGTTCCCTGGTTGTAACGACTTTAGTCGTTCCCTTC
>DAOUDA010000292.1:0-5529 GCA_034431835.1 Chloroflexaceae bacterium | reverse complement strand
CCGATAGCCGATAGGGCCGCAGCACGCGGCGGCCGGACGCGGGCCGGTTTTCATCGGGCGGTGGGTACGCATTTCATGGACGGCTGATATGAACATGGGGAAACCTGGTGTCCCCATACCCCTGCTTCAGCGTGCACGTGACCGTCTGAAGGGGTATGGGGACACCAGGTTTCCCCGTACCCCTCCCGATGGGCCTTACCACGTGGTAGCCGGTTCGACGCGCCGCCAGCCAACCGTATCGGCGCCGCCGGGGGCGGGGATGCGCGTTGGCAGCGGGGGATCGCTGGCGGGGGGCGCCTGCTGCTCCTGACGCTCCATTGTGAGTTGCTGCAGGTAGGCCTCGAGCTGCCGGCGGGTCAACGCGCCGGTATGGCGGGCCACCAGGCGTCCGTCGGCATCGAGAAAGAAGGTGGTGGGAATGCTCTGGATGGCGTAGCGCTGCCCCGCGCGACCGCCAGGATCGTACCAGACCGGGAGGGTCATAGCGATCTGCTCCATAAACGGGCGCACGGTGGTGGGCAACTCATCGGTGACGGCGAGGAAGGCCACCCCGTTCTGGCCGTGCTCGGCGTGGGCGGCCTGCAACACGGGGATCTCCTCGCGGCACGGCGCGCACCAGGTGGCCCAGAAGTTGATCACCGCGGGGTTGCCGCGCAGATCGGCCACGCTGACCCGCTCGCCGCGCCCGGTGGTGAACTCGGCGGGGGGCAGCGGCTGGCCAATCGCGACCCCGCGACTCGTATTGCCGGACCCCGCGCCACAGCCCGCCACCAGCATCGTGGCCGCCAGCAGGATCAACGCGACGATGACAATCGGGCGCATACGTTCCTCACGGGAGGGGCTGGAAGGGCGAAGCCCTCCCAGAGATGGTCATACGGTTGTTGGAGGCAGCCCCGAGCTCGCAGGTTTGCCAGAGGTGCGCGATCCTGGTGGGCGCGCCCCTTCGGCTCACGCTGCGCCAGGAAAACCGGGATTCCTCGTTGGGCGAAAGCTATTTCGCCCTGACACACGAGATTATACCATTCGTCGCGCCCGATCGTACCGGCGTGGCAGTCTCCGCCGGGCGCGGCCCTTTCCCTACCCTTTCATCGAGCAGAGTCGTGGGGAAACCTGGTTTCCCCATCCTCTGTCAACCGGTCGCCGATAGCTATGAGTTCTTGGGAAGGCATAGTGGTCCGTGAACCAGGTTTTTTGCTTCCCAACACTGCGCCAGGCTCTGAAACCCGGCGCAGAGAACGCCAGGGACAAACAGCGTGCATGCTCCCCATCCACAGTAAAAACCACGGCATCCGCACCCACCCCATCTAACCCAAAATCCAAAATCTAAAATCCAAAATCCCCAACCTCCTGCCTCCCCCGCGCATACTCGCGCACCGCGTCGTAGATCGCCCGCGGGGTTCCGTCCGGGGCCACGAAGTTCCAGGCGTCAGGGTAGGAGCGTGTGGCGTAGGGGGCCGAGAACTGCCACAGGACCACCGCCGTGAGCCAGGGGTAGGCGCGGGCCTGCTCGTAGGTGGCGATCGTCCAGCGGATGCGCTCCGCCGGGCGCACGGCGGCCTGCCAGCGCGGATGGTCGTTGTAGCCTCCCTCGGTCACGATGATCGGCTTCGCCGCGTCGCCGAAGCGGTCCATCAGCGCGCGCACCAGTTCGATGCGCCGGAAGTTGACCTTCTCGGGGGCCGGCGGGGCCTCGGGCGGTTCCTGGCCGCCGTAGGCATGCACCGCCCACATATCGAAGAACGGGCCGGCCTCGGCATTGTAGAGCGAGGCCAGGTACTGCATGTCGTCCATGCGCGTCTGTCCGCCGTCAAGCTCCCCGCCGGGCGACAGCGCCCCGGCGATCACCACCGCGTCGGGAACGGCGGCCCTGACCGCCGGGTAGACCACCTTGAGCAGCGCGGCGTAGGCCCCGGGGTCGGGCGGGCGCTCGCCCCACTCGAAGCGCAGGTTCGGCTCGTTCCAGATGATCAGGTGGCGCACCCCCAGGGGCCGGTAACGTTCGGCGAAGGCGGCGACATAGGCGGCGTAGTCGGCGTAGTGCTCGGGGTCAAGGTAGCGGTCGGTGGTGCGTGGGGGGCGCGCCCACGCGGGGACCAGGTCGAGACGGGCCACGACGGTCAGCCCCTGCCGCCGGGCGTGGGCGACGACCATGTCGGCGCCGGCCCAGTCGTAGCCGTAGCGCGAGCGGGGCTGCGCGTAGGCCCAGGGGAACAGTTCGACGATCCAGGGTGCGCCCATCTCGCGCACCTGCTCCAGGGTGCGCCGAATATAATCTTCATCGCCCACGCCGGTCAGCCGCGTGTGTACGCCGATGCGCGGGTTACGGGTCTCCACCGTCCGTGGCGCGGGCAGGTTCAGGGGCCGGGGCAGCCGCGGGCCAAAGAACTGTAGGCCCAGGAGCGGGATGAGCGCGATTATCATGAGTAGTGGGATCCAGCGTGAGGTGAACATAAGCTCCGCATTAGAGGGTCTGGGAGGGCGAAGCCCTCCCAGACAAACGCTACTTTTATCGGAGGTTCTGGGAAGGCGAAGCCCTCTCGAGAAAACTCTTTGGGAAGAGGAAGCTGTTGATCATCCCGGCGTCATGGCATGCTGAGCGCAGCGACGCATCGCGGCCGCGACCCTTCGCCGGCGCTCAGGGTGACAGGCTTCCAACGACGGGGCAAGCAGCAAGATCCGCATCCCTTCATATTTGATGCGGCAAGGTCCTGGTGGTACAACAATCTGGTTGTGATGGATAGTTTTTTGCGGGGAGGGCTTCGCCCTCCCACGCCCCCTCCCGCCGCATCCATCACCATCATCGTGAAAGTCCACCAGGGGCGCGGAGCCCCCCGGTTCACGGCGCCTGTGCCCAGGGGATGGCGCCGGTGGTCCCAGCGCCGGTTGGAAGGGCGTGGGGAAACCTGGTTTCCCTACCCTGTCTTGCGCCATATGTTCAACCCGTGCTATAACGGTAAAGGTCCGGATTCATATTGTATGCGAAAGAGCACCTGCAATGCGTGTGATTATTGCTGGGGCCGGCCCGGCGGGGTTCGTTGTAGCCCGCACGCTGGTCGAACGGGGCCACGAAGTTGTCTTGCTTGAAAAGCGCGATGTGCCCGGCGGGAAAGTTTCGGCATGGCAGGACGCCGACGGCGACTGGATCGAGTCGGGTCTGCACGTGTTCTTCGGCGCGTATCACCATTTGCTCGATTTTCTGAACCGCTACGGCCTGGGCGATACCTTCAACTGGAAGCCCGCCGAGATGATCTTCGCCTCCGAGCGCCATGGCCTGGCCGGGATCAGCTTCGTGCCCTGGCTGCCCCCGCCCTTCAACGGGCTTGCCGGCGTGGCGAAGTTCAAGCCCCTGTCCCTTGGCGACAAGCTGCGCATGGGCCTGGGGCTGCTGCGCCCGATCTTCGGCGATCAACACTATGTTGACCAGCAGGACGATGAGACGTATGCTTCCTGGCACCTGCGCCATGGGATGGGCCAGCGTTCCCTCGATGAGGTGATGCACACGATGTGCCTGGCGCTCAACTTCCTGCCCGCCGACAAGGTCTCGGCCAAGCTGCCCCTGACGGCCATGCTGCACTTCGCCCACGAAAAGCAGGCCCCGATGATGGCCCTGGTCAAGGGCTCGCCGGATGTGAATATCTGGCGCCCGCTGATGCGGCAGATCGAGGCCCGTGGTGGTCGCGTGGAACTGGCGCGCAAGGTGACCGGCATCGAGTACGATGAAGTCGCCAATCGTGTCACCGGCTTCCAGATGGACGATGGCAGCCTGATCACCGGCGACATCTACGTCTCGGCCATGCCGGTGCACAGTCTGCGCAAGGTGCTCCCCGCCTCCTGGCGCAAGTTTCCCTACTTCGATAACCTCAAGCACCTGAAGGGCGCGCCGGTCATTACCATGCAACTCTTCTTCGACCGGCAGATCGCCGGGGTGGATAATCTGCTCTTCAGCGCGGGCACCCACCTCAGCGTCTACGCCGATATGGCCATGGTCGCGCCGGAGTACCACCGTGGCGGCAAGAGTATCATGCAGTTCGTCGTTGCTCCCGCCGAGAAGCTGATCACCCTGCCCGACGATGAACTGGTGCGCTTCGTGATGCAGGAGTTCGTGCGTCTGCATCCGGTGGCCCGCGAGGCGCGCCTGCTGAAGCACACCATTGTGCGCATTCCCAATTCGGTCTACCAGGCCCTGCCCGGGGTGGACAGGTACCGCCCCGACCAGGCCAGTCCGGTGAGCAATTTCTTCCTGGCCGGCGATTACACCCGGCAGCACTTCCTCGCTTCGATCGAGGGCGCCACCATTAGCGGAAAGCAGTGCGTGGAGCGGATCACCGACGCGGTAACCCGCGGGGTCATCGCCCCCGTCCGTGAGGTCTTTGCCGCCGATTAAGCGCCTGTTTACATAACCCGGTTATCCGGTTTTGTTCCGGGAGGGCCCGGCCCTGCGCATCAGGCAGGGATGTGGGGAGACCTGGTTTCCCCACCCTCCTCCAAAAGGTTCCCGGGAGGGCCCGGCCCTCTTCATCAGGCAGGGGTGTGGGGAGACCCGGTTTCCCTACCCTCCTCCAAAAGGTTCCCGGGAGGGCCCGGCCCTCCCGAGCCTCCTACAGGAGCTATCCGAACAGGCGCCATACCGCGTTTCCGAGGTGTTCATGCTCGCTCCTGAGACCATGCTCAATGACCGCTACCGTATCACCTACGTGGTCGAAGAGCGTCCCGATTGCGTGATCTACCGCGCCATTGACGCGCAGGGGTCGCTGCGGGTCCTGGTTGCCGAACTGCCCCAATCCTCCGCGAGCGCCCTCGCCGACGCGCGCGCCCTCGCCGAGCAGGTGGCCGGCGTCACCGCCCCCGGTCTGCTCAGTCTGCGCGACCACTTTGCCCGGGATCTGACCTACTACCTGGTTGCCGATGACCCCGGCGGCCAGGATCTCGACCGGGTCGCCCGCGACCGGGGCGGCCCGTTGCCCGAAAACGAGGTGCTCAACTACCTCGACCGGCTGCTGGGCGCGCTGGAGGCGCTGCACGGGCATACCCCGCCGCTGCTCATCGGCGATCTGCGCCCCTCTGATCTGTGGTCCTCGCTCGACGGCGGGCTGTTCCTGGCCCCCTTTCCCCTGGTGCGCCCCCTCGGCGCCGAGCCGTCGCCCTACCGCGCTCCAGAGTTGAACGACCCCCAGGCCGAGTTGACCACCTCCGGCGATCTGTACGCGATGGGCGCGGTGCTCTACCAGTTGTTGTGCGGCTGGGCGCCGCCCACCTCGGCGCAGCGCCAGGCGGGGACGCCGCTGAACGCTCCTCGCACGCTCAACGCGCGCATTTCGGTGCTTGCCGAACAACTGGCGCTGCGCGCCCTGGAGATGAAACCGGCCAACCGCTACCAGCAGGCCCGCGAAATGCGCCGGGCGCTGGATACCGTGCGTCTCATGGCCGGACGCCCGCTGGGCGCCAGCGAGCCGGTCGAGCCCTACCAGGTCGTGCCGCCCGGACCGGCGCCCGGCCCCGTGAGCGCGCCCGTGGCGGGCGGCGCCCCCG
>DAOUDA010000291.1:0-6535 GCA_034431835.1 Chloroflexaceae bacterium | reverse complement strand
CCCGCCGAGCCGGAGTTGACCCCCTTCTCCCTCGAAGAACTCGGCCTCTCCCCCGAGGAGATCGCCCAGCTCGAGGCCGCCCAGGCCCCTGAACGGGCCCCCGCCGAGCCGGAGTTGACCCCCTTCTCCCTCGAAGAACTCGGCCTCTCCCCCGAGGAGATCGCCCAGCTCCAGGCCGCCTCCCGGGGTGAACTGCCCTCACCGGCTACCGGCGAGACGATTGTGCCCGGCTGGTCCAGGGGCGAGGAACCAGAACTGATGCCTTTCGCTCCCGATGAGCAAAGCGTCGATGCCGCCCCATCCGGCGCTGAGCTTGATCTGTCGGGCCTTGAGCCTTTTGCCCCAGAAGATTTCGGCGCCGCGGTCGAGCCGTCCGCTTCGGGGGAGGCGCTGCCGGAAGACATCGAACCGTTCTCTTTCGAGGATCTCGATCTCGGCGACCTGGAGAGCTTCGACGGACAAACGGCTGGACGGGAACTGGATTTGAGCGCCGAGGAACTGGAAGGTCTTGATCTTGGCCAGTTCGAGACGATCCTTCCAGAGCAGCGTGACGCGCGCGCGCCGATCCCTGAGCAGGGTGACGCGGCGCTTGATCGGCTGATGGGCCTGGGAAGGCGCCAGGGCTATGTGGATCTGACCGACATCATCGCCGTTGTTTCTGACCCCGAGGCCGAGGCGGATCGCATCGAGGCGATCGGCTGGGCCCTGCACCGCGCCGGAATCCAGATCCGCGATGGTGATGAGATCATTGACATGGAGGAAGGCGAAGCTGAGGGTGAAATGGAGGCCGTTGCGCCGGCGCCCGAC
This sequence comes from Chloroflexaceae bacterium, assembly GCA_034431835.1. Lineage (GTDB taxonomy): Bacteria > Chloroflexota > Chloroflexia > Chloroflexales > Chloroflexaceae > JACAEO01. The sequence continues at coordinate 5,728 of DAOUDA010000291.1, read as the reverse complement.
GGCGCAGAGGCTGAACTGACCCCCTTCTCGCTGGAGGAACTGGGCCTGTCGCCGGAGGAGATCGCCGCGCTGGGCCTGACAGAGGCAACCGAGGCGGCGCCCGCCGCCCCGCCCGCCGAACCCGAGTTGACCCCCTTCTCCCTGGAAGAACTCGGTCTCTCTCCCGAGGAGATCGCCCAGCTCCAGGCCGCCCAGGCCGCCGCGGAGACGCCTGAGGCGGCGCCAGCCACAGAGGAGCATGCCGACCTGTTCGACTTCGATCTGGCGGGAGCGCCGCCGGTTGAGAAGGTGACGAAGCGGACCGCGCCGCGGGTCGATGAGCCAACACCGGTGGTTGACGCCGAAGATGCGGCCTTCCAACCCGAAGCGCTTGACAGTCTCGACGATATCTGGCAGACGCCGCTTCCCGCGCCCCCGCCGGCACCGGCAACGCGCCAGGAGCCGCCACAGGAAGCGCCTGCCAGGCGCGAGCCTGGCGCCGGTGCAACCGCCGCCACGGCACCGTCCACCCGCATTGGCACGGCGCCAGCGCCACGCCGCGAGGGCGAGCGACTGATCACGCGGGGGCGCGATGAAGAGCGCTTTGCCCGGCGTGAGGCGGCCAGGTTGCGCGAACCGGGGCCGAGACGCGGCGGTGTGCCCCTCACGATGCGTCTCAGCGACCTGGCGCCCACCGGTGACGCCACACTGGACGAATACCTCCGCCAGCTCGAAGGCGACCCCACGAACAGCGGGCTGGCGCTGGCAATTGGCCGCCTCTGCGCGCATACCGGCCGGGCCGATGTGATGGTTATGGCCTACAAGGGCCTGATCCGCGCCGGGCACGACCTCGATCTGCTTACCGAGGAACTTGAGGGATTGATTGACGTGATCAGCGATGCCGGCACGCAGCGGCACATCTTCCGCCTGCTCGGCGACGCGTATGCCAAACAGGGCCGTTCGCGCGATGCCATCGCCGCGTATGGGCAAGCCTTCGGGCGCTGATCCGCTCGTCAGATGGTAGCGGCGCATCCGGCATGTTCTGAAAGGGGAGGGGCCGGGGAGGCTTCGCCCTGTCAGAAACCTCCTGCCCCGACCATTCGCGTTACGTGCAGGATGCCCCGCTCAGGGTCGTGGGTTGCAACTCGACAATCGCTCCACCAAACAGGTACGAACCTTGTCCTGGCTGCTTTGCAGGCCTGAAGCCATTTGATCTGCTGAAAAGGAACGCGAGGTTAGCATATGCGTCGCATCGTCGAAGACCTGATCCGGGTTGAGGGGGTGATCGGCAGTCTCCTCGTCGGAAAAGACGGGCTCGTTGTCGCCAGCACGCTCCTTGACGAGGAGGATGCGGAGATCCTCGGAGCGATGTCGGCGGCCGTCTTCGGCGAGATTGACAAGGCCACCAAGCGCATCGGTGTGGGCACCCTGGTTGACGCCATCATTGACGCGAAGGATGGCTCTATCCTGCTCCTGGAAGCCCGGGAGTTGATCCTGGTGGTGATCACGCAGCGCGTCGTCAATCTGGGCCTGATCAAAATGGAGATGCGCCGGGCGGCCAAGCGCATCGGCGAGGCCGTGCCGATCTGATCGTTCGCCACGACAGGACGCCCCGCCTGGCGCCAGGGCAGGTTCTGGCGCCTTGCCAATCCTCGCGCCGGGGCATGGGGAAACCTCTCAGGCGTTTTGCGAGCGAGAAGGGGTTTACGATCCTCACCCCCCTGCCCCCCATCTCCCTGAGCGGGAGATGGGGGAGTTGGGCGTCCCAATGTCCCGGATGGCGAATGCGACCCTGCAAAACCTCCCCTGAGGAGGTTTTTTGACATCTATGGTATAGTAATGCGGGCATCGTCATATTCACACGAGGGGCTATGGAGCGCGCACTGATCATCATTAAGCCCGACGCCGTTCAACGCGGCCTGATCGGGCCGATCCTCACTCGCCTGGAGCAGCGGGGGCTGAAGTTTGTCGGTCTGAAACTCATCCAGGTCGATGAGGCGCTGGCCCGGCGGCACTACGCCGAGCACGAAGGGAAGGCCTTCTTCGCAGGTCTGGTGAGCTATATCACCTCCGCGCCAGTGGTGGTGGCGGTGGTAGCGGGTAAGGCCGGCACCGTCGAGATGATCCGCGCCACGGTGGGCGCGACCAATCCGGCCAAGGCCGCCCCCGGGACGATACGGGGCGATTTTGGCATCGACATTGGGCGAAACCTGATCCACGCCTCCGACTCGCCCGAGAGCGGCGAACGGGAAACCGCCCTGTTCTTCAAGCCCGAGGAACTGATCGGCGATTGGAGCCGCTCGGTTGATCCGTGGGTGGTGGAGTAGTCGCGACGTCCAGGTCGCTCGTGGCCGGCAGCCAGACGCCGGCTCTGGTCAGGTTGGAGCATGCTCGTTGTGATGGACGCCCACGCCACGGCGGAGCAGATCGAGGTGGTCTGCGCCGAGATCCGGGCGATGGGCTATGCGCCGCATCCCATGCCGGGCCCGACCCGCACGGCCATCGGGATCACCGGTAATCGCGGCCCGATAGAGCAGGCGGCGCGGCTGCTGCGCCTGCCCGGCGTCGCCGATCTGATCCGCGTGACGGCGCCGTACAAACTGGTCAGCCGGGAGTTTCACGAGGCCGATACGGTGGTGCGCGTCGGCGGCGTGCCCATCGGCGGCCCCGGCGTGACGATCGTGGCCGGCCCGTGTACGGTGGAGAGCCTGGAGCAGACCCTCAACGTGGCGCGGGCGGTCAAGGCCGCCGGGGCCACGATTCTGCGCGGAGGCGCTTTCAAGCCGCGCACCTCCCCATACGCCTTTCAGGGCCTCGGCGAGGCCGGGCTGAAGATCCTGGCCGAGGCCCGCGCCGCCACCGGCCTGCCGGTCGTCACCGAGGTGATGGAGGTGGAAACGCTTCCCCTGGTGCTGGAGTACGCCGACATGCTTCAGATCGGGGCCCGCAATATGCAGAACTACCCGCTGCTGCGGGCAGTGGGGCGCGTTCGGCGCCCGGTGTTGCTCAAGCGCGGTTTCGCCGCCACCCTTCAGGATCTCCTGCTCGCCGCCGAGTACATCCTCAATGAGGGCAATCCCGACGTGGTGCTCTGCGAACGGGGCATCCGCACCTTCGATGACTCGCGCCGCTTTACCCTTGATCTGGGCGCCGTGCCGCTGCTCAAGCAACTCTCGCATTTGCCGGTGATCGTCGATCCGTCGCACGCCAGCGGTCGCTGGGATCAGGTGCAGCCAATGGCCCGCGCGGCCGTGGCCGCCGGCACCGATGGGCTGATCGTCGAGGTGCACGACAATCCGGCCTTCGCCGTGTGCGACGGCCACCAGTCCCTGGTGCCGGAGCGTTTTGCCGCTATGATGGACCAGGTGCGCCGCATCGCCGCCGCTCTCGACCGCCCCCTTACCACCTGACCGCCGATGGAAGCTCGTCGCTGGCGCGAGTACAACTGGCCCCTGCTCGTCTGTGTGCTGGTGCTGCTGGTCATCGGTGTTCTGGCCGTGTACAGCGCCACCCTCACCGCCGTAACCTTCAATGGAACACCGCTGAGCGTTCTGTTTCCGCGGCAACTGGTCTATATCGGCATTGGGCTGGTGGGCATGACCCTGGCGACGCTCCTCGACTACCGGCTGCTCTCCAGTCTGGCCAGACCGATCTACGTAGTGACGATCGGTATTCTGGGCATCGTCCACCTGGTCGGCCAGGTGAGCGGCGGGGCGCAGAGCTGGATTGCCATCGGCGAGCGCACGGTACAGCCGGCCGAACCGGCAAAACTGGCGCTGGTGCTCGCCCTGGCGGCCTATTTTCAGCACTTCGAGACCCGGCGCGGGAGCTGGCCGGTGCAACTGGGGGGGCTGGCGATCAGCCTGCTCCCCACCCTGCTGGTGCTGTTGCAGCCCGACCTGGGCACGGCCCTGGTGATGGTAGGGATCTGGCTGGCGATGGCCTGGGGTGGCGGCCTGCGCCTGCGGCAATTGGCCACGCTAACGCTGCTGGCCGTACCGATCCTCTACGTCGCCTGGACCAGCGACCTGCTGCTCGACGAGTATCAGCGGCGTCGCCTGTTAACCTTCTTCTACCTGCTCACCGACCCGGCCCAGGTGAACCGCGACGACGCCTACAACGTCGTGCAGGCGCTCAATGCGATTGGCCAGGGGGGCTGGTTTGGCTCCGGGCTGACACGCGGCGTGTTCAGCCAGGGCAACTACGTGCCGGTCCAGCACACCGACTTCATCTTCGCGGTGATCGCCGAGGAGATGGGCTTCATTGGCGCGCTGGTGCTGATCGTCTTTCAGGCGCTGTTGCTCTGGCAGGCGCTGAGCATTGCGGGGCAGGCGCGTGACCTCTTCGGGCGGCTGCTGTCCCTGGGCGTGTTCACCATGCTCTTCATCCACGTGCTGATCAACATCGGCATGAACCTGAGTCTGCTGCCCGTCACCGGCCTGCCGCTGCCGCTGATCTCCCACGGCGGGAGCTTTACGATTACGGTGCTGCTGGGGATCGGGCTGGTGCAGAGTGTGGCGCTGCGACGACGCCGGATCGTGTTTTGATGCGAAAGGGTGTGGGAGGGCGAAGCCCTCTCACACCCTTCCGTGTTTACCTCAGGCCGAACCGAGGAGTTCTTCGATCTCGCCGAGGGTGGGCAGGTTGCCCCGGCCGCCCAGGCCCTTGCAACTCAGAGCCGCGGCGGCGCTGGCAAAGCGCGCCGCGCGGCGAACATCGTCGCCAGCGAGCAGGGCGTAGAGGAAGGCGCCGTGGAAGACATCGCCGGCGCCGGTGGTGTCAACCGGTTCGACCTCAAAGGCGGGGGTGTGAAACAGCTCACCCTCGTGGGCGCACCAGCTCCCCTCGGCGCCCGCCGTGACCAGGGCCAGGCGCCCGTAGCGACCGTGGAGGACGCGGGCGGCCTCCCAGGGGTGCTCCATACCGGTGGCCTCGCGCCCGAAGCGCTCGGAGACCACCAGCAGGTCGCAGAGGGGCAACAACTCCAGGGTTTGCTCGCGCACTCGCTCGGCGTCGAGCATCACCAGGCCCCCGGCGGCGCGCATCCAGCGGGCGGCCTGCAGCGCGGCGTCGGTGAGATGCGTATCGAGGGCCAGGGCCCGCGCCGAGGTGATCAGGTTGCGGTCGAGGGGGATGCCGGTCAGCACCGCCGGGTCGTGGTGGAAGAAGATCGTGCGCCGGTCGCGCCCGGGTTCGGCCAGCACGAAGGCGATGTGCGAGGCGCCGGGACGCACGTGCATGCCGACGGGATCGACGCCCCAGGCGCGCAGGTCACGCAGAATGCGTTCACCGTAGCCATCGGCGCCCACGGCGCCGGCCATGGCGACGCGGGCGCCGAGGCGGGCCATGGTCGCCAGCGCGGTGGCGACGGGGCCGCCGCCCATCTCGAGCCAGCCCGCCAGGGGTTGCTTGGCGCCGAAGTGCGGTTCGCCGGCCATCACGCCGATGAAATCGAGCGAGGCCACGCCGACGCCAACCACATCGTAGTTCATAAACACCTCTTGCCAGACTCAATTGGAGCGCCTATGTCCATCGATCCCGACACCCTCGCCGCCCGGCTCCTGGGCAACGCCGCCCGGGGCCTGTTGATCGGCGGCGCCTGGCGGTACACGGCCAGGACCTTTCCCGTGACCAACCCCGCGACGGGCGCGCGGCTCGCCGAGGTGGCCGATGGGGGCGCCGAGGAGACCCGCGCGGCCATCGAGGCCGCGGCGGCGGCCTTCCCGGCCTGGGCGGCGACGCCGGCCCC
>DAOUDA010000290.1:0-2852 GCA_034431835.1 Chloroflexaceae bacterium | reverse complement strand
CGATGGTCAGACCGAGTTCCTGGTGGTCCTGGCCGATCAGGCCGACCTCTCCGCCGCCTATGCCATCGCCGACTGGGGCGAGCGTGGCGCGGATGTCTATCGCACCCTCCGCGATCACGCCGAGCGCACGCAACGCGACCTGCGGGCCGCGCTCGACGCCCGCGGCCTCGCCTATCATCCCCTGTGGATCGTGAACGCTCTCGCCGTCCGAGGCGCAGCCGCCGATGTGGACGCCATCGCCGCCCGCGCCGAGGTGGCCGCGGTGCGCGCCAACCGCCTGCTGACCCTCGACGGCCAGCCCGCCAGCCTTCCCGCTCAGAGCGGCGACCCGCCCTGTAATGCCGGTAGCGATGGCGCCTGCTGGCACCTCAACCTGGTGGGCGCCAATCGGGTCTGGAGCGAGTTCGGGGTGCGCGGCGAGGGGATCACGGTGGCGAATATTGACAGCGGCGTGCGCTATGACCATCCCGCCCTGATCGGGCAGTACCGCGGTTCCACGGGCGCCGGCGTGGATCACAACTACAACTGGTACGACCTGTTCGGCAACTCGCCCATGCCGGTGGACTCGGGCGATCACGGCACCCACACGATGGGCCTGATGGCTGCCCGGGGCCTCTCGCCCACCCAACCGGCCGTTGGCGTGGCCCCCGGCGCCCGCTGGATAGCGGTGCGCGCCTGCTCGGCCCGCGAGTGCGGGGAAGTGGACCTGATCCGCGCCGCCGAGTGGCTGCTCGCGCCGACCGATCTGGCCGGCGCCAACCCCCGCCCGGAGTTGCGGCCACATGTGGTCAATAATTCGTGGACCGCCGGGCGGAACGCGAACTGGTACGCCGGCTACGTGGCGGCGTGGCGCGCGGCGGGCATCTACCCGGTCTTCGCCGCGGGCAATAGTGGCAACGGCGCCTGCGGTACGGTGCAATCGCCTGGCGATTATGCCAATGTCACCGCCGTTGGCGCCGTTGATGCCGCCAGTAGCCTTACCGGTTTCAGCAGCATCGGACCGACCGCCGATGGGCGCACCAAGCCCGATCTGACCGCGCCAGGCAGCGGGGTCTACTCGACGATCGCCGATCCGGGGCGGCTCTACGGGTTCAGCAGCGGCACCTCGATGGCCACGCCCCACGTTGCCGGCGCGGTGGCTCTGCTCTGGTCGGCCCGTCCGGACTTGATTGGCGATTATGACGCGACCTACGCCATCCTCACCGCTACGGCCGCGCCCCGCACCGGCGACCCGCGCTACCTCGACCCGGCCTACGCGGCCTGCCAGCCGCTGAACGTCCCCAACAACATCTACGGCTACGGACGTCTCGACACCTACGCCGCCGTGGCCCAGGCCCGGGTTGATGTCCCCTGGCTGGAACTGCCCGCCGGGCCGCTGGCGTCCCTCGGCGCGGGCGAAGGGGTGACCCTGCAACTCCGGATTGACGCCAGGCGCGTGCCGGGGCCCGGGCGCTACCAGGCCCGGGTGCTCGTGCATGGAGCCGACCTGAGCCGCGCCCCGCTGATCGTTCCGGTCACCCTCGAGGTGCCCGCCGATGCCAGCCACGCCACCATCACCGGCCGCGTCACCCGCGGCGCTGATGGGCAACCCCTTCAGGCGACGGTGAGGGTTGTCGATGGCGCCAGCGTGAGCACCGATTCCGAGGGGCGCTACCGTCTCGTGCTGCCGCCCGCGACCCTACCCTATACCCTGCAGGCTTCGGCGCGCGACTACACCCGGCGCAGCCAGCAGGTGACGCCTGGCCCCGGCGCGCAGATCACCCTCGATTTCAGCCTCGACCGCGATGTGCCGCGCCTGGTGGCCGAGACGTCCCCGCGCAGCCTTGCGCTGGGGTTCGCCGAAACGGCCCTGGAAACGTTCACCATGCGCAACGAAGGCACACGCGCGTTGACGTACACGGTCAGGGTCCCCGACCAACCCTACGGGGTCTGGCGCAGCGACGAGCCTGATGGACCGGCGCCAGCGTGGACGGAACCGCCGCCGGACGCGGTACAACTCACCCTCGCCGATGACGGGGTGAGCGGGGCGATACCCATCGGCTTCGCGTTTCCGTACCGCGATGGGATCTACGAGACGGTCAGCATCGGCGCGAACGGCTTTCTCAGCCTGGCGCCGATCACCTGGGAAACGCCCTTTGTGCCTACCTGCCTGCCCTTGACCGAAACAGGCGCCGCGGCGATCGCGCCCCTGCGGGTTGACCTCGACCCGTCGCGCGATGGCGCCACGGTGAGCTACGCCCGGCTGGCCGAGGGTTTCCTGGTCAGCTGGGTGAACGTGCCGCTCTACAGCGACCCGGTGACCCGCCTGAGCTTCCAGGCCTTGTTGATGCCCGATGGACGCATCAGCCTGCGCTACCGGCAGGTGGGCAGGCTACCTGTGGCTGCGTCGGCGAGTTATGGGGTACAATATAATCTCCGTCAGGCTCAGACACTCGGCTGCGGCAGCGACCTGGGACTTGACAACGGGCTGACGCTGGAACTGCGCCCGCAGACGTCACCCCCGGCCTGGCTGCAGGTGGAAGCGACGGGTGAAAGCCTGACCCCGGGCATGGTGGGGAACCTGCCGGTGCGGGTGCGCTGGATCGCGCCAACAGGTGCGTGGCCAGCCAGTGGCGTGATTGAGGTGCGAACCAACGATCCGGCGCGGCCGCGGGTGCGCTTCACGGTGCGTCTCAGCACCGGTGAAGCGCCGTACCGGACGTTCTTTCCGTGGGTTTCCGGCCGACGGTGAGACGTGGTTGGCATGGGTTACATTCAGGTATAGCAGTCCTCTTCAGGTTGTGAAGCCCGGAGTATCAGACGTACCCGTACGGACGCAGCGCGCTGCGTCCGTACGCACGGTCGCTGTTGAG
>DAOUDA010000289.1:0-4100 GCA_034431835.1 Chloroflexaceae bacterium | reverse complement strand
TAACCTGGTTGTCCGATTCCTTTTCAGGGAGGGGCGTGGGGAAACCCGGTTTCCCCACCTTCCTACCGGAGTTATCCGGATAGGCTCTAAGGCGGCGCAGGACGCCTCACCCTCCCGCGCCTCGCTACGCTCGGCGCGGAAGGGTGAGGACCCGGCACGCCGGCCGATCTCAGTGGAACGCCATCTACGGGAATCCAAAATCCAAAATCCAAAATCGCATTACCCCCTGGCGCGCCGAAAATCCTTGATGTTCAACTGCAAGCGCGTTGCACCGTTCCACTGGTTGGCTTCGAGGTGGTAGGCCACGTCAATGACGGGATGCCGGCGCAGGGCCTCGGCCAGGTGGCCAAGGCGGAAGGCGATGCCCTCGTAGGTGGCGCCGTCACGCTGCAGGAGCAGGCGCAGGTGCTGCCCATCGCCGCCCCGGGGGCGGGCATCGATCACCTGCACCTCCGGGCTCATCAACGTGGGCAGGGGGTTGGCCTGGCCGAACGGTTCGAGGCGACGCAACTCGGCCAGCAGGTCGTGACCGACGGTAGGAAGGTCAAGGGTGGCATCAATGGTCAGCGCAGGCTGGAGCATGGCATCGGTGAGGCGCTCTTCGGCCAGGGCAAGCAGGTGGTGCTCCAGGCGCGGGAGGTTGGCATTGGCAATGGTGAAGCCGGCCGCGGCGGCGTGGCCGCCAAAGCGCACGAAGAGCTCGCTACAACTGGCCAGGGCCTCAACCATGCTGAACCCGGGGATGGAACGGGCCGAGCCGCGTGAATGCTCGGCGCCACGCTCGATCAGCAGCACCGGACGCCCCCATTCCTCCACCAGTTTCCCCGCCACCAGGCCCACCACACCAGCCGGAAACTCCTCGCTGGCGATCACCACCACCCGCTGGCGGTGCTTCCCGGTTGCCTCGGCCTGGGCGCGCGCCGCGGCCTGCACCTGCTTCGTCAACTCCTGCCGCTCACGGTTGGTCCGGTTCAACTCCTCGGCGATCGCCCGCGCGCTGGCGTCGTCTGCCGCGAGGAGCAACTGGTAGGCCCGCACGGCGTCATCGAGCCGGCCGGCGGCGTTGAGCCGTGGGCCGAGCATGAAGCCGATGTCGGTGGCGGTGATCTGCCCCTGGACCAGCCCCGACACGTCGATCAGCGCCTTGAGGCCCGGGCGCCGGGTGGCGTTGAGCGCCTGCAGGCCAGCTTTGACCAGTACGCGGTTCTCGCCGGTGAGCGGCCCCATGTCGGCGACGGTGCCCAGGGCCACGACATCGAGCAGGTCGCGGCCCCGCACCGCCCCGAGCGACAGCCCGCGGCGAACCAGGGCCTGCACGAGCTTGAAGGCGATCCCCACACCGACGAGATGTTTGTAGGGATAGGCGCAGCCGGGCTGTTTGGGGTTGACCACGGCCAGCGCGGCGGGGAGCGTCGCCGGGGGGGTATGGTGGTCGGTCACGATCACGTCCAGACCGACGCGGGTCGCTGCATCCACCTCGGTGACATTGCTGATGCCACAGTCCACGGTGATCAGCAGGCGCACCCCCTCGCCGGCGAGCCGGTGGAGGGCCTGAACGTTCAGTCCGTAGCCCTCACGCAGCCGATGGGGAATGTAGGGGCGAATGTTCGCGCCCATCGCGCTCAGGGCCTGCACCAGCAGGGTCACCGCGGTGACCCCATCGGTGTCGAAGTCGCCATACACCGCCATCGGCTCACCGCGGGCGATGGCCTCGGCAATGCGGGCGCTGGCCTCGGCCATGCCGCGCATCCGCAGCGGATCGTGCAGGTCGCGCGAATAATCGGCGTCGAGGAACAGGCGCGTCGCGTCGGGATCGCGCAGACCGCGCTGATAGAGCAACGAGGCCAGCAGCGGACTCAGACCGCTCTGGCGCACAAACTCGGGTGGCGCCGGGGGGAGAATGTTCCAGTGCCGGTTGCGGGCGGAGAGGGGTCGCCGGGTCATAGCTTGCATTGGGTAGGGGTGTGGGGAAACCTGGTTTTCCCTACACCCCTTCAATCGCCGGTCAATGCTGCGGGTGTTCCCGCAAGGGATATACCGGCAGCGGCTCGCCGGGGTTACGGAGGCGTGGTCTTCGTTCCGCCACCTGCCTGCGTCGGCCACACCCCGCCAGCCGCTACCGGCGCGTGATCAACGATTCGCCGGTCATATCTGCGGCTCTGGGCAGGCCGAGGAGTTCCAGCAGGGTCGGGGCGACATCGGCGAGACGCCCGCCCGAGCGTAGAAAGACCTCGTTCTTGCCGAGGCCCAACCCCTCGGCGGCCACGAGGATGCAGGGCACCGGGTTGGTGGTATGGGCGGTATGGGCGCCGCCGGTTTCGGGGTCGATCATCTGCTCGGCGTTGCCATGGTCGGCGATGATCAGCAACGCGCCACCGCGCGCCAGCACCTCGGGCACCACCGCGCCCATGCCGGCATCCACCGTCTCACAGGCCTTGATCACCGCCGGGATGACCCCGGTGTGCCCGACCATATCGGGGTTGGCGTAATTGACGACGATGAAATCGTACTGGTCGCTGCGAATGGCCTCGATCAGACGTTCGGTGACCTCGGGGGCGCTCATCTCGGGTTGCAGGTCGTAGGTGGCCACCCTGGGCGAAGGGACAAGCAGGCGGTCCTCGCCGGGGAACGGCTCCTCGCGGCCGCCGTTGAGAAAGAAGGTAACGTGAGGGTACTTCTCGGTCTCGGCGATGTGGAACTGACGCTTGCCGGCGGCGCTCACCACGGCGGCGATCGGCTCGACCACGGGGCGAGGGGGGAAGGCGACCTGCACGGGCAAACCCTCCTCGTACTGGGTCATGGTCACGACGTGGAGGTTCTGCAACTGGCGGGGGCGCTGCCAGATCGTATCAGGGAGCTTGAGGCCCTCTTCCTTCTGCCTGGCATAGTGGCGCTGGATCTGCTCATTGATGTCGGGCAGCGCCAGGGCGCGGGTGAGTTGCCGGCCCCGGTCGGGGCGGAAGTTGGTGAAGATCACCGCGTCGCCGTCCTTCACCGTCGCCACCGGCGCGCCATCGCGAACGATCACCGTCGGTAGGACAAACTCGTCGCTGATGTCGGCGGCGTAGGCTTGCTCGATGGCGGCGCGGGCATCGGGCGCGGTTTCACCCTGACCCTCGACGATGGCGGCATAGGCGCGTCCGGTGCGCTCCCAGCGTTTGTCGCGATCCATGGCGTAATAGCGCCCCGAAACGGTAGCCACGACCCCGACGCCGGTTCGGGCGATGGCGGCTTCGAGGGCATCGAGGAACCCGAGGGCGCTGCGGGGCAACACATCGCGGCCATCGAGGAACAGGTGCAGGTAGACCCGCTCAAACCCTTCGCGGCGGGCCAGTTCAAGCAGGGCGTGGAGGTGATCCTCGTGGGCGTGCACGCCGCCGGGGCCGAAGAGCCCCATGAGGTGCAGGGCGCCCCCGGTGGCCTTTGCGTGCGCGATGGCGCCGAGGAGGGCCGGGTTGGTAAAGAAATCCCCGTCGGCAATCGCCTTGCTGATGCGGGTCAGTTCCTGGTAGACCACAAAGCCGGCGCCGATGTTCAGGTGGCCCACTTCAGAGTTGCCGATCTGTCCTTCAGGTAGACCTACGTCCAGGCCAGAGGCGCAGAGGGTGGTGTACGGACACTCGGCGGTCCAGCGATCGACGTTGGGGGTATGGGCCAGATCCACGGCATTGCCTGGTCCGGGAGGAGCGAGGCCCCAGCCGTCCATGATCGCCAGGACGACGGGCCGTGGAAGGGCATGCGCGGGCATAGAACCTCCTCATGGTTCGCGCGCCGGGGCGTGCCTTGGCAGGCGCCCCGGCGCGTGTTTGATACGGACTAAATGATACCACAAGCGCCGGCAGGCGCACCGGCGCTCAGAGCCTGTTCGGAGACCCCTTCGGGAGGGTCTGGGAGAGTGCGGCCCTCTGAGGAACGCCTGTTGCTTGCTCGTCGGGAGGAGGGTGGGGAAACCAGGTGTGCCCACGCCCCTGCGGATGGAGCGCAACCCTCCGGGTTACGCGCAGGGTCCGGGACGGCTGCGCCTGCGGCGATCGGCGTGCTTCCACCCGCGACGGGTGGGGCAACATAACATGCGGATGCGGGGAGGCATAGCCTCCCCG
>DAOUDA010000288.1:0-3239 GCA_034431835.1 Chloroflexaceae bacterium | reverse complement strand
CGGCGGCTCCAACGCCGGTTGGAGGAGGATGGGGAAACCTGGTTTCCCCGCGCCCCTGCTCCCCCGGGAGGGCGCCGGCGGCTCCAACGCCAGTTGGAGGGGTATGGAGAAACCTGGTTTCCCTGGCCCCCGCCCGTGGCGGGCCCGTTGGACCGCGCCTGTCATAGGCGCAGGCTATGCTTCGGCCCTGCCGCGGGCGCGCAGCTCGGTGGAGGAGATATCGGCCCGGAAGAGGGTCTCGGGGATGGGAGTGAACAGGTCGGCACAGTCGGGCGGGATGGGAAGATCGGCCAGGGTGTGAAAACGGCCTTCTACCAGGCGCCCCGCGACGAGGAAGGAACAGCCGGCGGCGCGGATCGCCTCCAGGGCGGCGTGCATTGCCGCCTCGCCGTCGTAGTAGCGCGGGGCGATGAGCCGGGCGGCCGTATCGTAACCCACCACGAAGCGCCGTCCGGGGTACAAGGCCGCCTTCTCGACAAACAACGGCGCCCGCGAGAGCACCAGGGTGTGACGCCCGGCAAACTGGGCGGCGCGGCGGGCGATTTCCTCCGGCTCAAGCACCCCCTTGTCGGCGTTGACCACGGCCAGTTCAAAGGCCACCGGCAGCCCGGTGAGGTGCGCGGCGGCGGCGGCCATGCCCTCGTGCCCGATATGGAGAGGATTGAACGCCCCGGAGAGGATCAACCCCTGCGGGGGATCATCGGCCCGCAGCGTCCCATCGGGCGCGATGGTCAGCGTCGCGATGCGCCCGCTGAGCAGGTCGTTGATGGCGGTGCGTTCGTTCATTGTCGTGGGGCGGAGCCTGCGGCCCTCGCCACGTTTCTCGGCGGGGCCATGCCCCGCCGAGCCTTTCCTACGAGGAACTATCTCGCGGCAGCACCCACAGCGTCCAGGCGCCGGTATCAATACGTTCAGCATTGGCATCCAGGTAGGCCCGCACCGCTGGGGCCGCGGGGTCGCGCGGCCCGGGGCCGGAGGTGGCGTTGGGGAGCAGGACGTAGCGGATGGGATGCTGCTCGACGTAGCGCGCGAAGTTCCCGGCGTCGCCCATGATATTATCGCGAAAGACCTCGTCAGCCTCGAACCAGGTGGCGCGCTGCCGCGTGTAGAGGATGGTTTCCCAGTAGATCGGCGTGAGCACGAAGCCCTGTTCGCGCTGCCGCAACTCGCGGAAGGCCGGCGCGGCGGCGCGGATCGGCGCGCCGTAGGCCGCCGCCTGGTACCAGATCACGAACCCATTGATAATCAGAAAGAGCACGCCGAGGTACACGCCCGCCCGACGGCGCCAGGCCAGGGGCAGCCGCGCAAAGCCGGCGCCGAAGAGCAGGGCCAGCGGCGGCAGGGCCGGCACGAAGGTGCGCGGGCTGTTCCCCGCCCCCGGTGTGCCACAGTAGACCAGCACCACCAGCAACCCCAGCGCCATCCATACCCCCAGCGCCACCGCCGTGAGACGCGGCAACGCGCCCGCGCGCAGGCCGTAGGCGATCACCGCGCCGATCACCCCGAGCGTGAGCACCACGCCGTACCAGGGGATGTACAGCGTCAGTTCCACCATCATCGGAAAAATGATGGTAAACAGTTCCCATGACAGCCCGCGGGTCGGCGTCCGCGCCCCGCCGCCCAGGTAATGCCCCCAGATCCACGGTGCCGCCAGCGCCAGAGGACCGACCAGACAAACGATGTGGTGACGCCACGGCAACTCGCGCCGGCCCGCGAACCGGTCGTACAGGGCGCTCAGGGCCACTGTGCCGGTGTAGAGGGCCAGCAGGTCCATCTTGGTCAGCGCGGCCAGGGCGCCGAGCAGCGTCGCCGCAACGGTGCGCCCGCGCAGGTAGGCAAACAGCGCCCCGGTGAGCATCAGCGCCCCCAGGGCCTCATTGTACGCGACACTGCCGTACTCGCGGAAGAGGGGGTAGAGTGACAGAAAGATCGCCGCCACCACCGCAGCCTGACCGCCGAGCAGCGCGCGACCCATCCAGTAAGTGAGCAGCACCGTCGCCCCGGCCGCCAGCGGGATCACCAGTTGCACCAGAGTGTAGGAGCGCGACACCCCCCACACCAGGGCGAACAACCCCGGCGTCAGCGGGCCCCACCAGGGATGCAGGCTCCCGTAGGAGTGCCGCCACAGGCCCATTGGTCCAAGGTGGGGCGGATCGGGCGGAAAGCCCTTGATGCGCTCGTAGGTGTCCGGGAGACCAAGCAGAAAGCCCGGCTGCTCCCAGGTGAGCAGGCCCCAGTGCATGTTCCGCGGCGCATCGAGGAACTGCGCGCCCGTCAGGAGTTGCACCACAACAAAGTGGCCGGCAAGCAGCGCCAGCAGCACTGGCAGGGCGGCGCCACGCCACCGGGCGCGGACGGCGCTCCGGGCGCGGGTTGATTGGTGAACGGACCGGTACAGAGGAACCTCCAGTGCCACAACGGTCGGACGTCCGGCGGCCTCCACGGCGCGCCTGAGGGCATTCTACACGCTCGCTGTAACCGGTGGCATGCCGGCCCCATTCAAGGTCAGGCGTAGAGAGCGCCAATGCCGATCATCTCCGCTGCCGGGGCCCGCGCGCACCGCCGCAGGGGGATCCGGGCTTGCCAGGGCGCCGGACGGGCAAGGCGATGCAAAGACGCGCCAGAAAAGCGTTCAGTAAGAGGGTCGGGGGCGAGGCTCCGGCGCACAGGGTGACCTTGCATCACCCGCCACGGCCCGATGGGTAATGCGGAGGCCGAATGCTATAATTGGGTCGGTGGCCGGTAGCGGGAAGGGGCCAAGGGTATGGCGATGGTTAAAACCCCGTATGAGCATATACTCTATCATGCGGAGTCAGGTGATCTTTCTTCCGTTATGAACGGCCTGTACAAAGAGAACAGTGGCGCCCCTCACCAGTGAGGGGCGCCGCTGCTTCTTAACGGTGGGTTGGTCAACCAGCGGTGTCATCACGGCTGCCATGGAAATTGCCCTAATACTACAACGACGGTTTGCCTGCTGCCGCATCAGTACGCTGTACGCCTGTCACCCTGAGCGGAGGCGTAGCCGGAGCGAAGGGTCCCGGTTTGGCATCAATGCCGGGATTCCTCGCTTCGCTCGGAATGACAACCCTCGTTGTAGTACTCACTGAGGTTTTGCAAAATCGGGAGGGGGTTGCGAGCGGTGGTAAGCTGGAGGCATCCGGACGCGGTTGAGGCGAGGTCAGGAGGGCAGTATGCCGGCCATCGTCGACTTTCCCGAACTGGTACATCAGCAGGTCGCG
>DAOUDA010000287.1:0-6911 GCA_034431835.1 Chloroflexaceae bacterium | reverse complement strand
GCGATCGCTGGATCGTGTCACTGGGCGGCTGGGCCGGCGACCACGCCCCGACCGACGAGCAGGGCTTTCTCGAGTACGCTCGCAGCCTGCCCATGCCGGAGATCTACGCGCTGATCACCCAGGCCGAGCCGTTGAGCGACATCATCCCCCACAAGTTTCCTTCCAGCCTGCGGCGCCACTACGAGCGGCTCACGCGCTTCCCGGAGGGCTACCTGGTGCTGGGCGACGCCGTATGCAGCTTCAACCCCACCTACGGCCAGGGCATGACCTCGGCGGCAATGCAGGCCGCCGCGCTCGACGAGTTGCTGACGCTGCGCGCGGGCCGACTGGATGGTCTGGCCCCCGTCTTTTTCAAGCGGGCCGCGCAGGTGATTGACACGCCCTGGCAACTGGCGGTGGGCGAGGATTTTCGCTTCCCCGACACCACCGGCCCGAAGCCTCCCGGCGTGGACCTCCTCAACCGCTATGTGGCTGCGGTGCACCGGGCCACACTGGTAGACCCCGTGGTGGGCGCGGCCTTCATCCAGGTGATGAACCTGCTGGCGCCGCCGAGCAGCCTGCTCACGCCTGGCATGGCGTTGCGGGTCTGGCGGGCCAACCGGCAACGTTCACGCCTGCCAATGCGGGAAGCGGAGATAGCGGCCTGACCATCGGCGCGCCCGCGTGGCGCGATGCCAGCAGCACATTACCGGGAGTTGCACGGTCGCTTCCCGGCGGGGGTGAGGTATGCAGAGAAGCGAAGCCTCTGGAGCGCAACTGGTTGTGGAAGTTCGCGTGCCGCCGGGGGGCGGGCCGCCCATGCTCCACCGCCACCAACCCGCGGAGACGTTCTACGTTCTCGAGGGCGAGTTCGAGATCAGCACGGCCGATGCCAGCAACCGGTTGAGCGCGGTGAGGATCGGTCCGGGCGATACCCTCTCGATACCCGCGATGGTCTGGCACACCTACAAAAACGTCGGGGCGACGCCTGGAAGGTTTATCGCCGTCCTGAGTCCCGCCGGGATGGAGCGCTTCTTCCGTGAGATCGGCAGGCCGCTCGACGATCCCCGCAACCCGCCCGTGCCGGCTGGCCCGCCCTCGGACGAACAGCGCCAGCAGATGATGGCGATCATCGCCAGGCACATGGAGATCCTGCCGCCTGAGGCGATCGTCGGCCAGGAACTATCTCAACCCGACCGACAGCCGATTAGAGCATTTCTCGGCAAGCTTGACGCAACGGCGCGAAGGCGCCGAGCTTCGCGCCCCGCTGGCGGCCTGAGTCTGCCGGTGACGTTGAAGAACCCGTGGAGCCAACCATGATACAGGAAACAGCTACCGTCTCTACCCCCGGCGCGACGACGCCACGCTCGCGGTTCTTCGATCCCGAGCAGGTAGCCTGCTTCGAGAAGGCTGGCTGGGAAGCCTACTACGAGCGCAAATGGCCGCGCGTCCTGTCGCTGATGGTGCAACTTCACCGCGAGCAGTTCGGCATGAGCCTGCCGCTGGCGCTTTCCGCAGCCCTCGACATCGCGCGCGCCAGCCGGGCCTTTGCGCCCCAGGATCACGATCTGCTCACGACCCTGGAGCACCTGCGCCGCTACTACGCGAAGGCGCGCCGCGCCCGGCCCATCAGGGCCAGCGCCGACACACTGGCCCGGCTGGAACTGGCGTACTGGATCGTCCATCGGCGGTTAGCGATGGCGCGTAAGGCTGATCCCGGGCATTCGGCGCCAATCGACTCGCTCAGCCATGCCCTGGCACTGCTGCACGCCGCCCTGTTCAACGCCACGCCGGAAGCGATGCGCCCCTCGGCCGAGTTGCGCGCCCGGGCCACCGTAGCCGTCGATCGCATCACCGGGGGCTATTCCACCGACGTGGCGGCGGACTGGCAGGAGGTCGAGCGCCTGCTGCAAGGGGCCTATCGCGCGGCGCAGCAGGCGATGCGCGCACGACGAACGCGACCGTATTGGGTACACGACAGCGCTCACTGCAAAGCCGGGCCGCTCAGAATGGGCGGCTCGAGGTTGCGATGGGCGACCAGCACCACCAGGAGCAGCCTGCAATGAGTCAGCATACCAACGTCTTCACCAGCCGGCGCGCGCTCGACGAGCGCACCGTCTGGTACATGGGTCACCTGTTCACTTTTCTCGCTACTGGCGAGGAGAGCGACGGCCAGTTCGCGCTGATCGAGGCCACGATTCGGCAGGGATTGGAGCCGCCGCCCCACACGCACGAGCGCGAAGATGAGTTGTACTACATCCTTGAGGGCACGATCCGCTTCGTGGTCGGCGATGCGGTCGTTACAGCCACGCCAGGGATGGCTGTGCTCCTGCCCCGCGGCGTGCCCCACGGCTTCCAGCTCCAGGCCCCCGAGGCCCGCGCCCTGATTCTCTGCACGCCAGCGGGGTTGGAGCGCTACTTCCAGGAGTTCAGCGAGCCCGCTGGCGCCCTGAGCCTGCCGCCACCTTCCGCGCGTCCGCCCGACATCCCACGGCTGATCGCCGCCGGCGAGCGCTACGGCGTCGTCTTCCTGCCGCCGCCCGCGGCGTAGGAACAGTAACCACCGGGCGGGTCGCGCACACGGCGCGGCCCGTCCCTGTGAGGAGGGTTCCATGATCCGCCTGTGTCACGTGCGTTGCGTCCGGCGCCCGTGACGAGGCCCGCTCGAACGCCTGGGGCGGTAGCTACGGGCGCACCTGGTTCTACGACCTGTCGGCCGGGCCGGAGTTCGCGACCTGCAACTTCATTGTGGATATGCCGGATCTGGACGGCGACGGGGCGGAGGATGTGCGCCTGCCGCCGATCTGGGAATACGCGCCCGGGGCCTACCGCGACCCGGCGCGCCTCAGCGTGGACCTGGGCAAGCTCGCCCGCTATGTCGCGATCAACCAGTTGTTCGTCGCCTCGCCCGCGTTCGACCCGCTCGTCACAAGCCCGGCGCCTGGCGGCGCGAAGGCGCCATATATTGTCACCCTGCGCGACAACCCGGGGGGGCCGCGCCCGAGCATCAATCAGGAGTTTGTGCTCTCCGCCCTGCGCGACTTCCAGCCCTACTTCCCGTGGAGCATCGACGGGCGTGAAGTTGATCCGATCGACCCCGGCGCCGAGCGCGCCTTCCGCATTTCTACTGGCCTGCGCGAGGAGGACGATTGCTGGAACCAACTCGGCGACCCGTTCGCTCAGCTTTTCTGCTTCTTCAGCGCCAACCGCGACGCCTACCTGCCGCCCGCAGGTGCGGACTATCACATCGGCAGCTTCGTGTTCGACACCACCCTTGAGCAGATGGGCGCGCTGGCTCTTCGGTCGCGCGTTGCGCCTAATGGACGGTAAATGAACATCCCGTGACATAGCAAGTGAACATACGGACATTGTACGATACGTTCACCCCTCACTCGCGAGGGCCGACGTGAACGACGAGGAGGAACGCCAATGTTCCTGCTCCACGAGACTGCGCTGGCCGCCGATTTGCGGCGCTCCATGCAGGGCGCGGTACTGATCCCGGGCGACGCCGGCTACGACGACGCGCGCAAGATCTGGAACGGTATGTTCGATCGCCGCCCGGCCGTGATCGCCCGCTGCGCTTCGGCGGCTGATGTGGCCGCGGCCATTGCTCACGCCCGCCAGCACAATCTGCGCATCGCGGTGCGCGGCGGGGGCCACAGCCTGCCGGGCCACTCGGTCAACGATGGCGGGCTGGTGATCGACCTGTCGCCCATGAAACGCATCGACGTTGACCCCCAGCAACGCATCGCCCGCGCTCAGCCCGGCGTGGTCTGGGGCGAACTCGACGCGGCCACCCACGCCCACGGCCTGGCCGTGACGGGCGGGCAGATTTCGCACACCGGCATCGCCGGGTTGACCCTGGGCGGCGGCCTGGGCTGGTTGATGCGCAAGTACGGCCTGACCTGCGACAATCTGATTGCCGCCGAGGTGGTGACTGCGGACGGCGAGCGGCTGCGGGCCAGCGCCGATGAAAACGCCGACCTCTTCTGGGGGTTGCGCGGCGGCGGCGGTAACTTCGGCGTGGTGACCGAGTTTACCTACCGGCTGCATCCGCTCAAGATGGTGCTGGGCGGTTTGATCGGCTTTCCCCTGCCGGCAGCGAAAACGGCGCTCCGGGCCCTGCGCGACTATTTGCCCGCCGTTCCCGACGAGTTAACCACCACCACGTACCTGCTGACGACCCCCGAAGGCCACCAGGCCCTGGGGGTGGGGCTGTGCTACTGTGGCGATCCGGGCGAGGGCGAGCGCTGGCTTGCGCTTATTCGCGGCATGGGGCCGGTGGTGCTGGACCAGGTAGGGGTGCTGCCCTACCCTGCGGTCCAGTCAATGCTTGACCATGTGGGCGAGCCAGGCCGGCGTTACTACGTCAAGGGGAACTTTATGAACGAGTTGCGGAACGAAGCGATTGACGCGCTGATCGAGGCCTACCAGCGCACGCCCTCACCCCTCAACGCCGTTCTGCTTGTGCAGATGGGCGGCGCCGTCCAGCGCGTTGACCGCGCCAGCACGGCCTACTACCACCGCGACGCCGCCTACTCCTACAGCGCCTTTTCGGTCTGGGAGGACCCGGCGCACGATGCGGCCAACATTGACTGGAACCAGCGCCTCTGGCAGGACCTGCGCCCATACATGTCCGGCGGGGTGTATGTGAACGAACTGGTTGACGAGGGCGAGGAGCGTGTACGCGAGGCCTATGGCCCGGCCTACGATCGTCTGGCCGCCCTCAAGCGGCGCTACGATCCAGAAAACATCTTCCGCCTGAACCAGAACATTCGTCCGGCTGAATGAACGCTGGCGCGCCCGCCCGGCCAGCCGAAGAGGAGAGACGAAGGCAACGCGCGGGTTGTTACAACGTCTGCGGTCTCGGCGACTTTTCATCGCCCGGTCCAGACGGCTGGTACCGGCAGGTATTTCATAGCTGTGACACCAGCGCGGGCCACAGTGGCAGCCCTTTGTACCCGTGGGTCTTTGATGCCAGCCTCAACCGATATGTGCCTATCGTTGTTGGGGTACACAATGCCTCACTTTGTGATCGTGACGTAGATCTGTGACGCCAATGATGACTATCCCAGTGTTGTGCGCCGCAATACACCAACCGAACTGGATCTCATCAGCTTCTTCCGCGAACAGTTCGCGTAAAACGATGTGGAAACCGGCTTTCCCCGCGCCCTTGCTGGAAGCGGGGGTAACGATCAGTGCACCGCCGACTGCGTCTGGATGGGGAAACCACGTTTCCTCAAGCCCGGCAAAAGCGTCGCGCGACACTTACTCCGCGTCAAACACCTCCTCCACGCTCACCGTAAACCCTTCGAGCAGCCTGGATGTGGCCCGATCTCCGCGACGAAAAACGCCATGCTCCATGTATGTCTCACCCTCGAGTGCGAGTACCGTGATCGTGTGGTCAAGCGGGTTGACAATCCAGTACTCAGGGATGCCAGCGCTGGCATAGTCCGCTCGCTTGACCCTCGTGTCACGCTCCGGGTCATCCTCGCTAACGATTTCAACGACCAGATCAGCGCCAAACCAGAAGCGATTCTGGCGCCGCGGATCGCGCGCATCGCGAACCAGCAGAATATCAGGCTCGCGATATATCCCTTCGCGCACGCGCATCCGCAAAGGCGCAAACCGAACCTTGCCGCCGCGTTGCTCAATGAAGGTTTTGAGCGCCAGAAACAGCCATTCAAGAATGGCCTGATGCTTATCAGTCGGCATTGGCAGGACCTCAATGTAGCCGTTGGTGTACTCCAGCAGACGATTGGTCTGGTTGCTCAGCAACAGGTACTGTTCTTCGGTCCAATGTCCCTGGAGAGGATCGAGGCTTAGCACAAATTCATCGCCCTCTTCCCAACGCATCCGAAGTCTGGCCTGACGTGCATCAACTACCATGGCTCCTGACCTTCCCCGTGAACCACTTCTTGCCACAGTATAGTCCGAACACCACGGGCCTCGCAATGCCGTTGCCATTGCGCCTCCCCATTTCAGGTAACAACTTGCCCTTTCGCTTCCCCCAGGGATCGGATGTTCCCCCTACCGGGCGCTATGGCGTGCTACACTGGTATGAGGGCCAGATTCGCAGGGGAGGGCGCGATGATCTCCGGCGCCGGGTCATGCTGCTCAGTCTGGTGCTCGTGACCACGCTCCACGTCGCGGGCGGGTGCAGTTTGCGTGTTGTTTCCGCCCCCCCGACCCGCTCGCCGCGCAGATCGACGCCTACCTCCAGGAACTCAGCGACGCCGGGACGTTCAGTGGCGCGGTGCTGGTGGCCCGCGACGGCGCACTGATCCTCCGCCAGGGCTACGGCATGGCCAGCATCGAGCACGGCGTGCCCAACACCCCGGAGACGCGCTTCCGCATCTCCTCGCTCACCAAGGCCTTCACCGCCATGGCCGTGCTGCAACTGCAGGACGCGGGCCGCCTGCGCCTGACCGACCCGATCAAGCTGTATCTTAGCACCTGCCCGGAGCAGTGGCGTGGGATCACGCTCCACCAGTTGCTCACGCACACCTCGGGCATACCCGACTACGTGACCGTCCCCGGCTTCTGGGACACGTCGGCGCGGCAGCACCTGGCGCTGGCGGCCCTGGTGGCTCTCTTCGCCGACGCGCCGCTGCGCGCGCCGCCGGGCGAGTCTTTTGCCTACAGCAACTCCAACTACGTGCTGCTGGCCTACGTGGTCGCCCGGGTCAGCGACCCGGCCGCGCCGCCCGACCAGGCCTTCGCCGCCTACCTGCGACGCAACATCTTCGCGCCGCTGGGCATGGAGGACACCGGCGCCGAGGTGTGCCGCGAAATCGTGCCCGACCTGGCCGCGGGCTACAGCACCCTCAGCGCGCGGGCCTCGTACTGCGACCCGGGGCCGCTCTTCGGCATGGGCGACCTCTACTCGACGGTGGACGACCTGTGGCGCTGGGACCAGGCGCTCTCGGGCG
>DAOUDA010000286.1:0-3165 GCA_034431835.1 Chloroflexaceae bacterium | reverse complement strand
GTGACGCTGGCCAGGGAGCACCCCTTCACCTTCCTCGACCACGCGCTGCGCCACGGCGACTCGCTGGTGGGGCTGACGCAGCGGCAGATCGAGGTCTTCCACTGGCAGGGCGACGCGCCGCGCTTCCAGACGGGCTTCGAGACGCTCGAGACGCGCGCGCAGGTGGCCCGCGCCGCCGAGCTGCGCGCCCAGATCCGCCACGCTGGTGAGGAGATGAGCGAGGCCGAACTCAACGCCCTCTGGCAGGAGGCCCAGGCCGAACTGGCCCGCGCGCGGCTGTACGGCGATCTGGTCGTGGCGGCCTTCTTCGAGGAGGGAAAACCGAAGGAGCGCGAGCGCCAGCGCATGGTCTACGCCGCCGAGGTGCTCGACGGCAGTGCCCACCAGCACCTCGCCCGCCTGGAGGAGTGGCGCCACGCCGACCCGCCGCTCGTGCCCTTCCACTGGGAGATCGAGTTCCCCGAGGTCTTCCAGCGCGCGAACCCGGGCTTTGACGCGGTGATGGGCAACCCGCCGTTCGCGGGCAAGAACACGCTAACCGAAGGCAACCCGCCTGGCTACCTCGACTGGCTGCAACACCTGCACGAAGAGAGCCACGGCAACGCCGACCTGGTGGCCCACTTCTTCCGCCGCGCCTTTAACCTGATCCGGGATGGCGGAACCCTGGGGCTGATCGCCACCAATACGATCGCCCAGGGCGATACCCGCGCCACCGGGCTGCGCTGGATCTGCACCCACGGCGGCGAGATCTACGCGGCGCGCAAACGGGTGCCGTGGCCGGGGCGGGCGGCGGTGATCGTGAGCGTGGTCCATGTTGCGAAAGGGCCTGACACATTCCGAGACGCCCCCCCGGTCACGCCGAGCGCCCCCCGGTCACACCGAGCCCTTCGGCTGCGCTCAGGGTAAACTCCGCGAAGGGTCCCGACGCCGGGACCCTTCGCTGCGCCTTCGGCTCCGCTCAGGGTGACAGGACCGCTCCCGGCGCCGCGCCGGGGGACCGGGCCGCCAGCGCCCTGCCGCCAAAGCGCCTCGATGGCCATGAGGTCGCGACCATCACCGCCTTCCTCTTCCACCGCGGCGGGCACGACGACCCGGCGCGGCTGGCTGCCAACGCGGGCAAGAGTTACCAGGGAAGCATTGTGCTCGGCATGGGCTTCACCTTCGACGACAGCGATACGAAGGGCGTGGCCACGCCGCTGGCGGAGATGGAGCGCCTGATCGCCGCCAACCCGGCCTGCCGCGAGGTGATCTTCCCCTACATCGGCGGCGAGGAGCTGAACAGCAGCCCGACCCACGCCCACCACCGCTACGTGATCAACTTCGGCGAGCGCGACGAGGCCGAGTGCCGCCGCCGCTGGCCCGAGCTGATGGCCATCGTCGAGGCGAAGGTGAAGCCGGAGCGGATGAAGAACAATCGTGAGGTGCGACGGAAATACTGGTGGCGATTTGGTGAGACGACCCCCGCCCTCAACGCCGCCATCGCCCCGCTCGCGCGGGTGCTGGCGATCTCCAGTGTCGGGCAACATGCCGCGTTTGCTTTTCTGAACAGCAAGATGGTTTTCTCCCATGCCCTGATTGTATTCCCCCTCAGCACCTACGCCGCCTTCTGCGCCTTGCAGGCCCGCCCCCACGAGCTCTGGGCGCGCTTCTTCGGCTCGTCGCTGGAGGACCGGTTACGCTACACCCCCTCCGACTGCTTCGAGACCTTTCCCTTCCCGGAGGGCTGGGAGACGGACCCGGCGCTGGAGGCGGCGGGCAGGGAGTACTACGAGTTCCGCGCGGCGTTGATGCGGCGCAATAACGAGGGGTTGACGGCGACCTACAACCGCTTCCACGACCCCTCCGAGCGCGACCCGGCGATCGCGCGGCTGCGCGCGTTGCACGCGGCGATGGACCGGGCGGTGCTCGAGGCCTATGGCTGGGGCGATATCCCCACCGCGTGCGAGTTCCTGCTCGACTATGAGGTTGAGGAGGAGGAGGGGAGTAAGCGGAAGAAGCCCTACCGCTACCGCTGGCCCGACGCGGTGCGCGATGAGGTGCTGGCGCGCCTGCTGGAGTTGAATGCGCAGCGGGCGCGCGAGGAGCGGCTGCGGGGGGGCCGTCGCAACGGGCGGCGCGACGGCGGGAAGGCGGCACGTAGTCTGCGAACGGAGTGTGGCCGGTTTTTGCCAGACCCTGACAAGGATACGTATGACCAGCATGAACGACACCCTCACCATCCGCGAGCAACTGGTCGTCGGCCTGGTACCTGACGGGGTTCCTCATCCCCTCGGGCACGCCCGCCGCGCGGGCCTGCGATCCCGACGAGGACGACGAACTCGACGTCGTCGCCGAGCAGGCCGGTCTCGGCCTGGAGAACGCCGATGAGCGCCGGGCGGCCCGCAAGGGCTTCTTTCCCTCCTCCATCGGCCTGACCTTCCTGGTCAGCACCGACACGCGCGAGGTGACGCTCACCTTCCGCTGGGGCGACTACGATCTGGTCGAACTGCCCGCCGAGGCGGGGCCGGCAACGCGGTTCTGGCAGCGAACACAGCGGGAGGAGACCCTGGCCGTGGCCCTGACGGGCGGGCGCCAGCCGGCGCGGAACGTGCCGGACTCCGGCGGCTTGCAGTATCAGGTGAACGAGCGCCCCATCCAGACGCCGGGGCGGGACCTGCCGCTGCCCGACGGGGCGCGCTCGGTCTCGGTCTACCTGATCAACAACCGTCCGCCCCGCGACGACCCGCCCGACCCGGCCTACGCCTTTCAGGCCGGCATCGAGGTCCGCGCCGAGCGCCCCTTCGTGGCCCGCCCCGACCTGAGCGGCGCCCGGGCCGCGGACTGGGACGAACAGGTGGCCGACCTGCACTATGCCGGCGTCCCCGAATACGCCGTCGGCCAGGGGGTATCCGCCGACTGGGAGGCGCTGGACGGCGAATGCCGCGTGGTGCGCACGGCCTGGCTGCCCCGCGCCGAGGTCGAGCGCACGGTTACCGTTGAGGCGCGGGGCGTGGAACTGGGCATGGACGCGCTGGGGGCGCTGGCCGACGGCGCGAGCGCCGAGGCCGCGCTGGGCCCGCTGGTCGCGGCCTACCGCGGCTGGCTGGAGGAACAGGGCCGCCAGGCCGCCGCGCTGGAAGGCAGCCGGCGCGAGACGGCGGAGGAACTGTTGAGCCGGGCCCGGCG
>DAOUDA010000285.1:0-18629 GCA_034431835.1 Chloroflexaceae bacterium | reverse complement strand
GACGGCCCGCGGCCGTCTCTACCGCGCCCCGCGCCCGTGGATGTCATCACGGGCGTTTGACGCCATCCCTGGTTTTCAGCTAGACTCTCTTCGTCCCCTGGCAAGGCTCGCGCCGCGGGCGGCGTTCGCGGGCCGCACGGCAGATGCTCGAAAAGGAGGTTCACACGGCAATGGCAAGGTTCCTCAAACGTCCCGCTGCCATGGCGGCGCTGATGGCGCTGCTCATCCCCATCCTGGCAGCCTGTGGCGGCGCCCCCGCCGCCCCGGTCCGCGAGACGGTCGTGGTTGTTCAGACGGCCGAGCCGGTGCGCGAGACGGTGGTGGTGGTGGCCACCCCCGAAGCCGGCGCTACGGGCGCCGGGGCCTTCACCACGCCCCACCCGATCCTTGGCGACCCCAAGGTGCGCCAGGCGATCGCCTACTGCACCAACCGCCCCGAGTTGATCCAGTCGGTCTACAGCTACCTGACCCCTGAGCAGCAGCAAGAACTGCTCATGGATACCAACCTCCCCAGGACCCACTGGGCGGCGGCCACCGAGGCCGATGGCATCGTTACCTATCCCTTCGACCCGGAGAAGGGCAAGGCCCTGCTTGACGAAGCCGGCTGGACACTGGCCGAGGGCCAGACGGTGCGCACCAAGGACGGCGCGCCGCTCAGCCTGGAGTTCACTACCACCAACGCCCAGTTCCGCATTACCTGGGCCACCGTGCTGGAGAAGCAACTGCTCGACAACTGCGGCATCCAGATCATCCGCAAGCACGCCCCGGGCTCCTGGTGGTTCGGCAGCGCCTCGGGCCTGCGCCGGCGCGACTTCGAACTTGGGGCCTTCGCCTCGGTGGGTGAGGCCGATCCGGCCGGGCGCACCCTCTACGCCTGCGACCAGATCCCCCTGCCCGACAACAACTGGAACGGCCAGAACTACATGGGCTGGTGCAACGAGGCGGCCAGCCGGGCGATCACCGCGGCCAACAACACCCTGAACCGCGAGGAGCGCATCAAGAACTACAAGGCCTTCCAGGTCGAGTTCACCAAGGACATGGTCAGCCTGCCGCTGTTCCAGCGGCTGGAGGCCTACGGCTGGAACAAGGCCCTCCAGAACATGAAGCCCGACCCCACCGAGTACATCACCGCCAACGCCTACGAGTGGGCCCGCAGCGACAACGAGGACACGATCATCCTCGGCTTCACCCAGGAGCCGGCCTCGATGTTCAGCCTGGTTGAGAGCGCCGCCGTGCAGCGCCAGGCGGCCCAACTGGTTGGTGGCGTGCTGCAAACGCAGTACAGCTACGACTTCCAGCCGGTGTTGCAGGATGGCCTCTCCACGATCGAGGGTGGCAAGGCCAAGAATGAGGTGATCGAGGTCAAGGAAGGCGATACGGTCTGGAGCGCCGATGGCAAGGCCGTCGAACTGAAGCCGGGGGTCCAGATCGTTAACTCCGACGGCGAGACGGTGACCTACGAGAGCGGCACGGTGAAGATGAACCAGCTCACCGTGACCTACGATCTGGTCAAGGGGATTACCTGGTCGGACGGTGAGCCGCTGAAGAAGGCCGACATCGAGTTGAGCGTCAAGATCTCCTGCGACCCCGATGCGGGCGCCGTGAGCTACACCTTCTGCGAGTCGCACCAGGGTGCCGAGGGGGTGAACGTGACCAGCGATACCAGTTACACGATCACCTTCCTGCCGGGCGTGCAGTGGCCAACCTACTTCCTGGCCCCCTACGGCGGCTACCCCTCCCACCAGACCGTCTCGGACGGGCGCAAGCTGGCCGATGTGCCGGCCAAGGAGTGGGCGACGCTGCCGGAGGTTGCCGAGACGCCGCTGGGCTATGGCCCCTACATCCTCAAGGAGTGGAAGAAGGGCCAGAGCATGGTCTTCGAGGCCAACCCCAACTTCGTGCTCGGCGCGCCGAAGGTGAAGAACGTGATCATTCAGTTCTTCGCCGATACCAATGCCGCCGTGGCGGCGCTGTTGACCGGCGAGGTTGACATCCTTGAGAAGGCCACCCTCGGCGCCGGCCCTGAGGTGGAGACGGTGCTCAAGGCCGCGGCCGAAGGCAAGATCGAAGCCAGGACCGACGCCAGCCCGACCTGGGAGCACATGGATATGAACCTGTTTGTGCGGTAAGACTCAGGCGGCTGTGCCGCGTAATGGGACGCAAGGGACGTTTCCGGGAGGGCCATGCCCTCCCGGACCCTCCCATCAGGAGGGGCACGGGGAAACCAGGTTTCTCCGTGCCCCTCCAGGCGCCTTATTTTTACGTCAGCACGTTCCCGGGAGGGCTGTGCCCTCCCGGACCCTCCCGTGGGGGGCCCGTATTCACCTCCTCACGGGGCGCCATCACCCCCAGAAAAAGCCATGACCGCCTACCTTATCCGCCGGCTGTTCCAGATGCTGATCGTGACCGTTCTCTCGGCGATGCTGGGCTACACTCTGCTGTACCTGGCGCCAGGGGGGCCGTTGTTGTTTTTGCAGCAGATGCAGAACACCGGTCAGAACCGCGTGAGCGAAGAAGACATCGCGCGCCTCAAGGCGCGCTACGAGCTTGATCTCTATCTGCCGGTGCGCTTCACTCGCTGGCTGATCGGCTTCCCCAGCGGGCCGGTACGCATCGGCGGGTGGTACCTGCTCCCGCCCGACACGGTGGTCGGCTGCGCCATCCCCGGGCAGGTGCGCCTGCGCTACCCCGACGGCACGGTGGAAATTCGCGAAGAGGGCTGCGCGCGACCGGTCACCCTGGCCGACCTGGAGAACCGTCGCACCAGCCGCGGCATCCTCTTTGGCGACTTCGGCCTCTCCCAGCAGATCGCCCGCGACCGCCCGGTGAGCGACCTCTTGATGAGCCGCCTGCCCTACACCCTGTGGCTGATGGGCGTCTCCACCCTGCTGGCGATCCTGATCGGCGTGCCGGTGGGGATCTATTCGGCGGTGCGCCAGTATTCGCGCTTTGATTATGCGATGACCACCATCACCTTCATCGGTTCGTCGCTGCCGACCCTGTTCATGGGGGTGATGGCCATCCTGATCTTCTCCGTGCTGGCCAAGGATGCCGGCTTGCCCTACCTGCCCTCTGGCGGCGCGCAGGCGGTGCGGGACTACACCGTCCCCTGGATCGGCAGGGTGGAGGCCGGCTCGTTGGTGGATCGCTTCCTGCGTTTCATCATGCCGGTCAGCGTGCTGACGTTCTTCAACATCGCCGGCTGGAGCCGCTTCGTGCGCGCCAGTATGCTCGAAGTGCTGCGGCAGGACTACGTGCGCACCGCGCGGGCCAAGGGGGTGCGCGAGCAAGTGGTGATCACCAAGCACGCCCTGCGTAACGCGCTGATCCCCTTCATCACGCTGCTGGCCGGCGTGCTGCCGACGCTGGTGGCCGGGGCGGCAATCACCGAGTCGGTCTTTAACTGGCCGGGCATGGGCCGGCTGCTGGTCGACTCCCTGGGACGCAGCGACTATACCGTGGCCATGGCCATTCTGTTCATCAGCACCGTACTGGTATTGATCGGCTATTTAATCTCGGATATTCTATATACAATTGTTGATCCCCGTATCCGGCTCTCGTGAGGAGCGACGTTCGATGGCCACAACAACCTCGGCGGTTCCCGAAGCCGCCGAACGCGCGCAGCCGCGTTCCGAAGGCCAGTGGGCGGTGGTCTTCCGGCGCTTTCGGCGCCACCGCCTGGCGATGATCAGCCTGGCCATCCTGGCGGTGATCTTCAGCGCGTCGCTCCTGGCGCCCTGGATCGCCCCCTTCCCCCGCGACGACATCGGGCTGAACCGCGTGGCCCTGCCGCCGATGAGCGTTGACCCGGCCAACGGCAAGCTGCACATCCTCGGCACCGACCACCTGGGGCGCGATTTTTTCACCCGCGTGATCTACGCCGCGCGCGTCTCGCTCATGGTCGCCATCTCGGTGACGGTGCTGGTGGCGATCATCGGCACCATCCTGGGCCTGCTGGCCGGCTACTTCGGCGGCTGGACCGATAATCTGATCAGCCGGGTGATGGAGTTCGTCGCTACCATCCCCGATCTGCCTATTCTGTTGATTCTTAGCGCAATCATGATCCAGAATGCCGATCTCATTGTCCTGCCGCCGTGGATCATCGGGCCGGTGGCCTGGATCATGGCCGTGCCGCTGCGCGAGGCCACCCAGGTGACGTTGCTGATCCTGGTGCTGGCGTCGTTGGGCTGGGTCGGCGTGGCGCGCCTGATGCGCGGCATGGTGCTCCAGGTGCGCGAAATGCAGTACATTGAGTCGGCGCGGGCGCTCGGTGGCGCCAATACCTGGATCCTGGGCAAGCACGTCTTTCCCAACGCCTTCCCCCCGCTGATCGTGGCCTTTACCCTGGGCCTCAACGGCGCCCTGGTCAGCGAGGTGGCGATCAGCTTCCTCGGCTTTGGCGTGCAGGACCCCACGCCCACCTGGGGCAATATGATGGGCTTCGCCACCAGTTACATGTTCAACCATCCCTGGATGCCGCTCATCCCCGGCCTGCCGATCTTTCTCTGTTCGCTGGCCTTTAATTTTGTGGGTGATGGTTTGCGTGATGCGCTCGATCCGCGCCTGAAGATCTGAGGCGACCGTGGGAGGGTCTGGAAGGGCGCAGCTCTCCCAGAAAACCTCCTCTCACCCCGTCGTCACGCGGCCAAGCCGTGCGGTGAGAGGGTCGAGGCCCCTCCCCCGAAAACGTTCTTTGACCCTGATGCCCGTGAGGAGGGCGTGGAAGGGCGCCGCCCTCCCCGAAAACCTCCTCTCACTCCGTCGTCGTGCGGCGAAGCCGTGTGGTGAGAGGGGCGAAGCCCCTCCCCCGAAAAGTTTCTGGTACGGCGCGGCGAAGCCGCGCCGTACCAGAAACGAACAACACCTGGGGCCGGAGGCCCCCGAAACCTCCGCCGAGACGCTGTGTCGGACTACTACGGAAAGAGATCAGAAAAATTGAGCACAACACCGGTTTCCGCCCCCGCCACCGCGCCAGGCGCCACGACGCACCACGGCGATGTGCTGCTGCGGGTGCGCGGCTTGAAAACTTACTTCTTCACCGAGGCCGGCGTCGTGCGTGCCGTGGACGGGATCGACCTGGTCCTGCGGCGCGGCGAGACGCTGAGCATCGTCGGCGAGAGCGGCTCGGGGAAGAGCGTCACCTCGCTCTCGATTATGCGTCTGATCCAGTACCCTCCCGGCAAGATCGTCGAGGGCGAGATCATCTTCGACGGCGTGGACGTGCTTGCGCTGAGCGAGGAGGACATGCGCCGCATCCGCGGCAACCGCATCTCGATGATCTTCCAGCAACCCACCACCTGCCTCAACCCGGTCTTCCGGGTGGGCGACCAGATCGTCGAGGCCTTGCAGATCCATCAGGGGCTGAAAGGCGAGGAGGCCGAGCGCCGCTGCATCGAGCTCCTGAGCATGGTCGGCCTGCCCGACCCCCAGCGTCGCGTCAGGCAGTACCCCCACGAACTGTCGGGCGGGCAGGCCCAGCGCGTGATGATCGCCATGGCCCTGGCCTGCAACCCCGAACTGCTGATCGCCGATGAGCCAACCACCGCCCTCGATGTCACCATCCAGGCCCAGATCCTCGACCTGATGCGCGCCCTGCGCGAGAAGATCGAAACCTCGATTATCCTCATCACCCACGATATGGGCGTGGTGGCCGAGATGGCCGATACCGTGGCGGTGATGTACGCCGGGCAGATCGTCGAGTACGCCGACGTGCGCAGTCTCTTCGGCGACCCCAAACACCCCTACACCCAGGGCCTGCTGGAGTCGATCCCTGTTCTGGGCGAAGTGGTGGATCAACTGGCGACCATCCCCGGCACGGTGCCGAACCTGATCAACCTGCCCACCGGCTGCCGCTTCGCCGAACGTTGCTCCAGGCGCTTCGAGCGTTGCGACGAACCGCCGCCGATATTCGACCTGCAAGACGGGCGCAAGGTGCGCTGCTGGCTGTACGAGCGAGGGGAAGCATGAGCGTCTCGGTACCCGCGGGCGATCCTGGCGTCCTGCTGGAAGTCAACAACCTGGTCAAGCATTTTCCGATCAAGGGCGGGGTGTTGCGCCGCACCGTCGGGCACGTCAAAGCGGTGGACGGGGTGAGCTTCTTCATCCGCCGCGGCGAAACCCTGGGCCTGGTCGGCGAGAGCGGCTGCGGCAAGACCACCACCGGGCGCACGGTGCTGCGTCTGGAGCGGGCCACCGCCGGCGAGGTGCTCTTCGAGGGCAACGACGTGCTCAAGGCGAACCGGAAGCAGTTGAAGGCCCTGCGCCGCGATATGCAGATCGTCTTCCAGGACCCCTACGCCTCGCTCGATCCGCGCCTGACGATCGGCGAGAGCGTCGCCGAGGGGTTGGTGATCCACGGCATCGGCACGCCCGCCGAGCGGCGCGAGCGCGTGCGCGAGGTGCTGGCCCGCGTGGGCCTGCACGCCAGCCAGATGAGCCGCTTCCCCCACGAGTTCTCCGGTGGGCAGCGGCAGCGCATCGGCATCGCCCGCGCCCTGATCATGGAACCCAAACTGATCGTCTGCGACGAGCCGGTCAGCGCCCTGGACGTCTCGATCCAGTCGCAGGTGCTCAACCTGCTCAAGAACCTGCAACGGGAGTTCGGGTTGACCTACCTGTTCATCGCCCACAACCTGGCCGTGGTGGAACACATCAGCGATCGGGTGGGGGTGATGTACCTGGGCAAACTGGTGGAACTGACCAGCCGCGACGATCTGTTCCGTGAGCCGCTGCACCCCTACACGAAGGCGCTGATCTCGGCCATTCCGCACCCCGACCCGACGCGGCGCCGCGAGCGGATCGTGCTGCAGGGCGACGTGCCCAGCCCGATCAACCCGCCCGCGGGCTGCCGCTTCCACCCGCGCTGCTGGATCGCCCGCGACATCTGCAAGGAGCAGGAACCGGCCTTCGAGGAAAAGAGGAAGGGCCACTGGGTGGCCTGCCACTTCGCCGGGCAATTCTGACCGCTTCCTCCGGCGGGCCGGGGTACGGGGAACCTCGGGTTCCCCGGGTTCACATAAGGTTTTCCCGGGAGGGCGTAGCCGTCCCGGACCCTCCCCCAGGCCGGGGTACGGGGAACCTCGGGTTCCCCGGGTTCACATAAGCTTTTCCTGGGAGGGCTACGCCCTCCCGGACTCTCCCATCCACGATTTGTTTTCACCCCAGGAAACTGAACACCATGAGCGAACTGGTACGCATCGAGCGGAACGGCCCGCTGGCCACGCTGACCCTGAACCGCCCGGAGGTGCACAACGCCTTCAACGCGCGGTTGATCGCCGAGCTTCACGCCGCCTGCGACGCATTGCGGAGCGAGACCGGGCTGCGCGCGGTGGTGCTGCGGGGCGCGGGGCCGTCGTTCTGCGCCGGGGCCGACCTGCACTGGATGCGCGAGAGCCTGAACTACACCCACGCCGAGAACCTGGCCGACGCGGCGCGCCTCGACGCGATGTTCGAGGCCCTGAACACGCTGCCCGTGGCGGTGATCGGGCGGGTGCACGGCGCCGCCCTCGGCGGTGGCGTGGGTCTGGCGGCCTGCTGTGACGTGGTGGTGGCCGCCGAGGAGGCCAGTTTTGGCTTCACCGAGGCGCGCCTGGGGCTGTTGCCGGCGGTGATCGCCCGCTATGTGACGCCGAAGATCGGCCCCGGACAGGCGCGGGCGCTCTTCGTCACCGCGCGCCGCTTCAGCGCCCAGCGCGCCCTGGCCATCGGCCTGGTCCACGAAGTGACCCCCGCCGAGGAACTGGACGCGGCGGTCGAGCGGGTGATCGAGGCCGTGCTGGCCTGCGGGCCGCAGGCCGTGGCCGCCTCCAAGGCCCTGGTGAGCGCCGTGACCACCCTGGCCCTCGCCGAGGCCCGCGAGTATGTGATCGGCGCCATCGCCGCCGCCCGCACCGGCCCCGAGGGCCAGGAGGGCCTGCGGGCCTTCCTGGAGAAGCGCCGACCGGGGTGGGCGGGGTAACACGGCACTCACCCCCGCACGTCTTTCCGCCGCAGCATGGCCTGCCAGGCCGCCTCGACCTGCGCCCGGGTGGCGTCAAGCGAGCCGCCATTGTCAATCACCACCGTGGCGTGCGCCAGACGGTCCGCCTGGGGCGCCTGAGCGGCGATGCGTTGCCGCGCCTCGGCCTCGCTCATGCCCCGCGTGGCCTTGAGCCGCGCCACCTGTTGCTCCTCGGGGGCCGTCACGACCCACACCTCGTCACACACCTGCACCCAGCCCGACTCGATCAGTTTGACAACGTCAATCACCACCACCGGGCGCTCGGCGGGTCCGGCCGCGTGGCCCACCGCTTCAATGAACTTACGCAGTTCGACCCGCACCGCCGGGTGCACGATCTGCTCCAACTGGCGCAGCCGCTGCGGGTCGCTGAAGACCAGCGCCGCCAGCCGGCGCCGGTCGAGGGGGGCGCCGGGTTCCGGTACGGCTTCGGGAAAGGCGGCGACGATCTGCTCGTAGACCGGCATACCGGGCGCTTGCAGGTCATGGGTCACGCGGTCGGCGTCAATGGTGCGCGCGCCGAGATCGGCGAGCATCGTTAGCACGGTGCTCTTGCCGCAGGCGATGCCGCCGGTCAGGCCGATGAGATAGACGTTGGGGTGTTTCATGTTTATTGTACGTTACTCGATGAAGGCGAGGCGCCGTTCATCCAGGGTTGCGCTGCATGGCCCATGACGTGGCCGTTCGGGAGAGGCGCGGAGGGCGCAGCCCTCGGTGCGTTTATTGTTCCGCCCGCGGCGGCAGACTACTTCTCGTTGCGCCAGGGTGCGCGCCCGCCGCGGGCGGAACGGGGTTTGCGGACAGGCTACGCCTCCCCGCGCCCCTCCATGAGGGCGGGTTGATACACGATGGCAACGTAAGCCGGTCCTCATCGAAGCCTTGCCTCAGACCATCTCCACGTATTCCTGTTTTACCAGATCGCGCTCGTCCACGCCGGCGATGGCGAGGAGTTCGCCGATCAGCGCGGCGCGTTCGGCGGCGTCGCGGCTGCTCCAGGTGCGGCTCTTAATCTCCAGATAGGGGCCAGAGTCGCCGCCGCCCAGGAGGGTGTCGAGATTGATGGCGAAATCGTGCTCGCGGTACATGATCCGCCAGCGCCGGCGGCGCTTCTCCAGTTCAACCACTTTGTCGGGCTGAAAATACTCGCGGTAGAAGCGCACGGTATGGTCGGCGGGGGCGGTGTAGCGGGCGCGGGAGAGCACGATGGCGTGGGGGTACTCCCCGCGGATGGCCTCGGCCATCAGGGTAATGGTGTACTTCGGTTCGGGGCGCGCGCCGGGGTCGGTGCGATGGTCTTCACGAATGCGAATACGCTCTCGATTCTTGAACAGAAAATACGTATCGTATTGGGTGCGAATGCTCGTCTTGGTGATCGTGACTCGCGGATCTTCGAGGATGCGGCGCACCTTGTCCTCGCCATCGGGGCCGAGGCGCGCCTTGACCTGGATCTCGAAGATCTCGGCCTGCTGCACCCCGCCGAGGGCCAGGATCTTGGCCATCAGGTTGCGTTCGCGGGAGGCCAGGAACTCGTCAATGCGCGCCGAGATGGCCTGGGCGCGGGTCAGGATGGCCTCCTCGTCGAGGGTCAGCAGGGCGCGGTCGCGCACCAGCACCCGCCCATCAACCAGCACGTGACGCACATCGGCGGCGCGGGCGCCGTAGACCAGGTGCGAGTAGATCGCCTCAGGGCTGTAGAAGTAGCGCGGCGCGCTGTGGAGCTTGCCCAGTTCCACCACGGCGATGTCGGCGCGCTTGTGGGGCTCCAGCGACCCCACCAGGTGCTCCAGATGCACGGCGCGGGCCCCCCAGCAGGTCGCCAGCGCCAGGGCCTCGCGGGCGGGCACCGCGGTCGGGTCGCCGCTGACGCCTTTGGGGAGCAGGGCCGCCAACTGGATCTCGGTGAACATGTCCTGGTCGTCGTTGGAGGCCGGGCCATCGGTGCCGAGACCGGTGCGCACGCCGGCGTCAATCAGGCGCTTGTAGGGGGCGATGCCGCTGGCGAGCTTGAGGTTGCTGGTGGGGCAGGGCACGGCCCCGGCCCGGGCCTCGCGCAGCAGGCGAATGTCGTCCTCGGTAGCGTGGGTGCAGTGGGCGGCGATGCAGGGCACATCGAAGGCCCCGACGCGCCGGGCGTAGCGGATGGGCGTCACCTCGCGCTCGCGGATGCTCTCCGCCACCTCGCGGGCGGTCTCCGAGAGATGGGTGATCAGCGGCACGCCGTACTTGCGGCACAGCGCCGCCGCCTCCTGGTAGATCCGGTCGGTGCAGGTGTAGGGCGCGTGGGGCGCGACCGTGGGCACGATCCGCTCGTGGCCGGACCACTCCTCGATGAAGCGCCGCGCCCGCTCCAGGCCCTCGTCGAACGAGGCGGCATCGGGGGTGGGCAGGCGCATCACCGTCTGGCCGCAGATGGCGCGCATGCCGGCCTCCTCGGCGGCCCGCGCCACCTGCTCCTCGAAGTAGTACATATCCACGAAGGTCGTCGTGCCGCCGCGCAGCATCTCGGCGCAGGAGAGCAGCGTGCCGACATAGGAGAACTCCTCGTCCACGAACTTGCTCTCCACCGGGAACATATAGCCGAAGAGCCAGACATCGAGTTGCTGGTCGGCGGTCATGCCCCGCAGCAGGCTCATGGGCACGTGGGCGTGGCCGTTGATCAGGCCGGGGATCACCGCGCAGCCGGTGCAATCTATCGTCTCGCGGGCGGCGTAGCGCCGCGCAAGTTCACCCGCCGGCCCCACGGCGACGATCTCGCGCCCGCGCACCGCCACCGCCCCCTCGGGGACGACCGTCCAGGCCAGGTTCATCGTCACCACGGTTCCGCCGGTAAGCAAGAGATCCACTGGTTCGGACATCGCCGTGCTCCTTCTTCCTCCCCTGGTACCATGCCGGGAACGTTTCACGACATTGTACCAGAGGCGCCGTTGCGATTGCAGATTGCGGATTTTCGATTGTGGATCGGGCCTGGTGAAGCGGATGGTTGCACCCGGCTTCCCCTTTCATCGCCCTGTCGCCCGCTGCCGGGCAGGGGGACGGGGAAACCGGGTTTCCGCCGCCTTCCAGGCGCGACACAGGTCGCCCCGATGAGAGCAAAGGGGCGGTCCGTTTGTCCGGGTGTGACGAAACGTTTTGCAGGATCGGGGCGCAGGCGTCCGGCGACCCGTAAACCGGCAGGCGTCCCGCCGGTTCGCGCGCGGCGCTGGTTGCCGGATTGCCCTGCGGCGCGCGGCGCAGCGCCGCAGGGCGCGCCCCTCCCGGCCTCCCCCCGCTGGGGGGAGGCGCGCGGTTCCCTCCCCCAGCGGGGGAGGGTCAGGGAGGGGACGGGGCGGCGTCCGCCGCGCTCCCGAAACCCGATCCGCTTTGCGCGGCGGGGAGCGTGCAAAACGTTTCGTCGCACGCCGTTTGTCCAGGCCCACACATTTCACCCACCCTGTGCTATACTCCGCAGAGGAGGGGTTCGATGCGCATCGAGCGGATCACAAGCAGTTCGACCGTCCCCTGGCTCGTCGCGGGCGGGCCGGGGTTGGTCGGGGCCGTCGCGATCATCGTCTGGCTGGAACGGAGCCTGGCGCCGGGCGCCGGCTGGGTCTGGCTGACGCTGACCACGGCCCTGGGTGGCGCCGCGGTGGCGTTGCTGCGGCGCGTTCGCGGCCAGGGGCTTTCCTGCGCCCTTGGCCCGCGCCTGCGCCCGTTGCAGGTGAGCGGCCTCGCTCTGCAAGCCCTGGGCGCGCTGCTCTTCCACTACGGGCAGAACCCGGCCTTCCAGGCGGCCCTGCCGCCGCTGGCCGCTCCCTGGCTGCCCCTGGCCTGCGTGTTGAGCGGCCTGCTGGTGCTGGGCGTGGTCAGCATCACCGGCGACTGCCGGGACGCCGAGTTGCGCGGGCGGGTGTAGGCGCCGGGGTTGTCCCGATCTTCTCTCTATGACCATATGGAGGGTTGCGGGGAGGTGCAGCCTCCCCGCAACCCCCGTTCCGCCCGCGGCGGCAGGCTCATCCTGGCTTCGCTGAAACGTGCGCCCGCCGCGGGCGGAACAAATAACGAGCGCGGAGGGCGCAGCACTCTGTCCCTTCCTTGAACGGGTACGTAGCAGGCCTCGCAGCTAAGTTCACACTAACCTGAACCTATGTCCTTCCCCGCCAATCTGATCCGCCCCGAGATCGCTGATCTGGAGCCGTACACGCCCATTCTGCCGCTGGAGGTGCTGGCGGCGCGGCTGAACCTGCCCATCGAGCGCCTGGTGAAGCTCGACGCCAACGAGAACCCCTACGGCCCCTCGCCCCGGGCGCTGGAGGCCCTGGCGCGCGAGCCGTTCCTGCACATCTACCCCGACCCCGGCCACACCCGCCTGCGCGCGGCCCTCGGCGCGTATACCGGCCAGCCGGTCGAACGCATCCTCTGCGGGGCCGGCGCCGACGAGTTGATCGACCTGATCCTGCGCCTCTGCCTCGCCCCCGGCGCCGCCGTGATTGACTGCCCGCCAACCTTCGGCATGTACAGCTTCGATACGGGCGTCTGCGGCGGGCGGGTGGTGGATGTGCCCCGCCGCGCCGATTTCAGCCTCGACCTGGAGGGCATCGAACAGGCGGCCCGCGCCAGCAACGCCCGCGTCCTGTTCCTGACCTCGCCCAACAACCCCACCGGCAACCTGCTGCCGCCCGAGCATCTGGAGCGCCTGCTGCGCCTGCCGCTGCTGGTGGTGGTGGACGAAGCCTACATCGAGTTCGCGGGAGTGGATCAGGGCTTCGGCGCCTGGGTGGGGCGCTACGAGAACCTGGCAGTGCTGCGCACCTTCAGCAAGTGGGCCGGGCTGGCGGGCCTGCGCGTGGGGTACGGGCTGCTGCCCGAGTGGCTGGCCGAGCAACTCTGGAAGATCAAGCAGCCCTACAATGTGAGCGTGGCGGCGCAGGTCGCCGCGATCGCCTCGCTGGAGGATCGCGCCTACCTGATGAACAACGTGGCCCGCATCGTGGCCGAGCGCGAGCGATTGCTGCCGCTGCTGGCCGCCGTTCCCTACCTGCGGCCCCTGCCCAGCGCGACGAACTTCATCCTCTGCCGGGTGGAGGGCCGCTCGGCTCGCGAGGTGAAACTGGCCCTGGAACAGCAGGGCATCCTGGTGCGCTACTACCACACGCCCCTGCTGCGCGACTACATTCGCGTCAGTATCGGCACGCCGGAGCAGAGCGCCATCTTGCTGGAGGCCCTGCGCGCCCTCGCCTAGCGTCCTGGCAAGGCGCCATCTGCCGCCAGGCTGTCTGGTATGATACTATGTATACGCGGGGAGGTGCGGAGGGGCCTGCGGCCCCTCCGAACAGTATCTTCGCGTGCCGTATCTCCGTAACCCGAGACCAGTGCGTAAGAAAGGAGCGTTCGATGCTGAACCTCGCTCTGCTGCTGGAGCAAAGCGCGCGCCAGGACCCCGGCAAGCTCGCGGTGATCCTGGACGACTACAAGCTGCGCTACGCGGAGGTGAACGGGGCCGCCAACAAGGTGGCCAATGCCCTGGCGAAGCTGGGCGTCCAACCGGGCGACAAGGTCGCCCTGATGATGCCGAACACGCCCCATTTTCCCATCTGTTACTACGGCATCCTCAAGGCCGGCGCGGCGGTGGTGCCGCTGAACGTGCTCTTCAAACAGAACGAAGTGCAGTACCACCTTGAGGACAGCGACGCGGTGGCGCTGATCACCTGGGAGGGCTTTTTGCCCGAGGCCGGCCCGGGCTTCCGCAAAACCGACACCTGCCACCACCTGATCGTGGTGCAGGCCCCCGGCAGCAGCGAGGCCCTGCCCGAAGGGGCGATCAGCTTCAACCAGATCATGGCCGAACACGCGCCGGTCTTCGACACGGTACAAACCCGCTCCGACGACACCGCGGTGATCCTCTACACCTCGGGCACCACCGGCCGGCCCAAGGGCGCCGAACTGTCGCACTTCAACATGTTCTTCAACGCCATGATCTGCGCCGAGAAGCTGCTCGGCGTGGTTAAGGAAGACGTGTTTCTGGCGACGCTGCCGCTCTTCCACTCCTTCGGGCAGACCTGTGTGATGAACGTGAGCCTGTTCCTCGGGGCGACGATGACCATGCTGCCGCGCTTTGAGCCGGTCAAGGCTGCCGAGATCATCCAGCGCGACAGGGTGACGGTCTTCGCCGGCGTGCCGACGATGTACTTCTACCTGCTGCACCACCCTGAGGCGGCGCAGTTCGATATGTCGTCGCTGCGGCGCTGCGTGTCGGGCGGGTCGGCGATGCCGGTGGAGGTGCTGCACGCCTTCAATCAGAAGTACAACGTGACCATCCTGGAGGGCTACGGGCTCTCCGAGACCTCGCCGGTGGCCTCGTTCAACCACCTCGACCGGCCCACCAAGCCCGGCAGCATCGGCACGCCGATCTGGGGCGTGCAGATGGCGGTGGTCAACCCGGAGGGCCAGCCCGTTGCGACCGGTGAACTGGGCGAGATCGTCATCCGCGGCCACAACGTGATGAAGGGCTACTACAAGCGCCCCGAGGCCACCGCTGAGTCCATCCGCAACGGCTGGTTCCACACCGGCGACCTGGCGCGCCAGGACGAGGACGGCTACTTCTACATCGTGGATCGGGTCAAGGATATGATCATCCGCGGCGGCTTCAACGTCTACCCGCGGGAGGTCGAAGAGGTGCTCTACGCCCACCCGGCGGTGGCCGAAGCGGCGGTGATCGGCGTGCCCGACCCGGCCCTGGGTGAGGAGATCAAGGCGGTGGTGGCCTTCAAGCCCGGCCACAGCGCCACCGAACAGGAGTTGATTGACTACTGCAAGGAGCGCCTGGCCGCCTATAAGTACCCGCGCAGCGTCGAGATCCGCGAGAGTCTGCCGAAGACGGCCACCGGCAAGATCCTCAAGCGCGAGTTGAAGGCGTGAGGTTCTCAGGAGGAGGTCGGGGAGGGCGTGGCCCTTCCCGCTTTCCCTGGCGGGGGCGTCCGGGCCAGCGGCTCCCGCAGCATCTTGCTACGCGGGTTTCGGAGGGGCGAAGCCCCTCCGATTACGAACCGACGGTGAGGGTGGTCAATTCGACGGGCGCGCCGGTTTCCGCGGGGAGCGGCGCGCCCGTCGCGGCGTCGTAGAGGCCCACGAGCAGCCGGTAGGGACCGGGGGGCAGGGCCGGCAGGGGCATGTCGGCCCGGTCAATCACCAGTTCGCCGGGTTGCCAGCGGCTGGTCGGGTAATCCTCGTAGCGCAGGGGCAGGTCGCGCTGGGCCACCCGCCGCCCTCCCGCGTCGTAGACGTGAATGAAGAGCGTGTAATCGCGGTCGAGCAGGGCCAGGGCGCGCCAGTAGAGGTTGATCTGCACGGGGGCGCCCGGGGGCACGGCGCGCGCGGCGGCCCCCTCCAGGGGCGTGATGCGGCTGCGCGGCTCGCCGGGGGCCAGTTCGTAGCCCAGCAGGTCGAGCAGGCCCCCGAAGCGGGCGGGCCGCCGCGTGAAGGGGATCATCTCGACATGCTCCCCCAGATCGAGCAGCGCCCCGCCCGGCCCCGGTTGCAGGCCCAGCGAACGATCGGGCAGTTCCAGGATGGCCGGGGCGCCCCGCACCAGGCGCTCGTAGGCCGGGCGATCGGCGAGGTCGTAGCGTTCGCTGTTCACCAGCAGGTAGCGGTAGCCCCGGGCGCGGTACCAGTCGAGGGGATGGGTCCCCAGCCAGCGCACCGGCGTTACCGCCGGATCGCCCGCCCACTGCACGGGGTTGGCCTCGACGGCGGCGAGCATGCCCCGCGGTTGGGCGCGCAGCGCCTCGGCGGCGGCCACCAGGGTGTGGGGTTTGCTCCAGTAGTTGAGCAGCCAGCGGGTTTCGAGCAGGTGCGGGGCGAGGAGCAGCGCCCCCAGCCCGACGGCGATAACCGCGCCGGCCAGCCGGCCCACCCGCTCCCGGTGCGCCTCGGCGGTTGAAGGCGCTCCATCAGGGCGGATGTCAATCACCTGCGGCCCGCTGACGCCCGCGCCGCGCGCCAGCAGCCGGCCCAGGGCCTCGGCCAGGGCGATGGTCGCCGCCGCCGCCAGCAGGAACAGCGGCGGAAACAGCGGCAGGGTGTTGCGGTTGAAGTTGACCGCCTGGGTCAGCAGCAAGCCGCCCCCGGCCAGCACGGCCACACCCAGGATGGCCAGTTGCCGCGGCGCGCGACGGGCCAGCAGCGGCAGACCGGCGAGCAGCAGCAGGGCCGCGGGCCAGGTCAGCCCGTCGCGCCAGAAGAAGGCCAGGTAGCCATCGAGGCGCCAGCGCCCGATGAAATCCCCGTGGCTGCCGCTGGCGTAGTGCTGTGCGTTGATCAGCATGTCGCGCCGGAAGGCAGCGAAGTCGAGGATGGCGAAGGGCGTGGTCAGCAGAAAGACCAGGATGGCCAGCACCCCCGCGGCCAGCAGGCGCGCGCCATGGACAGCAGCCAGGCGCCAGACATCGCTCCGCTTGCCCTCGCGCCAGGCGGCAACCACGTAGATCGCCGCTGCCACCCCCAGCGCCAGACCGATCACCCCGGCGTTGTACTTTGTGCCCGCAGCGAGGCCCGTGGCCACCCCCGCCAGCAGGTAGGCGCGCCAGCGGCCGCTTGTCGCCACGCTCCACGCCCCGAGCAACGCCAGCGTTACCCAGACCCCCGTGGGCACATCGGTGGTGATGAAATGGCTGTGCTGCACGTGGTAGGCGCTCAGCGCCAGGGCCAGCGCGGCGAGCAACCCCACGCGCCAGTTGAACGTGCGCCGGCCAAGCAGGTAGAGCAGCGGAACGGTCAGCGCGCCGAGCACAGCCGTCAGCGCGCGCCCCCAGACGTACAACTCCGGCGCGGTGGTGTACAGATAGGTTTTGGCCGGCAGGTCGGCAAGCGAAGCGTAGAGACCCCGGGCGATGCCCCAGGCGGCGTGGGCGCGCACCACCGCCGCGAGCATGTAGTAGTGCAGGGAAGGGTAGAGGAACTTGCCCGGATTGGCATCGCCCGCCTGGACCATACGCACCGCCGTCTCGAGCACCGCCGGTTCGTCGGGGTGCTCGACATAGGGCAGGCCCCACCCCGGCGCCCAGCAGCGCAGCGCCAGCGCCAGGCCGAACAGCGCGGCGACAGTCAGCGCCGTGGCGCGCCGCTGGAGGAGGCGGGCACTCATCGGCGGGCAGGCTTGATGCGCTTGCCCTCGAGACTGGCGTGCAGATCGAGGTAGCGCAGCCAGGCCCGCAGGGTCAGCGGGCCGAACTCGTTGTGCGGGATGATCCAGTCGGGGGGGACGCCACGGGCCTCAAGCTGCCGCACCAGCACCACCGTCTCGCGGCGGGTGGCGGCGAAGGCCGCCCGCAGGTCGAGGAGGCTCTGGCCGCGGGGTGGCGCGTACTCGTTCATCTCATCCTGGATCGGCGGTTCGCCAAGGGCCGTGCGCAGGCGGCGCTGGCCCCAGCGTTCCAGACCGACGGTATGGCGCAACTGGCGGCGGTTTTCGGGGCTATCGGCGGCCGCGGCAAAGCGAGCCTCAAGCTCCTTGCCGCTGGCCTCAAGTCTACCGGCGAAGTAGCTGTAGTCGCGCTTGCGGGCCGGACGTTCCAGGAACAGGTTGCGAAGCGTGGGAAGCAAAGGATTAGCCATAATGGCGCCAGACAGGTTTTCAGAAACGGCCACTCCGGGCTACCGGGCGGGTTGCCG
The DNA here is from genome assembly GCA_034431835.1 of Chloroflexaceae bacterium. Classification (GTDB taxonomy): domain Bacteria; phylum Chloroflexota; class Chloroflexia; order Chloroflexales; family Chloroflexaceae; genus JACAEO01. Next base: position 985 of record DAOUDA010000285.1, on the reverse strand, counting down.
TACCTGTACCTCAACCCGGGCCTTCACCCGGATCATCATCATCACTGCCAGGAAGGCGCGGCAGGCGATCCAGGGCCGCCCGGTAGCGGTAGGCATCGTAGGCTTCTCCCCGCGCCATCATGTCGAAGATCTCGCTCACCACGGCGGTGGCGATCAGATTGACCGCCCCCTCGGGGCTGTACCCCATCCCCACCAGCCGTTCCAGGGTCCGGCGGGTTTCGGGAGGGTTGCCGGTGGTGAGTTGCTTCTCCACAAGCTGAAGCACGGCATCCCGCAGGGCGGGACTGGTCGAAGGCGGTTCGCCATACCCCTGTGGTGGAAGGACCGGTCGTCGCCGGGGACGCTGGCGTTTCAGGGCCATTGGCGCTTCTCCTGGTTCTGCTACTCTGATCACATTGTACCGCATGCCTGGCGCAGCGGCGTCACGGCCATTGACGGCAGGAACGTGTGCCCGTATGATGCAGCCCGATCCGAAGCATACCAGGTGATCATAGGCCCGCCAGTTGAGATGAGAGGGAAGCCCCATGGAGCACCGCGTGGGCTACAAGGTCTACTACGAAGACACGGACAGCCTCGGGGTCGTCTACTACGCCAACTACCTGAAGTATCTGGAGCGTGGCCGGACGGAATACGTCGGCTCGCGCGGGCGGCCGATCCAGGAGTGGAACCGGGACGGCTACTACTTCGTGGTCTACGAGGTGCAGATGCGCTTCCGGCGCTCGGCGGCCCTGGGCGACACGGTGGAAGTGGTCTCCACCTTTCAGCGCACCTCGGCCTACCGTGGGCACTTCTCCCAGCGCATCGAGTGCCGGGGCGACGTGCTGGTCGAAGCCGAGGTGGATGTGGTCTGCGTGGACCCGCAGCAGCAACTGCGGGAGTTTCCGCCGCTTTGAGTATGGGGGAAACGCGGTTTCCTCATACCCCGCCAGACGGGAGGGTGTGGGAGGGCGCGGCCCTCCCACGAACATCCTGCCCGCCACGGGAC
>DAOUDA010000284.1:0-29538 GCA_034431835.1 Chloroflexaceae bacterium | reverse complement strand
CGCCCCGGCCGCCGGGGGGCCGTCGGCCCCTGCCCCCCGAACCCTGGCCGCCGCCACCCGGGCAACCAGGGGTTGCGCCGCGCGTCAGCAGTGCGCGTATCCGCTGGGTCCAGGCGGCGCTCAACCGGGTGATGGGGACGCGGTTGGCCGTCAATGGGGTGCTCGATCCGCCGACCCGCGGCGCGATCCGCGCCTTTCAACGTCGCAACGGCCTGTCTCCCAACGGCTTCCCCGGGCCGCGCACGGTGGCGCTCCTGCGCGCGGCCCTGCGTGGCCTCCCCGCGCCGGGGGGTGCGCCGGGGCGACGCTGTGTGGTGCTGAGCGATTTTGCCTTCGACCGCGCCGAGTTGACCCCCCGCCACCAGCGGCAGATCCTCGCCCTCGCCCGCCACTTCGCGGCTACCGGGGTGACCAGGGCGCGGATCATCGGCCACACCGATCCCGCAGGCACCGACGCCTATAACCTGGCGCTGGGGCAGCGGCGCGCTGATCAGGTGGCCGCGGCGTTGCGCCGGTCTCTGGAGCGCCTCCGTCCGGGCCTCGGCCGCCGCGTGCGCCTCAGCGTCGAATCGCGGGGCGAACGCGAGCCCGTTCTCGGCCCGGCGGCGCGGCAACGGCGCGTCGAGATCTGCTACGCTCCCGGCGCGCGACCCGCAGTGGTGGAGGACGGTAGGTGCGGCGTGCCGGCCCGCAGTATGCTCGACGAGATCAGCCTGGAGTTAGCGGTAGAAGAACTGGAGCGGGAAACGCCGCGAGTTGCTGTTCGGCCACGCCTGTGCCTGTTTCAGAACAGTTCTGATACCCGCCACCGCAACCATTTTCAGTGCGGCGCCGCGCGCCAGGCCCGCCGGATTGGCGCCCTGGCCGTGCCGACCACTGGCGACTGCACACGACGGATAGGTGCGACACCCTACGACACCGGCGCCGACATCATCGCCGCGATCGAGCGCGCCCATCGTTGTCTGGGGCAACCGATCCAGAGCGTGCATATCTTTGGCCATAGTGGTTCGAATGGCATCTACGGCGTCACCGCGGGGCGTGCGGGTCTCTACCAGATGGGCGAAACCGGCATTGATCGCGCTGACGGCGCCCGTACCGTGAGCGATGTTCCCACCGCTGCGCTGTCGCCCAACGTCGTCTTCGTGCTCCATGGCTGCAATCAGGCCGCCGGCGACGACAACTTCGCCCGTGACCTCTACCGCCATCTGGCGGCCCATCTGGCGAACCCGCGCGTCTTCGGGCACTACAACGGGGGCTGCGCGAGCCGTAACGACAGTTGGCGCGAATACTCGCGCCGCTACCCGAATGGTCGTAACGTTGCCGATGCGGCAGGTTACACCAGTGTCGGATGCTGCGGATAGAAGCGCGGGGAAACCCGCGTTTCCCCGCGCTCCTGCTCTGTGGGCGGGTCCGGGAGGGCGAAGCCCTCCCAGGAAATCCTTTTCTCCCCGGTGTGCGGCTCAGCCGCATAGGTGACTGCCATGGTGATCATCGACTGCCACTGCCATGCCGGAAAAGGCGACGGACTGACCGGCCCGTGGGACACCGACGCGCCGCTGCGACGCTACCTGGAACGGGCCGTTGCCGCGGGGATCACGCGCACGGTCATTTTTCCACCGTTCCACAGCGACTATGCCCGGGCCAATCGGGTTGTCGCCCGGCTCGTGGCCGCCCATCCCGAGCGGTTCTACGGCTTTGCCTTCATCCATCCCGTGCGCGACCGTGGTCGTGTGGGCGCGATGATCAACGAGGCGCTGAGCCTCGGTCTCTGCGGGATCAAGATCCATCGCTACGATGCGCCGATCACGCGGGAGATCTGCGACGTGGCGCGGGCCGCTCGCCTGCCCGTCCTCTATGACGTTATGGGTCATGTCGCTCAGGTTGAACTGCTGGCGACGGAGTATCCCGATGTCAACTTCATCATCCCGCACCTCGGCAGCTTTGCCGACGACTGGCGCGCCCAACAGGCGCTCATTGACCATCTCGAGCGCCATCCCAACATCTACACCGACAGCTCGGGCGTGCGGCGTTTCGATCTGCTCGAACAGGCGGTGCGGCGCGCCGGCGCCCACAAATTGCTCTTCGGCTCCGACGGGCCGTGGTTGCATCCAGGGGTCGAACTGGCCAGGGTGCATGCCCTGGGGTTATCCCCCGCCGAAGCGCGCCTGGTGCTGGCCGAGAACCTGTTGCGCCTGATCGGTCCCCGCGGCGACAACCCCCTGCGCCAGGGGCCAGCCTCTCGTGTGCGGGGCCGCCTCGCAATCCAGGCGTCCTGACGAACGTTTCGGGCGTCGATCCAGCCCCCTCCCGGCATCCCTCTTAAGGGTGAACGGGCGCATCCCAACGCCATCTCAGCGTTCTATCCACCCCTGAACGGGCAGGAGGTGGGGAAACCAGGTTTCCTCACCCTCCTGCCGCCAGCGGCGCATGGCCCATGCGCCAGAGGGATCAAGCCCCCCTGAGTCTACGCCACCTCACCGGCCAATTGACCTTGCGCCGAGCGGCGGAGTTGCAGGGCGCGGTCGGTAACGCCGAGGATGCGGGCCGCCTGCTGGAGCTTCCCCCCCGCCATCGCGAGCGCGACCTGGATGGCCAGATCCGCGACGGTGCGCCGGACATCCCGCAGGCCGTGGCCCTCCGCCAGGGCGAGGCAAAGCGCGCGTTCGAGTTCGTCCCTCCAGGAGGGAGCCAGCGGTCCGGCGGCCGGTCGCTCATCCTCTGGCACTGCCCCGGCGCTGAGCATTCCCGCGCCGGGGTAGCGGAAGAGTAGCCGCGCGGCCAACTGGCGCAGATCGCGGACATTGCCGGGAAAGCTACGGTTGAGCAGGTACGCCTGCACACTCGCGCTCAACTCCGGCACCGGCTGATCCGGCCGCAACTGGCGCATAAAATGCCGGGCCAGCGGCAAAATATCCTCGCGACGCTCCTCCAGCGAGGGAAGCCGGCAGACCCAACCGGCAATGCGGTAGTAAAGGTCGCGGCGAAACCGTCCCGCTTCGACCTCGGCGCGCAGGTCACGATTGGTCGCGCAGACCAGGCGGAACTCGCTGTGCCGCCAGGTATTGCCCCCGACGCGCTTGTAGGTGTGCTCCTGGGTGGCGCGCAACAACTGCGCCTGCAAGGCTAACGGCAGTTCGCCAATTTCGTCGAGGAACAGCGTTCCGCCATCGGCCAGAGCAAAGGCGCCATCGCGCGGGCCAACCGCCCCGGTGAACGCGCCCCGCTCGTGCCCGAACAACTCGCTGCCGGCCAGTTCGGGCACAATGGTCGTGCAGTCCACGATAACCAGTTCGCCCTTCGCCGGGCGCGGGTCGAGCAGGTGGATCAGCCGGGCCAGTTGCTCCTTGCCGGTGCCGGTCTCGCCCAGCAGCAGCACCGCGGCATCGGTGAAGTGCGCTACCTCGGTCACCTGGCGCAACACTCGCACCCAGGTCGGGCTGTCGCCGACCAGGTGCTCGCGCACGTACGGGGTGGCCAGGAGCGCGTCAACTTCGGTCCAGCGGCGTAGGCGGGCAACGATTGCCGACCCTGGATCAGGCTGCTCTTCCCAGACAAGCACATCGGCGGCGCCAGCCTCGAGAAGCGGCCACGGTCCGTTCTCCCCCAGAGCGGCAGGATTGGCGGAAATCAGTAACAACCGGCGCCTGCCACCGGCGCTCCACGTCCGCACCAGATCGCACAACACGGGCGAGAGCCGGCCAAAGCCCACCAGCCCCACCTCACCCTCGATGGCGGTCGGCTGTTCCACCGGCTGGATCGCCAGGTGCCTTCGGAGCTCAGACAGGACATGTTCCCGCCACGCATCATCAACGGCGTGCCAGCAGATCCACGCACCCATAGCTGACCTCCCGCATTGGATCGTGCGCTCCCTTGCGCACTGGCCATTGGTGTGCTCAGGAAAACGTTTCGGGCAGCCAGTTGAAGGCAAAGCCTCGTTGTGGTCTTAGCCTACCATACTATGAGGTAAAATAGCGGTTGAACAGCGGCATTTATCCGTCATCCACCGAGAAACACGCCGGCCTGGCCCACAGGGATAAGGGCACACCAGGTAGTTCCACCTCCAGGAGGCAGCCTATGCCCGCCACGATCTACCTGATCCGTCACGCGCACGCCGTCCGCACCCCCGAGGGCAAGCGCGCCCTCTCGGATGCCGGGCGCGCCGGGGCCGAGCACCTGGCGGCGCTGCTTGATGGGCGGCCCATCGTGGCGCTCTACAGCAGCCCCTCGCGCCGCGCGCGCCAGACGCTGAAGCCCCTGGCCCGCGCCCTCGGCCTCGAGGTGGTCGAACGCGACGACCTGTGCGAGCGCCAGCTCGGCGCTGTGCCCGACGCGGAGCGCGATGCGGCCACGGCCGCCACCTGGGCGGACCCCGACCTTGCCTTCCCCGGCGGCGAGTCGAACGCTGCGGCGCAGCGGCGCGGCGTGGCCCTCATCGAGGCCCTGGCGCGCCGCCACGCCGGCCAGCAGATCGCCATCGCCACCCACGGTACCCTGCTGGCCCTCATCCTCCGGCACTTCGACCCCACGGTGGACCTGGCCTTCCAGCAGCGCATGACCCTCCCCGATCTCTACGCCCTGAGCCTCGACGACGGCCAGGCTCGCGTCGCCCGTCTGTGGGACGCCGGAACTACCTTCGCACCCGCGACGTGAACACTGAAGGGTGTGGGAAGGCCGCTCTTTCCCGCGGTGAACACCGGCCCGGGCCGTGAGGGTCGGCGAGGGCGCAGCCGAAAACCCCTTCGCGCTCGAACGAGCCTGAACGCGCCGGGCGTCACCCGCCCCCGGCGAAGCGCAGCATGGCCAGCCCCGCCACGACCAGGAGGGTGGGAACCAGGGCGATACACGCGGGGCGGGCAAGCCGGCGCAGCGCGGTAACCCGGCGGGTATAGCCTGACCCCACTGCCGCCAGCAGCAGGAACATGGTGAACAGTTCGGCGATGATCCCCGCCACGCCCAGCAGCGCCAGCGGCCAGTAGAGCGCATCCAGGCCGCTGTAGATCGCCATCACCAGCAGTCCGTTGAGCAACAGCAACTCGCCGAAGCCGCGCCAGTCGAGCACCGCGCGCTCCATCTCGGCGTCGGCGCGCAGGGCGCGGTTGAAAACGAACAGAATGATCGGCGTCAGCGCGATGCCGAACAACACGCCGGTGATGGTTCGCAGGTCGTTGCGGGGCAGGTAGAAGTAGGCCCGGCCCGTATCCTCCAGCACCGAGTTGATCCCATCGCCGAGCATCGTCAGGGCGCCCACGGCAAGTACCGCCAGGAGCGGGCGGGCCGGCAGGGCCGCTGCCCGTCCATACCCCCGGACAAACAGGTATCCCAGGCCAAGCAGATAGCTGCTGTAGATCCCCGCGTTGCGTGCGCAGAGCGGCAGGGGCCGCTCGCCAATGAAGACCAGGTGCTTCTGGGCCACCAGGCCATGTACGGCGGCGTAGAGCTTCCACTCGAGCGTGGCGCCCGGCCAGAGCACAAACGTGAGCAGAATGGCGCCGATCAGCGCCAGAAAGGTCAGTTCCCAGAACCGATCGCGTCGCCCGGCGGCGGCGCTCCGCTCACGCGCGCGTTGCTCCGCGATCCGCGCGCGGGCCAGTTCCAGGATTTCATCGGGGCGTGGAGGCGTCATATGTGAACGTGACCGGCTCAAGGGGTATGGAGCAACCAGGTTTCCCCGTACCCCTGCACGGATGGGCCGCTACAACCCTTGCCATCGGGAGTTGTAGCAGAGCAGCCGCCCAATGTCAAGGCGCGTCACGAACCTCCAGGGCCGCGTGTTGCCCGCTCGTTCGCGCGCATGCTATACTGAGCATACGTCATTCGCCAGCAGGGAGCAGGTCCTGTGCATCCGGAGCCTTCCGCGCTGCTGGAGGCGGCGCATGCCATCGTCGCCGAGCAGATCACCCGTCTGCGAGCGTTGCATACGTCCGCGCAGCGCGAGCTTGCCCGGCTCGAAGCCGAGGTGCGCCGTTCCGAGCGCCAGCTCGACGAGGTGCTCATCCAGGCGCGCTTTGCCTCCGAGCGGGGGCAGGTCAGCGCCACCACCCTGGCCGAGCGCCAGCGTCGCCTGCGTGCCGCCCACGAGGATCTGACGCGGGAGTACGAGCGGATGCGCCGCGCCCTGCGCCAGCTCGACCAGCTGGTGCGCCAGATCGACATGAGCAGCGCCACCCTGGGGGGCGGCGGTGAGGGCGAAACGTCCGACCCCTGGGTGCAGGCCCTGCGCTCCCAGGTGATTATGGGCCGTGAAGAAGAGCGGGCGCGTCTGGCGCGCGAGGTGCACGACGGGCCGGCCCAGGTGCTGGCGAATGCTCTGATGGGCCTCGAACGCTGCCAGACGTTGCTGGCCGATCGCCGGCTCGACCGTTTGCAAGAGATGCTAGGGCAACTCAGCGAAAACGCCCGCGAGGGCCTGCGCGAGGTGCGCGGCTTCATCGCCGATCTCCGGCCGGGCAAGCTCGAGGAGCAGGGGCTTGGCAATGCCATCCGCGAGTACGTGCAGCGCTACCGTGATACGGTCAACGTTCCGGTCAGCCTGGACCTCGATCCGCCCCCCCGCCTGCCGCCCGAGGCTGAGATCGTTCTCTACCGCATTGTTCAGGAGTCGCTCCAGAATGCCCGCAAGCACGCTCCCGGCGCGCCGATACACATTGTGCTCACCCGGCGTGATGAGCGCCTGCTGCTCCTCATTCGCGACGAGGGGCCAGGCTTCGATCTCCGTGAAGTGGCGCGCCGCGCCGGGCGCGAGAGTTGGGGGCTGACCAGTATGCGCGAACGGGCCGAGTTGATCGGCGCCAGTTTTGTGGTTACGACCCGCCCCGGCCATGGCGCCGAGGTAGCGGTAAGTCTGCCGCTGCGCGGCGAAGGAACTTCCTCGAGGCCCCTATGACCAATCCAAGTCCAATCCGTGTATTGATCATTGACGATCACCCTCTCTTCCGCCAGGGGATCCGCTGGAGCCTCGAAGACGCCGGTGACATTACCGTGATCGGCGAAGCTGAAAATGGCCAGGAAGCCCTGAAGCTCACCGAGCGTCTTAACCCCGATGTGGTGCTCGTGGATATCAACCTGCCCGGTCTCAACGGCCTGGAGGTCGCCCGGGTGATCAAGCGTCGCGACCCGCGCATCGGGATCATTGTGCTCAGCGTCTATGAGGACGACGATCAACTGTTTCAGGCCATCAAGGTCGGCGCGGCCGCCTATTCGTCCAAGGATGTGCATCCCGAGGAACTGCTGCTGTTCATCCGCGAGGTCGCCAGGGGCCGCTACCTGATCAATGATGCCGTGCTGGCCCGCCCGGCCGTCGCAACCCGCGTGCTCCACCAGTTCCGCGCACTGGCCGCCACTGACGAAGAGCAGACCGCCAGCCTCTTCGCCCCCCTTACCAGCCGGGAGATCGAGATCCTTGACTGCATCGCCCGCGGCCGTTCCAATAAGGAGATCGCCAACGAGTTGTCCATCAGCGGCCAGACGGTCAAGAACCATATTACCTCGATCCTCTCCAAGCTTCAGGTCAACGATCGCACGATGGCCGTGATCTATGCCATTAAGAAGGGCTGGATCAAGATGGGCTATACCCCCGGTGGTGAGCCTTCGGCCACGGAGTAATCGCTAACCCGCGTTTCGAGTTGGAGGGGTGCGGGGCAACCTGGTTGCCCCATCTTCCAACCGGCGTTGGGTCGCCTGACCCGCTGGCGGGCGGGGGCGTGGGGAACCCGGGGTTCCCCCCGTGACCAGACGCGCGTCAGCGGTCCTGTGCTCCCGCGGCAGGGGTATGGGGCAACCTGGTTGCCCCATCTTCCAACCGGCGTTGGGTCGCCTGACCCGCTGGCGGGCGGGGGCGTGGGGAACCCGGGGTTCCCCCCCGTGACCAGACGCGCGTCAGCGTTCCACAAAGAGCCACCGGTCACCCAATTCAACCGCCAGGGGAATAAGCAACAGCATCGGTACGGCCAGGCCGGCGGCGGCGAAGAGGAAGTAGAAGCTCAGGGGGAGAACAACCAGGATGACCGCGAAGATACTGCGCCCCAGACTGCCCCAGCCCGTTGCGGCTACCACGCCGAGGGCCGTCAGGGCGAAGATCGCCCCGTCACCACAGGTGCTCAGGGCCGGGTTGGTGTAGCACGAGTAGAGCGCCGAAGGGATGGCAATCGCCAGGGGCAGACCTTCAAGCTCGAAGTAATTCGGCAGCAGCAAACGTCGCAGCGCAAACAGCAGCGCCCCGACCAGCGCGCAGCCATAGGCCCAGATCAGGCGCTGTGTAGCGATGTGCATACCAGTACGTCCAGAGCGACGGCCTTCTGGCCGTCGCTCGCCATTCTCGTCGGGCCACCAGACCTCGCCTTGTGGCTGGAGAATGAGGATCATTGGGAGGATGTAACTCTACTGTGTCACCTGCTGCAGCTTCCGCTACGAGCAGGTTCGGAGGGGCTGCACCCCTCCGAACTTTCCCCTTCCTGGCGGGGCGCGGCAAAGCCGCGCCAGGAAGGAAAGATCTTTGGGGGCCGCAGGCCCCCGCAACCCCCGCCAGGGGCAAAGTGACCAGGTAGAGGTTTCCCTATCCCCCTGCAACCGCCCGCGTTCACCTCAACCAACCACGATATTGACCAGTTTACCCGGCACGACGATCACGTTCCGAACCGTTTTGCCATTCACGTAAGCCTGCACCCGTTCACTGGCCAGGGCCAGTTCGCGCAGGCGCGCCTCGCCGGTGTCCACCGGGGCGACCAGTTTGTCGCGCACCTTGCCATTGACCTGTACGACGATCTCCACCTCGTCCTCGGCCGCCAGGGCCGGATCGGCGACCGGCCAGCGTTGCTGGTGCACGCTGTACGGGCGCCCGATGCGCGCCCACAGTTCCTCGGCGATATGCGGCGCCACCGGGGCCATCAGCAGGATCAGCGTCTCGATGGCCTCGCTCCAGGCGGGCGTGCCGACCAGACCGGCGTCGCGCGCCTTGTAGAGCGCGTTGGTGAACTCCATCAAGGCCGCGACCATGGTGTTGAACTTGAAGCCCTCGATGTCGTTCGAGACGCGGATGATCGACTGATGGGTAATCCGGCGCAGTTGCCGTTCGCTAAAGGTCGCCTCGGGGTTGCGCTCCTCCTCCGGGGCGAGCACGATGCGCCACACCCGGTCGAGCCAGCGGCGCACCCCGGGCACGCCATCGGTGCTCCACGGCACCGAGGCCTCGAAGTCGGAGATGAAGCACTCGTAGCCGCGCAACGCATCGGCGCCGTGCTTTGCGACTACCTCGTCAGGAGTGATCACGTTGTTCTTCGATTTCGACATCTTCTCGATGACGATCTGCCCGTTGACCTCCCGCGGCGGCGCCAGGATCAGCCCCTGGTTCCGCAGGCTCGTGAACGGCTCCACGAAGTTCAACAGGCCATAGTCGTGGAGGAACTTCGTCCAGAAGCGGGCGTAGAGCAGGTGCATCACCGCATGTTCGGCCCCGCCGACGTACATGTCCACCGGCAGCCAGTAATCCAGCAGGTCCTTCGCGGCCAGTTCGCGGTCGTTGTGCGGGTCGGCAAAGCGCAGGAAGTACCACGAGGAACAGGCGAAGGTGCCCATCGTATCCGTCTCGCGGCGGCCCTTGCGCCCATCGGGCAGGGTGACGTTGACCCACTCGTCAATCTTGGCCAGCGGCGACTCGCCCGTGGCGGTCGGCTCGTAGTTTTCGACGCCGGGCAGGGTCAGCGGCAGTTCATCGTCGGACAGCATCACTTCCATGCCGTCCTCGGCGTGAATGATGGGGATGGGCGTACCCCAGTACCGCTGGCGGCTGATCAGCCAGTCGCGCATCTTGTAGTTCATGCGCCCTTTGCCCAGCCCGTGTTCCTCCAGGTAGGCGATGGCGCGCTCAACCGCCTCGGCGCCGGGCGCGCCGTTGATCGGCCCCGAGTGGATGGGTGTGCCATACTCGTCGTGGTAGACGATCTCGCGGTAGGCGGGCACCGTCACCAGGTAGGCCATATAGGTGGGGATGGCGTCCACCCGCAGTTCGGTGCGGATGCGGCTGGCGATGCGCGCATCGGCCTCGACGCCGTCGAAGGGAACGACCGCGTCGGGGAAGATCGCCAGCCAGCCCGAACCGGCCACCTCGGTCCATCCTTCCACCAGGTAGGGGCGCACCAGATCGGCGTAGGCTTCCGCCTGGGCGCCGCGCAGTTCCACGATCAGTTCGCCGTCCTCCTCGTTGAACGAGTAGCCCGCCGCCCGCAGCGCCTCGCGCAGTTCGGGGCGGTAGGCGCCAGCGCGCAGCACCGAGCGCGCGGCGTCATCGGGGCGGTTGATCACCGGCACGATCGGCAGGCCGTACTTGAGGGCGAAGGCGAAGTCGCGCGCATCATGGGCGGGCACGGCCATAATCGCGCCCGTGCCATAGCCCATCAGCACGTAATCGGCGATCCAGATCGGAATGCGCGTGCCGTTGACCGGGTTGATGGCATACCCGCCGGTAAAGACCCCGGTCTTGTCCTTCTCTTCGGCCGGGGCCGCCACGCCGCTCTGCGCCCGGGCCTGCTCGACATACGCCGCCACCGCCGCCTGCTGCTCGCCGGTGGTCACCTTCTGCACCAGGGGATGTTCCGGCGCCAGCACCATGAAGGTGGCGCCCCAGAGCGTATCGGGGCGGGTGGTAAAGACCACGATCGGGTCGCCCTCTTCGGTGTGAAAGACCACCTCCGCCCCCCGCGAACGCCCGATCCAGTTGCGCTGCATGGTGACGATCTGCGGGGGCCAGTCCACCGTATCCAGGTCGCGATCCAGCCGGTCGGCGTAGGCGGTGATGCGGAAGAACCACTGCTTGAGGACCTTCCGCTCCACCAGGGCGCCGCTGCGCCAGGCCCGTCCGTCGGGGCCGACCTCTTCGTTGGCGATAACCGTTTTATCCACCGGGTCCCAGTTGACGGTGGCTTCGCCGCGGTAGGCCAGGCGGAAGCGCCGCAGGAACTCCTGGCGCTCCAGGGGCGTGTAGGCGTTCCACTCGTCGGCGCTGATCTGCCGCTCCGACAGCGGCAGGTCGAGGCGACTGGTCCCGCTGACCGCCAGTTCGGCCTCCAGTTCCGCGATGGGGCGGGCCCGATCCACCCGCCGGTCGTACCAGTGGTCGTACAGGCGCAGGAAGATCCACTGCGTCCAGTGGTAGTAATCCGGCTCGGAGGAGGTGATTTCGCGGCTCCAGTCGTAGCTGACCCCGATCAGGTTCATCTGGCGCTTGTAGTTGGCCGCGTAGCGCCGGGTCAGCACGGCCGGGTTGGTCTTCGTTTTGATGGCCTGGTTTTCGGTGGGCAGGCCGAAGGCGTCCCACCCCATCGGGTGGAGCACATTGTAGCCGCGCATGCGGTAGTAGCGGGCCACCACATCGGTGGGGATGTAGTTGCGGCAGTGGCCCACGCTCAACCCCTCGCCGGAGGGGTAGGGATAGAAGTCCAGAACGTAGTACTTGGGGCGGCTGTCGGCGGGGCCGGTACGGTACAGGTCATCGGCGGCCCAGCGATCCTGCCACTTCTTTTCGATTACGGCGGGATCGTAGCGCTCGGTGTGCGTTTTCTCAGATTTCGGGTCGCTCATACAGATCTGCTCCTCGGGAGATGAGCACGGCTGGCAGGCCAGGTGCCGGGCATAACTGGAACATCCGGGCGCGAAGGCCACTAAGGTCAGGGTCCGACATGGTGCTCACCTCCTTTCAGAGCCATACCTCTTTTGTGAACCAATCCGGTTGGCGGGGGTTGGGGAAACCTGGTTTCCCCATTTCTCAGTGTAGGGTTTTTCGGCCCATCCTCGCGTCACATTCGCCATCTGGGCCATTGGGACGCCCAACTCCCCCCTCTCCACCTACGGTGGAGAGGGGGGGTGAGGATCGCAAGCGCATTGGAATGCCGAAAACCTCTTCTCCCTCGAAAAACCCTACATCTGAGAGGGTTTCCCCACACCCTTGCCCGATGGGAGGATCCGGGAGGGCACAGCCCTCCCAGGAACCTCCTTTTCATTCCGTTGCGCGGCGAAGCCGCGCTGGCTTGCGAAAAAGCTCTGTGTATTATAGCACGAGACGAATCAGCGCCGCACCAGCGGCAGATGGACGCGCCGCAGTTCCTCCACCACGCGCACCTCGGCGCCGGCCAGGCTTTCGCCGGGTCCGCGCACGCTGATGCGGAGCGCGCCGGGAGCGGCCACGTCGGCGGGCGCGAGGTCAACCCGAAGCGCCAGGGGGCTGATGAAGGTCGTCGGGCGGTCGGCGCCGTTGACCTGCACGACGCTGCCGGTCGTGAAGCCGTCGCCTCGCACCTCGAGGGCGGGATTGGCGGCATTGACGCCGATCAGTCCCGGCGCTACTGACAGGGCCACGACCACCTCAAAGGCCCCCAGGTCGCAGCCTGCCCCCTGCGGGCGGGCGACGCCGCGCTGGTCGGTCGGCGGGCAATCGGCCCCGGCGTTGAAGGCCGGGCTGGCCGGGGTGATGGCCATGGTCCGGGTCGGGCCGCCATTGTCGGCCAGGGCCTGCAGTTGCGGGTTGCGGAACTGGGGGTCGCCGGTCTGATCGGGCGCGCTCTTGCCCTGGAAGCAGGTCACGTCGTTGAAGAAGTTGCCTCCGGTCAGGCGTGGGGGGAACTGCAGGCTCCGGCCATCGTGGGCCAGTTCCGAGGAGCAGTGCTGCTGGATGTTCCAGTCGTTGGGGCCGTTGTCGGCGGTGTTGTTGACGAAGAGCGTATTGCGCACCCGCCCGCCGGGCTGGCCATTGATCTGGCTATTGCTGATCGCCCCGCCGACCCAGCCGGCGACGTTGTTGGCGAAGGTGCTGTTGACGATCTCGAAGGGGTCGCTGTGGTTCACCACGTAGAGCGCGCCGCCATTGGCGTTGAAGTTCGCGCCGGCGGTCCGGTTGCCCTCGAAGGTGCTGTTGACGATCCGCAGCCGCGCCCGTTGGGGAAAGGCCAGCGCGCCGCCCGAACCATCTTCGTTGGGATTGCCGCCCGCCCCGGGCGTGCGCCGGACGCTGTTGGCGCTGAAGAGGCTGCGCTCGATCAGAATGGCGGGGTTGCCGGTCGCGCCGCCCAGGCTCGATCCGCCGCCGCCGATGGCCCCGCCCTGCGCGCGCTCGCCGCCGATCACCGCGTTTTCGATAAACGCGCTGTCCAGCACTTCGGTGCGGCTGCTGTTCTCGTACATGTTCACGTAGATCGCGCCGCCCGAGTTGTAGGCGCGGTTGTTGGCAAAGGCGCTGCGCGCCACCCGGAACAGGCCGTTCTCGCCGCCCAGACCGTCGATGTAGATCGCGCCGCCCAGGCTGTCCTGCGGCCGCGCGCCGATGGCGCTGTTGTTGCTGAATTCGCTATCCTCGATAACCAGACCGCTCTGGAGGACGTGGATGGCTCCGCCGGCCGCGTTGTTGGCGTCGTTGCCGATGAAGCGACTGTTCCTTACCGTCACCGATCCGCCCTGGGAGTAGATCGCCCCGCCGCCGTAGTCGTAGGCGTCGCCGCGCGTCAGGCTGGTAACTGTGGAGTCGTTATCCTCGAAGGTGACATGTTCGACGACGAGGGCCGGTTTGAAGGCCGGATTGGCGGCCCCGAAGACGCTGGCGATGGCGCCGCCGTTGGCGGCGTCATTGGCGCCACTGGCCCGCCCGCCGGTGATCGTGAGGTTCCGCAGGATGAGCGTGCTGCTCCCCTGCGCGCCGGTGGTGCGGTGGGCGAAGATCCGGCCATTCTGGCCCCGCAGGGTGATCAGCCCGCCGCCATCAATCGTCGTCTCGGGCGCGGTGATCTCGAAGGGCGCGCTCACCGTAATGGTCAGGGGCGCGCCCCCGCAGTTGAAGCTAATGCTGCCGCCGCCCGCCAGCGCCGCGCGCAGGCTTGCTTCGGTGCAACTGCCGGGCGTGCCGGCGCCGACGATCTTCGCGGCGGCGCGCGCGGCGGGCAGGGCAGGCAGCGTTGCCAGGATCAGCAGCGCGATCAGGATCTGCGTGGAACGTCGAAGGGTTGGGTGCAGCATAGACCTTTCCTGACACGATGTTCATCTAACGTCAGTTGCAGTCTATCCCTACGACGGTTACACGGACAACGGTACCTCCATCCCACTGGCGACTATTACCACAACGAGACCCCGTCTCGACGGAGGGCGGGGGCCGTGTGATCCCCGGCGCGATTTCCCTTTCCAGCGCGGCGAAACGTCGCCTCGCCGCGCTGGAAAGAGGCGTTGTCCCTGACCCTTCTATCTGGCAGACGGACGGGTCGTCCTGATATCCCTGGCAGAACCCGGAAGGTTGCGCCTACCCGGGCCATCAGCCAAACATCAGCGCCGCGCCGATGGCGAGCATCCCCAGGACCATCAACATCACCAGGTGCGCCGGGCTGATCAAGGTCTGGCGCAGTGGAGGGCGCTGCGGGGTCACCTGGAGGGCGTCCTGCTGATCATCGGGAAGCGGAATGAGCAGAGTATAGGGCAATGCCGCCTGCATCTCGGGCCTATCCGCTCCGGGCACCTGAGCGTTGCTCAGGGAAGGCGCCGCTGGCGCGACGCGATCGTCCTCGGCCACGAGCGTCACCCCAGGTTGGCCGTGCACTGGCGCCGGCGTCGTGGTTACCAGGGTGTTCGCGGCAATCTGAACCGGGGCCTCATCGTGGCGCGCCGGGGTTGCCGATTGCCAGATGCTGAGCCCCTCCGCTTCGACAGAATACGCTTGCGACACAGGCTCGTTGGTTCCTCTCTTCAGCATCTCGGGAAGCGACAGGGTATACCCGGTTTGATGCGCGCCGATTGGCGCTCGCGCCTGCCGACCCGTCAGACTCTCGCGCAGCGCCGTGCGGAAGGCCTTGATACTATCGTAGCGCTCAGCGGGGTTTGCGAGCGTGGCGCGGTGGATAACCGCAGCCAGCGGGTAGGGACACACGAGGCTTGCCTGCACATCCTCGAGTACCGGCAGGCTGCCCGAGCGCTGCTTCTGGGCCAACACGCTGAGCGCGCCGCCCTCGAAGGGTGGCCGGCCCCAGATGAGATGCGCCAGCAAAACGCCCAGGCTGTAGATCGTGCTCGTCCCTTCGTTCGGCCCTCCAAACAGTTGTTCGGGCGAGGCATAGGCCAGCGTTACGGGCGAAGCCTGCAGCAGGTTATCGGGCAAAGGTTCACCAAGGCTGGTCAACACGACCCGCCGATCCTCGGTAAACACAATGTTCCCCGGTGTCAGATTGTACACTCGAACGCCGCGTCCCTGGGCATACTCCAGGCCCTCGGCCACGCTCTGTACGATGTAGGTGACCTCATCGAGGCTCATCCGCTCATACTGATCGGCGAGCAGGTTAAGGCGATGTTGAACCGTGACCCCGCGCAACCGCTCGCAGACCCCGAAGGGCGCCTCGTCGCGCGTCCCCGCATCGTAGACCCGGATAAAGGCATGGTGACTCAACGTGGCGAGGGTCTTGATCTCATGAACAAACCGACTGCGAATGCGTGGGTGGGCGGCGGCTTCAGCGTGCAGGCGGCGAATGACCACATCGCGCTCCAGCAGGGCCTGAAAGCCGCTTTCCACGCTCACGTGGTCGCGATAATCTTGCTGCTCGGCTCGATTGACCACATCGGTGAAGAGCATATGTGAGTGCATACGATGTTGCTCCGTGAACATAACGAGAAACGGTTACTTCCCATGCCTCTGCCCGTGGGAGGGCGTCTGGCGCTTCCCTGCCAGACGGTGGAGGTAAAAGGGCGTCTGGCTTCCCCACCCTTTCCTGGCAGGCCGACAGGTTACGGGGAATCCTGGTTTCCTCGCCGGTTGTGCTGCGTGTGAGGTCAACCCTCCCAGGCGTAATCGAGAATATCCAGGTAGAAGGCGCTACTGAGCCACGCCCAGCGTTGCTCGGCCACGCTCCTGCCGTTCCCCCAGCGCACCCCGTCGGGGATGTTGGTGTAGGCGGCGGCGATTTTGGTGGCGTAGAGGGCATGGCCCGCCGGTTCGTTCTCCATCAGGAACACCGGTAGTACGGCGCTGTAGAGGATCAGGCTCTCCTCATCGCTCTGCGCCGTGCCATTGTGGCCGTAACGCCCGGCGAGCGCGCCGTTGCGCTGCCATTCGTCGAAGAGAAATGCTGCGTTGCGCAAATACCGTTCGGGGCGTTCATCCTCGAACCAGCGCGCATCCAGAGCAATGCGCCAGTAGGTGAGCGCGGCTTCATCGCCAAAAGCGGTCCCGATGCCGGGAAGCCCGCGCTGGTCGGGCCGGATCGCGCCCGTCGCCCGGTCGAGGGCCACGTAGGTGGGGGGCAACCCCGCGCTGCGCTCCTCGCCCAGATCCGTGGCGCTTACCCGCTCCAGCAGGGCGTAGGTGTTGTCGAGCAGCCACCACCAGTTGCGCTCCGTGTCCACCTCGGCGAACATACGGATAGCATAGGGCACGAAGCTTCCCGGCGCGAAGATAATGCGATTATCTTCGATGGCCCAGTCGCCCGCGGCCAGATAGGGGCGACCGTCAATCTCGACCACGCAACGCTCCCATAGCGCGCGGGCGATCCGCAACCCCTCCCGGCCATAACTGGCATCGTTCCAGCGCCGCTCGGCCAGGAGCAGAGCCAGGGCCGCTTCGGCGTTGGCGTCGGCGTAGGTGTGCAGGGCGATCCCTGGCTCGTTGGTGTGCAGCAGGTGACCCTCGGGGGCCTGCAGGCGCAGTTGCGCCCAGCCCCACAGGGCGTCGAAGGTGGACTGGTCGTTCTGCCACACGGCCATGAGCATGGCGCCGGTCTGGTCGCGAATATCAGTGTAGGCACCCGCGCCGACGACCCGTCCATCCTGCACGTAGTTGGCCACAAAACTGGCGTAACCGGCGCGTACCGTATCTTTGACGGCGATGCCGGCATGGTTCACCCGGCGCACCTCGATGGCCGCGTCGCCGACGTTGAAACGGGCCACCGGGGTCGAATTGCTCCAGGCCTGATAGGGCAACTTCTCCGGGTTTTGCTTGAAAATCTCTTCCAGACCTGGCGTCGTGATCAAGTAGTCAACGTTCCGCCAGTCGTTGTTGAACAGGTCGCGGTACACCGCGGGGTCGTTGGCGACTTTCCAGTGCGAGTGCGCGCCGGGGAAGCTCGGCTGCCCCGCGGGCCCGTCCCGCAGATCCACCCACAGATCATCATCAATGACGATCTGCGCGTCGGTGGGCACGTGCTGGCGCACCCAGGCCAGGGCCTGCCGCTGGGTTGTGGTCATGTTCAGGGTGAAGATTTCATTCTGGCGATTGAGATTGCTGAACCCAAGCACTCCAACGCCGATCAGCAGCGCCAGGAGCATGCCGGGCATGCGCATAAGGTCGGCGAGCCGCGCGGCGGCCAGGCCGACGTTGAGCGCCAGAAAGGGTAGGACGCCGATGATGTAGAATTCGAGGACCGGCCCGCCGCGCATCAGGCTGAGGCAGGCGACCAGGCCAAGCCCGGCGATCAGACGAGTGCGCCCATCGCCCCGCGCCAGGTTCCAGATCGTGGCAACCAGGCCCACACCCAGCAGCCACGGGTCACGCACCAGCCAGTTCCCGCTTAAGATGCGCATGAAATCGCTCTGCGGATCCCAGGGCGCTCCGCCGCTGCGACCGAGTTGCCAGAGCACCGCGCCCAGCAGGGTCACGCCGCTGCCATCGCCGTTGAGCGGGGACGAAAAAGTAAGGTTCAGCAACTCGCCGCGTAGCGCCGCGTAGAGCGGGTAGAGCGAGAGCGTCGCCAGCGTGCCAAACAGCCACACCCCGCGGGCGAAGGGACGGTGCTGCGCATGCGCAAGTGTCCAGACGCCGATGATCAGCACCGGCAGGAGCACGGCGGCGCTTTCTTTGGAGAGCACCCCGATGCCAATGAGGATACTACCCAGAAACAAGCGCCAGAGCAGTCCGTCGTAGTTCACCAGCAGCAGCGTGCCGGCGAGCACGAAGACGATCATGATGTTATCGAGTAAGACCATGCGCCCGTAGACCACCGTCAGCGGCGAGAGTGCGTAGCACAACCCGCCAATGGCGGCCGCCAGATTGCTCCCCGTTATCTGTAAAATGATCCGGAACAGCAGCACCAGCGAGACGATGTGCAACAGCAGCATCAGGGTGCGGCCACTGTCGATGGCGGTGCCGAAGGTGTGAAAGCCGCCGGTGACCATCGTCCACAGCGCGATCAGGATCCAGCCGGCGGGCGCATGGTCGTACCAGTACGCATAGGGGGTAATGCTCCCCAGTTTGGCCACCGCGTAGGCCTGGGCCATGTAGATGCCCTCGTCACCCAGGTAGAGGGGAAAGCCGAACATGTTGTAGCTGTGCACCAGCGCGGCCACGCAAACCAGAGCGAGGGTTGTCAGGCTCGACCAGATCGCCTTTCGCGGTCGCGCGTCGGGCAGCGCGGCTGGGGCAAGGCTGACGCTCATCTGTAATCTCCTCGGGGGTATGCATTCCAGCGTTTCTCGAATAGTCCAGATCCGTGAGGGTCTGGAAGGGCACGGCCCTCCCAGGAGCCCTCGTTCCTGACCGTGCGGGTACGCCAAGGTGCCGCGTACGCCAATGACCACCGGTTAGTGTCAGGGAAACCGGATTTCCCCACGCCTGTGCCTGATGGGAGGAGCGGGTGCAGGTGCGCCCGCGCACGCCCCCGCTCAGCCCTGGATGGCCGGGCTGCGGTGGGCGTTGACATGCCGGGTCTTTTCCCAGTTGTTCGTGCCGCGCAGGTGGCGGTACAGTCCGCGCACGGCGCCAATGCCCAGCAAGATCTGGAACGGGTAAAAGGCAATGAGCAGGCGCAGCCACATCAGCGGCGGCATTGTCAGCTTATGGGCGCGCACGAACTCGCGTAAGCCGATCCAGTTCAGCACGTACTGGCCGATCAGCATATACGCGGGTAACCAGAGGATCAGTGCCACCAGCGGCGGCATTGGCACAAAGAACATCGTGTAGAGCGACACTGGAATGTACAATGTCGTAAAGGCTTGCAGCACCGGAGAAGCCAGGGTGAAGACGGCCAGGAGTCGCTGGCTCAGCTTCGGCAGCGACCAGTAGGCCCCCGCCTGCAGCACCTGCAGAAAGCCCTGGTTCCAGCGCGTGCGCTGCTTGATAAACTGCCCGACAGTGGGAGGGGTCTCTTCCTTCGTGACGAATTGATCTTCGTAGACCACCCGAATACGCTCGCCCATCTGGCTCAACCGGATGCCGATGTCAGCGTCTTCGGTCAGGCAGTGCTCGTTCCATCCGCCGATCTTGTTGAGAATCTCTCGGGTGAAGAACACCGTGTTGCCGCCCAGGGGAATAATGCCCACTTCGGCGTGGTAGTGCAGCCGGCTCTTGAACCAGAAGAAGTATTCCAGGACGTTCAGCGCCGAGAACCAGGTCGAGTCGAAGTTCATCAATTGCACGCCGGATTGGACCACGTTGACCCCCTCGGTGACCATCACCGTGTTGACCACGTTGAACACCTCAGGGTGAATCTCATCCTCTGAATCGAAGATCGTGACCACGTCGTTATGGGTGTTGCGGAAGCCGATGTTCAGACCGTGGGGCTTGTTGATCGGCAGATCCTGGAACACGATCAGGCGCACGTTGTGAATGTCACGCTGCACCAGTTCAACGATCTTCTCCTGCACCTTCTCGATGGTGCCCGGATCATCAATGCGGCAGATTACCACGATCTCCAGCAACTCACGCGGGTAGTTGGCGCGCAGCACGCCCTCGATCGTGTGCTGGATCACCGCTTCTTCGTGGCGCGCCGGCAGCAGCACCGTAAAGCTCTTTTGGGGCCGCGCAAACTCCTTCGGCGCGGCAAAGATGTCGCCCCGGCGCGCATCGTTCCAGGCGTAGAGCATCAGATAGGTGCTGAACGACACCTGCGCGAGCAAGAGCAGTGAAATGACAACCAGGGTTACTTCAAATCCTGTCATCGTCTTCCTTGCCTTCGTTTCATTGCACACCTCGACCATGGATACGCCATGACGGGTCACCGCTAATCCGCACTGAATTGCCACCGGTCCTGGTGAGATACGAATGTGTAAGTTGTGGCAGGCCGAACAAGGCAAGTATAATGGTGTCTAATCAAGAAGCGATAACTCGATGATGGATAAATGTGACAGATTATTTACGGAAACGTGGCTGGAACGGGGCCTGTGCAGCGGCCCTGGCTGGGCCGGTCAGTCGCTGACCAGACCATTCGAAACCGGATCATAAAGTGCGTCTACGGCCAGTGATAGGGCGCTTGACGATAAGTTGTCGTACAGGTGATACATTCTTTATGTTGAGATCAATCGGGGTAACTCTACTTTTCACTTGCTGCAGCTTCCGCTGGGAGGAGGTTCGAAGTAGCGGTACTCCTTACGAGCTTTCCCCTTCCTGGCGCGGCGCAGGGAAGCCGCGTCGCACCAGGAAGGGGGGCTTCGGGGGCCGCAGGCCCCGCAACTCCCGCCCGGGGCAAAGTGACAACGTATCGGGATGGATGCAACGTTTTCCAGGTAAGCCCCAGACTCCAGGTTGTTCATGAGTTATGGCAGCTATGCCGCAAAACCAACGAAAAACCACCGTGCAGGGCTGTTACGTCGCCCCATAAACACGCCGCGGACGGCGGAGCTTGTGTCCGCTCCAGGTTATTGGTCTCCCTACCTGGCGTCCAGGGAGTTGATATGCTGATGATCCGGCCAGGTAGCATCGCAACAATTCGATGCCGGGAGCGTTCATACAGTCAGCGGGTGAGCGCATCGGCTATCCCTGTTCACGCCGCGGAGTACTGGCCCTGTCTGTCAGGTGTCGCATGCGGTGCCTTTTCGATTTTCGGGCTGAATTCGTATAAACAAACGGTCTTGAAATCTCATGGAGTTTGTGATGCGCTACCGGATGACACTCTGGGCACTGTTGATGGCGCTGATATGCGCGACGCTTGCGACCCTCCCCCTGGCGCTGCGCGCCTCGGATCAGCGCCTGTTCGCGGCCGAGGCCTTTCGCGACCAGTGGCGCCGCACCGACGCGCTGGTAGCCGAGGGCCGCGCTGATTACAGTTGGTACTGGGGGCCGGCCCCGCGGAGCGCGCCGTTGCTCGAACGCGACGACGACGCCCCCGGTGGCCGGCGCCTGGCGGTTTATTACGATAAGGGGCGCATGGAGTTGCCCCTGCCGCTGGCCGGCGCCCGCGCCGCGAGCCAGACGAGCTTCGGGCGCCTGGTCGCCGAGATGGTGAGCGGCAATGTACAACTTGGTTCGCAACGGCTCGATCCCGGCCCTCCAGCGCTGATCCCTGTCGCTGGAGATCTCAACGATCCGCTGGCGCCGACCTACGCTGCTTTTGCGCGTCTGACCGGTCCGGCGCCACAGCGGGCCGATCGTCCGGGCGAGTCGCTCGACCGCGGCGGCACGCTGCGCTCCCGTCCGGAACTGGCCGCCGCGCATCCCGAAACCGTCTACGCCGCCTATGACCCCGTCACCGGCCATAATATGCCGCAGGTGTTCACGGCCTTTCTCGAACGTCGCGGCCTGGTTGAGACGCCGCGCGGGCGGCGGGTCGAGCAGATCATTGACCCGCTCGCCGTGGTTGGTCGCCCGATCAGCGAGGCCTATTGGACCGATTTGCAGCTTAACGCACAGGTGACGCCGGTGCTGGTGCAACTCTTCGAGCGGCGGGTGCTAACCTACAACCCGCGCAATCCCGCTGGCGCGGAAGTGGAGATGGGCAACGCGGGGCTGCACTACTACCTCTGGCGCTACGGCGGCGTTCAGCCGCGCGCGGCGCGCCAGGAGGAACTGCTGGCCCATTTCGAGAATGGCGAGCAGGCGTTGAGTGGCAACTACTGGTTCAGTTTCGACGATCGCGGCAGTGGCGGTTCCTCGGTCGCCAGTAACCGTCTCATCACCCCCGGCGCCGCCGCGAGCGTGCAAGCCATGCGCTTCGACTACGCCCTGGCCGATACCGGCCCGGTCAACTTCGCCGCCCTCGCCGTCAACCTGGCGCCAGGGGACGGCCCGCGCGACCTGCGCGGCGTCACGGGCATCGGCTTCTGGGCGCGGGGAAGCGGGCGTTACCAGTTGCGCCTCAACAGCGCCTTCACCGACAAACCGTTTACCACTACCTTCGCTGCTCCTGGCGACTGGACCTGGATCGAGATCCCGGTTACCGAACTGAGCAACGCCGACGGCGTGGCCCTTGAAACCGGCCTCAGCGCCGCGACCCGCATTGAAGTGCGCCCCGCTCGGGCCCCGCAGACCGGCTTCCTCGATCTGGATGACCTGGCGCTCATTCGTGGCCCCGTGCGCCCGACCGTGGTCCGGCCAGCCCTGCCGCTGATTGACGACTTCGAGGACGGCGACCTGCGATCGGTGCTGGATACAGAGTGGTTCACCTACAGCGACCGGCAGATCGGCGGTTCCTCGGTGGCCGAACTGGCGGTCGTGCCCCGGGATAACGGTCTGGCGCTGCGTTTTCGCGGTTCCTTCAACAACCCCTGGGGCCAATCGTACCTGGGGATGGGCCTGCCGCTGGCGCCCGCCGGACAGACGCTCGACCTGAGCGACTATGCGGGCATCGAACTCAGCCTGCGAACCGATGGTCAGAACTACCTGTTGCGCTTCACCTCGGCGACGATTAAAGACGACCGCCAGTACCAACTGGCGCTTGTCGCGCCGCCCGAGTGGATGACCCTCTACATCCCCTTCTCACTGCTCCAACCCGCTGGCGTGGGTCAGACGATCCGCTGGGAGACCGCGCGTACCCAGATCGAAAATCTGATTATTACCCCGGCGGATCGTGTCGAGGCCTTTCAGTTGTTGATTGATGACATGCGGTTGGTGAAAAAATGATAAAAATTGTAATTGCCCTGCGGACGGAAATGAGGGGAAACCGGAGTTCTCCACGCGCCTCTGGGGGTAAGGTGGGCCGTGGTCGCCGATGCAGCGAGGCATGGGGAAACCCGGTTTCCCCATGCCCTCCAGACAGCTATGTTCACGTGAGATAAACCAGGAGAAAAAGCTACGACTCGGTAATGGTAATCCCCAGGATGGTCTCGCCGGGCCGGGCGCGATCGGCGGGGTTCTCCGGGTCGCGCAGGGGGATGCCGTCCACGATCTCCTGGCCCGCGATCACCCGGCCGAAGATCGTATACTGGCCGTTGAGCCAGTCGGCCGGGCCGGTGGTGATGAAGAACTGCGAACCGGCGCTATCGGGGTCGGCGGAGCGGGCCATGGCGACGATGCCTGGCCGGTCAAAGGCCAGTTTATCGGTGAACTCGGCGGGGATGCTGTAGCCGGGGCCGCCGGTGCCGTCGCCGAGGGGATCGCCGCCCTGAGCCATAAAGTTGGGCAGCACCCGGTGCCAGGTGAGGCCGTTGTAGAAGTTGTTGCGGGCCAGGAACACGAAGTTGTTGACCGTTTGCGGGGCGATCTCGGGCAGCAGTTCGATGACGATCTCGCCGCGGGGGGTGAGGATCGTCGCCTCATAGCGCCGGGCGGGATCGATCGTCATTGGCGGCGGCGCGCTGAAGGTGTAGGTGGTGGCGGTGGGCAAGGCACCCGGCGCCGGCGCAGCGGCGGGGGCGGCGGTAGGCGCAACAGTGGGCGCGCTGGTGGGCGCGGCGACTTCGGGCGTTTGCGCGCGGCTGATGAGCAGGCCGGCAATCAGGCCAAGGATCAGCAGCACGACCACCGCGGAAATAATGCCCGGCACGGGGCTGGCCGGGGAAGCGGTTGTTTTACCTTTGGAACGAGACTGGCTCACGTGCGTTCCTCACTATGCCGGACAGGCGCGGCGATGGCGAATGCGACAAAGCGGCTGCATTATAACACGGCGCGGCATCGCCGCGCCGGGGGGACCGCGGCCCCGCACGGGGAGGGTCCGGGAGGGCGCAGCCCTCTTCTCCGGATAGGCCCTTACCCGAGCATCTCCGCCAGGGCGGGCGCGTGACGGCTGATTTCGGCGCGCAGGCGCAGCAACGCCAGTTCACCGGCGCGGGCCTCGATCATCAGGTCAAACGGCGGCAGACCGGCGGCGCCGCGCAGCAGGCGTTCGAGGTCGCCGATGGCGACGAAATCGGCGTGCTGCCCGGGGCGGGGCGGCAGGATGCGCGCGGGTCTGGGCGGGCGCGGCGGCAGCAGGTGGGCCTCGCTCCGCTGGCTGCTGAGGTGCACCTCGGGCCGCAGACCGCGGGGCCAGGTGGCCAGGGCCAACCCCAGGGCCAGGGGCAACGGCAGCCCCTCGGGGTTATGCAGTTCCCAGTGCAGCATGTCGAAGACGATCGGCGCCCCGCAGCGCTGATGCACCGCCAGCAGGCGCCCCAGGCTCGGCCCGGCGTGGCCATGTTCCAGCGCCAGGCGCGCGCGCGCCCGTGGCGAGAGGGCGGCGTAGCGGGCCGCGAAGCGCGCGCCGGCCCGTTCGTCGGCGGCCGCCGAGCTGAGATGGGCAACCAGAATGCCTTCCGGCGGGCCGGGCTCCCGCCGCGCGTCGAGGGCCGCGAGGAGCGCCGTATACGCCTCGACCTCGGCCAGGGCTTCCGCCGCCGCGACGTCGTCGGGCACACCCAGATCCAGCCCCGGCGCCAGGT
This sequence comes from Chloroflexaceae bacterium, assembly GCA_034431835.1. Lineage (GTDB taxonomy): Bacteria > Chloroflexota > Chloroflexia > Chloroflexales > Chloroflexaceae > JACAEO01. The sequence continues at coordinate 5,025 of DAOUDA010000284.1, read as the reverse complement.
GGCAGCAGAGGCGCACTCCGCCCACGGCGACACGCTCGGCCAGCACGTCCAGCAGCGCCGCGCACTCCGCGAGTTGAGCGTACATCTCACGCGCGTCAAGCGCCAGCCCCAGGCGGTAGTAGCGCACACCCAGCCGTTCGAGGCGGGTAAGCGTGTCGCCGAGGCGAGCGAGGGTCAGGCTCAGATGCGAGCTTGTCCCGTGTCCGGGCGCGCTCGCTTCGGGCTGCCCAACCATGCGCCCGCCGAAGCCCAGGCGGATCATCTGCGACCCCTGCTATGGCAGTCCTACGCCATCTCTAATCAGCGACCGTGCGTAAGGACGCAGCGCGCTGCGTCCTTACCGGTACGTCTGATACTCCGGGCTTCACAACCTGAAGAGGACTGCTCGAAAATATGCTTCACCCCTGAGGCCCCGTCGGCGGGGCGCGGGGAGACACGGCCTCCCCGCAATCCCCCGTTTCTCCCTCGGCGCGCGCGCCCTGGCCAACCCGCGACACGTCTGCCGCCGCCTGCGGAACCAGCGGATCACGGAGGGCCGAGTTCTTCCAGACCTCTCCATAGTAACACGGAAACGTGTATTTTGCAACTGCGATCGGGCGGAGGTGTGGAGAAACCCGGTTTCCCCACATCTCTCCCGGCGACCGCGGGTCCGCCGAAAGACTTCCAGGGGCCGTGGGCGCGGGGAAACCTGGTTTTCCCGATCTCAGCGACCGCCGAGGTTAACGCGGCGGTGGTTGCGGGTGTAGTAGCGGATCTGGCGAGGGAGATTGGTGTCAAGGGGCGTTTCGCGCACGGCGGTGATGATGGCCGTGGCGGCCTCGGCGACGCACGCGGCGATTGCCGGCTGCGGCGCGCCTTCGGCCCGCAGGCGCCGCAGCGTCGCTTCCCAGGGCACGCTGCAGGCGCCGCGGGCGGCAATGCCGACGACGTCGGGCAACACTTTGGTGTGGCGGCTCCAGTTGAGACCCAGGCAGAAGGCGGTGACGGGACAGGGCTGCCGTTCGACGCTGAGGAGGAGCAGTTCGACGTCGCGCGCCACGGCGAAGACGAGCAGGGCCCGGTCATCGGCGCTGAGTTCTTCGGCGCTGCGGAGCGGGATCTGGAGCAATTCGGCGAGCGCGGCCGCCAGGGGCCGGGCGAGGCCGTCGGCGGCGACGACGGCGCTGAAGCGCCAGTCGGTGCTGGCGACCAGGGCGATCAGCCGTTGCAGGGTGGTGCCGATGTTGGGATAGGTGAAGTGGTAATCCTGGGTCTCGCGGAGTTGCAACCCGTCGTCGCCGGTTGAGCCGAGGTAGATCACTCCGTCTTCGGCGTACAACTGATCCTTGATATTGGCCAGGCTGCGAAACTCGCGGTGGCGCTCGACGCTGGTGAGGTTGTCAACCACCTCGGCCATCGCGGCCGGCGCATTGGCCAGCAACAGGGCGCGCCCGAAGGCGGCGGTGGCCTCGTCGTAGCGGCGCAGGCCGAGCAGGCAGCGGCCGTGCAGGTTATGCACCTCCCAATCCTGCGGGTAGCTCTGCAACGGCAGGTCAAGATGGGCCAGCGCCCGGGCGTATTCGTTGCGCGCGAGATGGATCAGCGCCAGTTCGAAGTGGGCCGCCGGGTCATCAGGCGCGAGTTTGAGGCAGTGCTCGAAGGCGTCAAGGGCTTCGTCGTAGCGTTCAAGCTCAACCAGCACGTAGCCGAGGTTGAAATAGGCCAGGAAGCTGCCCTCAAGACTGGCAACCAGGCGAAACTCCTCAACGGCTTTGGCCAGGAGCCCCGCGCGCTGGTAGTAGAACCCGAGGGCGTTGTGGGCCTCGGCTTGCAGCGGATCGGCGGCGATGGCCTGGCGGTAGTGGGCCACGGCCTCGTTGAGCCGGTTGGCCCGTTCCAGGGCCATGCCGAGTTGAAGATGACGCAGCGCTTCTGAGCGGTTGTGCGGTTCGTTCATCGCTCATTCCTGCGGTTCCGATAGGGCGGGACGTGGGGAACCCCGGTTGTTCCGGTGCGCCCGCAACCTTCCAGGTTGCGCTACGACCCCAGTACCCGCCGCTGGATCGCCAGCAGTTCGCCGATGCCCTCCGCAGCCAGATCAACCAGGGCGTTGAGGCGCTGCCGGGGGATCGGCGCTCCCTCGGCGGTGCCCTGCACCTCCACAAACTCGCCGCCGTCGGTCATAACCACGTTGCAATCCATGTCGGCGCGGCTATCTTCGCTATAATCGAGATCCAGGAGCAGGTCGCCGCCAACGCTGCCCACGCTCACCGCGGCGATGGCGCGGATCAGCGGCGAGCGGGCCAGGAGGCCCCCGGCAACCAGGCGCCTGCACGCCAGGGCCAGCGCCACGTAGCCGCCGGTAATTGCCGCCGTCCGAGTGCCCCCGTCGGCCTGCAGCACGTCGCAGTCAACGGTGATCAGCCGTTCACCCAGTTCCTCCAGCGCCACGGCGGCGCGCAGGGAGCGCCCGATCAGCCGCTGGATCTCCTGGGTGCGCCCGCTGGCCCCGCTGCGCTCGCGTCGCGTGCGGGTCAGGGTGGAACGTGGCAGCAGGGCGTACTCGGCGGTAACCCAGCCGCGCCCCTGCCCCCGCAGCCAGGCCGGGACGCTCTCTTCGACGCTGGCGGCGCACAGGACCCGCGTGTCGCCGCAGATGATCAGCGCCGATCCTTCGGCATAGGGAGCCGCGTTGGGGATAATCTCTACGGGACGCAACTGATCCGGCCGGCGCCCATCCTGGCGTATCATGGCTTGCTCCTGGCCCGTGTGGCTGTATCATAGCATGGGCTTTTCACTTTGGACAAGGTGTAGAGGCGATGAAAAACCGCCCCTCCGGGCGGAGGCGCGGAGAAACCTGGTTTCTCTGCTCCCGTCTAACCTGCGGCGGAGCCGCCGCTCTCCTACGGGCAGGGGCCCGGGGAAACCGGGTTTCCCCAATGTTCTATCTGCGATGAGGCGCCTATGTACGTCGTTGGCACGGCTGGCCACGTGGACCACGGGAAGTCAACCCTGGTCAAGGCGTTGACCGGCATCGACCCCGACCGCTGGGAGGAGGAGCAGCGCCGGGAGATGACCATCGATCTCGGCTTCGCCTGGCTGACATTGCCCTCGGGGCGCAACGTCAGCCTGATCGATGTGCCCGGTCACGAGCGGTTCATCAAGAACATGCTGGCGGGCGTGGGCGGCCTCGACGCCGCGTTGCTGGTCATTGCCGCCGATGAGTCGGTGATGCCGCAAACCGTCGAGCACCTGGCTATCCTTGATCTGCTCGAGGTGCGTCACGGCGTGGTCGTGCTGACCAGGGCCGACCTGGTAGACGCGGAGTGGCTGGCGCTGGTGGAGGAGGAGGTGCGCGCCCGCCTGAAGGATACCAGCCTCGAAGATGCGCCGATCGTCGCCGTTTCGGCGCGCACCGGGCAGGGCCTTGATACGCTCCTGACGACGCTGGACCGGGTGCTCGACGCTACCCCTTCGCGCGCGGCCGCGACCGGCGCGCCGCGCCTGCCGGTGGATCGGGCCTTTACGATCGCCGGTTTCGGTACGGTGGTGACCGGCACGTTGCTCGATGGGCCGTTGCGGGTCGGCCAGGAGGTGGTGATCCTGCCGGCGGGGCGACCGGCGCGGGTGCGAGGCTTGCAGACTCACAAGCAGCGTTGCGAGACGGCGCTGCCGGGCACGCGGGTGGCGGTGAACCTGGCCGGGGTGCGCCACACTGAGGTGGCCCGCGGCGATGTGCTGGCGCTGCCCGGCGCCCTGCGCCCAACCACCATGCTCGACATGCGCCTGCGGGTGCTGGGTGATGCCCCGGCGCCGCTCGAGCAGAACACCGCGCTGGACCTGTTCATCGGCGCGGCCGAGGTGCGTTGTCGCCTGACGCTGCTCGACGCCGAGGCGCTGGCCCCCGGGAGCAGCGGCTGGGCCCAACTGCGCCTGGACCGCCCCGTGGCGGCGATGCGCGGCGACCGTGGCATCCTGCGCGTGGCCTCCCCCAGCCGCACCGTGGCCGGCGGCGTCGTGGTTGACCCGTACCCGCCGCGGCACCGGCGCTTCCGCCCCGAGGTGATCGTCGGTCTGGAGGCGCGCCTGCGGGGCGATCCCCTGGAGGTGCTGCTCGAGGCCCTGGGAGATGGCCCGCCGCGCCCCTGGGCCGAGGTGCGCGCCGAGACCGGCCTGCTCGACCGGCGCTCCCTCGCCCCTCTGATGGCCGCGGGGCAGGTGCTCTGGCTCGGCGCGTCGCCGGACCAGCCGGACGCGGCGGACGACGGCTGGCTGGTTTCCGCCGCGGGTTGGGCGCGCCTGGAGGCGCGGCTGCTCCCGGCGTTGCGTGCCTACCACGGCCGCTACCCCCTGCGGCGCGGCATGCCGCGCGAAGAGGCGCGCCAGAAGCTGCGCCTGCCGGCGCGGGCGCTGGGCGCGGCGCTCGACGAAGCCGCCCAACGTGGCCTGGTGGAGCTCGATGAGACGCGCGTCTGGCTGGCGGGTCACGATCCGCGGCCTTCGCCCGAGCAATGGGCGGCGATTGAGGCGGCCCTGGCGGCGATGCGCCGGGCGCCCTACGGGCCGCCGGCCCCCGCCCTCGATGAGGAACTGCTGGCCTGGACCCTCGAACAGGGTCTCGTGGTGCGCCTGGCCCCCGATGTCTTTCTGCTGCCGGAGACCTATGCCGAGTTGCTGGCCTGGGTCCGCGCCACCGTCGCGGCCGAGGGCAGTGTGAGCGTCAGTATGCTGCGCGATCGCTTCGGCAGCAGCCGCAAGTATGCCGTGGCCTTCCTCGAACACCTCGACGAACGCAAAATCACCCGGCGCGAGGGCGAGGGCAGGGTGCTGGTCTGAAGGAGAAGGGGGAAACCAGGTTTCCTTCTTCTTCTGCCGTCCGGGCAGGCGTTGCCCCGCCGGTTGGAGGGGGATGGGGCGATTGGGTTTCCCGGGTGTGACGAAACGTTCTGCAGAACGGGGGCGCCGGCGCCCGGCGCCCCGGCACCCGGCAAGCGTCCTGCTGGTTCGCGCGCGGTGCAGGTTGCCGGTTTGCCCCGCGGCGCGGGG
>DAOUDA010000283.1:0-18456 GCA_034431835.1 Chloroflexaceae bacterium | reverse complement strand
AACTCCGGTAGGAAGGTGGGGAAACCGGGTTTCCCCACGCCCCTCCCTGAAAAGGAATCGGACAACCAGGTTATCCGGATAGGCTCTTAGTGGTGCATCCGGCAAGTCACGTTACACGAAAGGGCTGGGAGGAGGGTTCCTGGGAGGGCAAAGCCCTCCCAGACCCTCCCGTTCGACAACTTGCCGGATGCGCCATTTCGAGTAACGCTACGATTCACACCTCCCCCGTTCCCCACCTCGATCACCCTCCTCCGAGGCCGGCGGGGTCCATCCGCTCTCCAGGCGTTCAAGGGCGGCCTTTGCGGCGGCCTGGGCAGCCGCCTGCTTGCTGGCGCCAGCGCCGGCGCCGAGCACGTGATCGCCAAGCAGCACCTCGAGGGTAAACTCGCGCTGATGGTCCGGGCCAGTAACCCCAACCGTGCAGTAGTGCGGTGTTTGATTGAAGCGCGCCTGGGTCACCTCCTGGAGCCGGGTGCGATGGTCCACATCGCGGCCGCTGAGGGCAACATCGAGCTGGCGCTCGAGAAATGGCATTACAAAGGCCCTTGCCGCATCGAGACCTTGATCGAGGTAAATCGCCCCCAGCACCGCCTCAAACACATCGGCGAGCAGCGCGGTGCGGTTGCGGGCCATCGGCGTGTCTTCACCCCGGCTCATGCGGATATGCTGGCCCAGGTCGAGGCTGCGGGCGAAACCGGCGAGGGAGGAGGCCTTCACCAGCGCGGCGCGCAGCGCGGTCAACTCGCCTTCGGTGGAAGTGGGGAAACGTTCGTAGAGCCATGCGGCGGTAATGAAGCTCAGCACGGCATCGCCGAGGAACTCGAGCCGTTCATTCGAGGTCAGGCCGGGAATGCGTTCGGGATGTTCGTGCATAAATGAGCGATGCACGAAGGCGCTCTGGAGAAGGGTCACATCGTGGAACGGCACACCGATCAGTTCTTCGAGTTTGCTTGCCATACGCTGAGATGGAAAAACGGATCACCGGGCCCCATCCTCCAACCTCCTCGCTCTTCGCTTGCAGCGGAGAGGGAGGGGGCCGGGGGAGGGTGAGGAACGGCCGGAAGCCATGTACGGCGCCCTGGAATCCAACTCCCACAATCCGGTATTACCCCCCTTCTTCGAACCTTCGAAACACCAGACAGACATTGTGCCCGCCAAAGCCGAAGGAATTGCTCATCACCGCACGCACCGCGGCAGGGCGCGGCTGGTTCGGCACAACGTCGAGGTCACAGGCGGGATCGGGGTGATTGAGGTTGATCGTCGGCGGCAACAGGCCGTGCTGCATCGCCAGCACGCTGACCACGGCCTCGATCGCGCCGGCCGCGCCCAGGAGGTGGCCGAACTGCGACTTGCTGGAACTCACCGGCGGGGCAATGTCGCGCGCGCCGAACACCTGGCGGATCGCCGCGGTTTCGACCGGATCACCGGCGGGGGTACCGGTAGCGTGGGCGTTGATATAATCAATGTCAGCAGGCTCGAGACCGGAGCGCCGGAGCGCGAGCCTGATAGCGCGAACGATGCCCTCCCCGTCTTCGGCGAGATTGCTGATGTGGTAGGCGTCAGAGGTGGCGGCGTAGCCGGTGACCTCGGCAAGAATGCGAGCGCCACGGTCCAGCGCGTGTTCCAGATCCTCGAGGATCAGCACGGCAGCGCCCTCTCCCATCACGAAGCCATCGCGGTCAGCGTCGAAGGGACGCGAGGCCGTGGCGGGGTGGTGGTTGGCCGTCGAGAGGGCGCGCATGGCGTTGAAACCTGCCACGCCAATCGGCGTGATGCTGGCCTCGCTGCCTCCGGCGATAATCGCCCTGGCCCAGCCGCGGCGGATCGTCTCGGCGGCCTCGCCGATGGCATGGGCCGAGGAGGCGCATGCCGAGGTGATGCAGTAACTCGGCCCCCGCGCCCCGGTGATGATCGACACCTGCCCGGCGGCCAGATTGGTGATCATCGCGGGTATCAGAAAGGGGCTGATCCGCCCCGGCCCACGGGTACGCAGCACGTCGAACTGCTCGCTCAACGTCGCAATGCCGCCAATGCCGCTGGCAATGAACACCCCTACCTCATCGCGATTCTCAGCGGTGATCTGCAATTCGGACGTGCGCAGCGCCTCGAGCGTGGCGGCGACGGCGAACTGTACGAAGCGGTCGGTGCGGCGGGCCTCTTTGCGTTCCATGTACCGCGTCGGGTCGAACTCCTTTACCTCGGCCGCAAAGCGGGTCTCAAAGCCCGAGGCATCGAACAGGGTAATCGGCCCGACCCCGCTGCGGGCCTCGACGATGCCCTGCCACAACTCAGGCACGCTCAGCCCGAGGGGGCTAACGGCGCCCATCCCGGTTACCACGACGCGCCGCCCCATACCGGCCTCCTCAAGCATGATCTTCTTCTCACAGGAAACTACTGTATTGTACCATGCACAGAACGTAGTGACGCCTCCGGCAAGCCCCCGTACACGAATGCTCGGGAAGAAAGGTTTCCGGGAGGGCCGCGCCCTCCCCGACCCTCCGATTGGCATGGGGAAAGCGAGTTTTCCCATTCTCGGCTCAGGTGTATCCGGTACACGGCTACGCGAGTGGTATACTGAGCCTACGGACGCACGTGGTACTTGCGGCGCACCCTGAGGGCGGGAAAAAACGCCCTCAGGGAACGCGCGCGGTCCTGTCCCCTTCTTCTCGCAGTTGTTGGCATGGAGCACGACCTATGCTGGACCGCGCCTACGCCCTGAACGATGAACTGGTGCGCCTCCGGCGCGACATTCACGCCCACCCTGAACCTGGTTTTTGCGAGACGCGCACGGCGGGCCTGGTTGCCGAGACACTGGCGGAAATCGGCGGGATCGCGGTGCGCACCGGCATCGCCAGAACCGGCGTGGTTGCCGACCTGGGCGACGCGAGCGGTCCCACCATCGCGATCCGCGCGGATATGGACGCGCTGCCCATCCACGAGGCCACCGGGCACAGCTTCGCCTCCACCAACCCCGGGGTCATGCACGCCTGCGGCCACGACGCGCACACAGCGATCCTCCTGGGTGCGGCCCACCTGCTCCGCGAGCGGTTCGCCGCCGGCGATCTGCGCGGGCGTGTGCGCTTTCTCTTTCAGCCCTCCGAAGAATCTGCCGATAGCGAAGGCAAAAGCGGCGGCCTGCGCATGGTCGAAGAGGGCGCGATGGAGGGGGTGGACGCCGTGATCGCCCTGCACGTCGACTCGATGCTGCCCCTGGGCCAGGTTACGGCGCGCAAGGGCTGGAACACGGCGGCAGCCGACGACTTCCGCGGGGTGCTGATCGGCAGCGGCGGCCACGGCGCCTATCCCCACGAAGGCAGCGACCCGCTCTTTATGCTGGTGCCGGTGCTTTCGGCCCTCTACGGGATCAGGGCGCGCCGGCTGGACCCGGTGGAGCCGGCCATTCTCAGCGTAGGAGTGGTTCGCGGCGGCGAGGCCACCAACGTCATTCCCTGCGAGGTTGAGATTCAGGGCACCCTGCGCAGTTACAGCGCCGCGGTGCGCGAACAACTGATCACCGAAGTGGAGCGCGCCTTTGCCCTCGCGCGCGCACTGGGCGGCGATTACCGGCTCAGCATTCAGCGCGGCTACCCCGCAGCATGGAACGACCAGCGGGTTGCCGGGTGGATGGAAGAGGTCGCCCGCGACTTCCTGGGCGAAACGGGGCTGGATCGCTCGCCGGCCGGCCTCGGCGCCGAGGATTTTGCCTATATGTGCCAGCGCGCCCCCGGCGCCATGCTGATGCTCGGCGCGGCGATTGATGATGGCGTTGCGCGCCCGCACCATACGCCGATCTTCGATATTGACGAACGCTGTCTGCCGTTGGGCGCGGCTATTCTCGCCGAGACGGCGGCGCGGTTCCTCAGTGGCCGGGCAAAGCTGTGATGTCTCGACGCTCGTGCCCGCGGCAGGGTCTCGGCGCCTCTCGGCGTTGTTACGCCGATCCGGCGTAAAGTAAGGCGCCAAGCACCAGAACCCCAAGCACCAGCAGCGCCAGGAGCTTGGCCACCGGCGGAACATCAAGCAGCGCAATCAACCCGAAGGACAGGCTCACCCCGTAGTAGATCAGCACCACCTGTCGCTGCGAGAGGCCCAGCGCCAGCAGCCGATGGTGCAGGTGATCGCGCCCGGCCCGCGCCGCGCCGCGCCCCCGCAGCGTCCGCACGAGAATGAGCCAGGCCATATCAATCAGCGGCACACCCAGCACCAGCAGCGCCGTCGCCAGTTTCGCTCCGCCGATGATCGCGCTTACGGCAAGTACGTAGCCAATGGTCATCGCCCCCACGTCGCCCATAAAGGTGCGGGCAGGGTGCATGTTGAACGGGAGGAACCCGGCGCACGCCCCGGCCAGGGCCAGGGGCAACATCGCCACGGTGTACTGTGGGGGATCAAGACCGAGCGTGTGCAGGGCCAGGATCATGGCAGCGATCAGCGTCACCCCGGCGGCCAACCCGTCCAACCCATCGGCCCAGTTGACCATATTCTGAATGCCGACGATCCAGAAGATCGTCGCGCCAATGGCGAGCCAGGGGCTGAGATTGTGGAGGTGGATCTGGTCCACGAAAGGGAAGTTGAAGGCGGTCAGGATGATGCCCCGGGCTTCGGTGGGTTCACCCAGGGCATCGGGGTAGAGCGTCCGGTCCCACAGGTACGGTCCCACGGCCACCAGGGCGGCGAGCGCGTGCACGAGGAGGCGCGGCAGGGCGGGCAGGTCGCGCAGGTCGTCAATCAGGCTGATGATCGCTACCAGACTGGCGCCGGCAAGCAGCAACCCGAGCCGCAGGTACTCGAAGCCGGAACGGGTGAGCGCGGGGTGGAGACGCTGGAGCACAAAGCTGAACAACAGTGCGGCGGCGAACCCGGCGATCATCGCCACGCCGCCAATCGTGGGCGTCGGGTGTTGATGGATGTGGCGCGGACCGGGGTAGGCGACCCAACCCTGGCGCAGACTGCGGCGGATGAGCGCCGGTGTGGCCAGGGCGGTAACCGCGGCGGCAACCACGAACGTGGTGGCGAGGGCGATGGCGATCACGGAAGCCTACCCGGTGCCGAACTGCCGATCACCAGCATCACCCAGACCAGGCACAATATACCCGTGTTCATTGAGGTGACTGTCAATGGCGGCCAGATGAATGGGCACATCGGGATGGGCGCCGGTCAGGGCGCGCACACCCTCGGGGGCGGCGATCAGACCGAGGAACTTGATTCGCCGAGAACCCCAGGCTTTCAGAATATTGACCGCTGCCACCGCCGACCCGCCGGTGGCGAGCATAGGATCAACTACGATTGACAGGTCAATATCCGGTTCTTTGGGGAGCTTATTGTAGTAGGTCACCGGCTGGAGCGTCTCGTGGTCGCGAAAAATACCCAGGTGCCAGACGTGGACGGTGGGGAGGATATCGACAATCGCTTCGGACATGCCGAGACCGGCGCGGAGGATGGGAATAACGCCGACCCGCTCGGCCACTTCGTAGCCCTGAGCGGTGGCCAGGGGGGTTTCGACTGTCAGGGGGGCCAGGGCCAGATCCAGAGAAGCCTCGTAGAAGAGCAACTGGGCGATCTCGCGCACCAGTTCACGAAACTTCTTCGGTTCGGTCAACTTGCTGCGCAGCAGGGCCAGTTTATGCTGCACCAACGGATGGCGTGACACGTGCACCTGACCCGCCATAGATCATCCTTCCGAGAGCTTATAGCCCACTCCGCGCACGGTGATAATCAACCGTGGGCGCGACGGTTCGAGTTCAACCTTTTCACGCAGGCGGCGCACACACACATCGACCAGATTGGTCTCGCCGACATATTCATAACCCCAGACCTCGCGGAAGAGCGTCTCGCGGTCGAAGACCTGCCCGGCATTGGCGGCGAGGAAGTAGAGCAGTTCAAACTCCATGGGCGTCAGGTTGACCTCGTGGTTGCGCACGGTGACTCGGTGGCGGGGCGCGTCAATTTCAATCGGACCAACACGCACGATCGGCGGAGCGCGCCGTGACTGATAGCCCTCAACCCGGCGCAGAATGGCCTCTACACGAGCGATCAACTCGACGGTTTTGAACGGTTTGACAATATAATCATCGGCGCCCAGTTCAAACCCGTGGATAACATCATCGGTCCCATCACGGCTTGTAAGAATCACGATCGGCACATCGCTCTGCTCGCGGATGCGCTGGCAGGCCTCGAAGCCATCCACATAGGGCATCATCACATCGAGGATAACCACATCGAAGGGCCGTTTCTCGAACGCCTGGAGCGCCTCAAGGCCGTTGCTCACGGCGGTCAATTCGTAGCGTGGATCCTTGAGCGTCACCTGTATGAGGTTGGCAATCGAGGGATCATCATCGGCGATGAGGATGCGCCGGGGAGCAAGCGCCTCTTCAGGGACACGGTCGGATGTGCGGCGGAAGAGCGGCATAATACCAGGTTCGGGTAGTGACTTACGCATGCGCGGCGGTGTCAGTGGCGGGAACGCCGGGCGGCACACCGCTTATGGCCAGGCACTGCCGTCAGCAGGGGGCGGAGAAGGATGCGGCGTACCTCAGGCGAACCCGCGCATGCTTCGGCCTGCACATTGCACCGGTTCACACCGCCTCGTCCAGGCGGCGGCGATACTCGGGGCGCTCGGTGCGCGGCACCAGAATGGGATGCCCACGCCCGGCGACCACTTCAGCGTTGATGATACAGCGGCCGATATGCTCCTGAGCCGGAACTTCGTACATGACCTCGAGCAGCACCTCTTCGACGATACTGCGCAGGGCGCGTGCTCCGGTCTTCGCCTGCATGGCGCGTTCGGCGATCGCCTCTAACCCGTCGGGGGTGAACTCCAGTTCAACGTGATCGAGGGCAAGCAACTTCTGATACTGTTTGATCACCGCATTACGCGGTTCGGTGAGGATGCGGAGCATTGCCTCGTGGGTCAGCGGTTCGAGGCCAACCACCACGGGCAGGCGCCCGATAAACTCGGGGATGAAGCCATAGCGCATCAAGTCATCGGGGGTGATCTGGGCGAGCAACCGCGCGTGATCGGTGGTGCTGGCGCTGGGCTTCTGGCTCCCGAAGCCAAGCAGGTGCTTGCCGCGAACACGGCGGGCGATCACCTCCTCGACCCCCTCGAAGGCGCCGCCACAGATAAACAGCACATTGGTCGTATCGAAGGCGATATACTCCTGCTGGGGATGCTTGCGTCCAGGGAGCGGCGGTACGTGGGCCACACCGCCTTCAAGGATCTTCAGCAGGGCCTGCTGCACCCCCTCGCCTGACACATCGCGGGTGATCGAGGGGTTATCGGCCTTGCGGGCGATTTTATCAATTTCATCGATGTAGATAATGCCCGTCTGAGCGCGCTCAACATCGCCATCGGCGGCCTGAACGAGCCGGAGCAGAATGTTTTCGACGTCCTCACCAACATAGCCGGCTTCGGTGAGCGCGGTGGCGTCAGCGATAGCGAAGGGCACATCAAGGACGCGCGCCAGGGTCTGCGCGAGAAGGGTTTTGCCGCTGCCGGTAGGACCCAGGAGCAAGATATTGCTCTTACTAATCTCAACGTCATCGATCTTGGCGCCGGCGCGGATCCGCTTATAGTGGTTGTACACCGCCACGGAGAGCACAATTTTGGCCCGATCCTGACCCACCACATACTGATCGAGCTTCTCGCGCAGCTTGCGGGGGGTGGGCAGGCGCGCCGGGCCAGGCGGCGCATTGCGGCGTGGCGTCACCAGTTGCTGTTCGGTCTCTTCAGCGATAATGGCGCTGCACAGGGCCACGCATTCATCGCAGATAAAGACGGTGCCGGGTCCGGCGATGAGCCGCTGCACCTCATCCTGACCCCGACCGCAGAACGAGCAGACGTAGGCGCCACGACCACTATTGCGGGAACGGGTCATTGGAATGTCTCCGATGGTCGAGAGCCAGAGCGCCGAGGCGGCGAACTCGCGACGGTCCTGATGGCGCTCCGGCTCCGCGAACCTGCTGTTACTTCTTCTCGGCCAGTTCCTCAGGCATCAGGATCTCGTCAATGATGCCATACTCTTTGGCCTGGATCGGCGTCATATAGGCATCGCGATCGAAGTCGCGGGCGATCTTGTCCACGGGTTGCCCCGTATCACGGGCCATCAACTCGCGCCCCAGGTTCTGGAGGCGAAGCAGTTCACGGGCCTGAATTTCGACATCGGGGCCGGAACCGCGGAAGCCGCCGAGGGCCGGGTGCATATGGATCGTCGAGTTGGGCAGGCTAAAGCGTTTGCCCTTCTCACCACCGGCCAGAATGATCGTCGCCATGCTCGCGGCCATACCCAGGCAGACCGTGGCCACGTGCGGGCGAATGTGGTGCATCGTGTCGTAGATCGCCAGACCCGCAGTGACCGACCCGCCGGGGCTGTTGATGTAGAGCCAGATATCGCGGTCAGGGTCCTCGCTGGCCAGGAAGAGCAACTGGGCAACAACCAGGTTGGCGATCTGATCATCGATCGGCGTACCCAGGATGACGATACGCTCCTTGAGCAGGCGCGAATAAATATCGAAGGCTCGTTCACCACGGCTGGTGCTTTCGACCACCATGGGTATTAAGCTCTCGGGCCGGGGAAGTTCCCAGGAGGGGCCCTTTGGAGAGATCCAGTTCATTGTTTCCTCATCTATTCCAGATAAACGTCGTATTATGTAACATTATACATCAGTCAGGCGTTTCCGCGCACCCGCGGGGGACAGAAGCCTCCAGGGCCGAGGCAACCTCCGCCTCTGGCGGGGGGGGGTGGGGCGGCCTGGCCGCGCGGTACGGTCCTTTTTCGTTGGTTTTGGGGGCGTAGCCGCCAAAACCAACGAAAGGCGGGGGGGCTGGGGATCGTCCCAAAGACGTTGTATTGGCCCTGCAGAAGCCCGTCCCTGGAAGGGAGACGCCCTTCCAGCCCCTCCCCGCGGCTGTTCGCGCGGCCCTCTCCTGCACCCGAGGGCAAGAACTCGCGCGTGACCTTCGGTTTCACGCCGGCGGCGGGTAGCGGCTCATGCCGACGTCGCAGGCTCCGGCCCTGGCGACTCGGCAGCCACGGGCGCTTCGGTGGTCGTAGTAGCAACTGCTGGCGTCTCAGGCTCAGACGCCTGGGTGTCAGCCGGGGTCTCCGGTTCAGACGGCTCAACGGCCATGGACACCGCTGCCGGCGCGGCAGAAGTGGCTGGTTCTTCGAGGGCGGGCGCCGTACCGGTGGCGATAGCAAGCAGGCGCTCACGAAACTTGCGATCGAGCACCATGCTGGCAATGGTCGGGCGCATATCGGAGCGCAGCAAGCCCATGACCCGTTCGCGCTGATCTTCAGCGTAGTCAAGGGCCAGGCGGTTGATCTCGCTCTCAATCTCGGCATCGGACGCGGTCAACCCCTCGCGGAGCAGCACTTCGCGCACGGCAAGGTTGGTCTGTATCTGGCGTTCGGCCTCGGGCATCAAGGCATCGAGAGCTTCGTCACGCGTCTGGCCGCGGTACTCCAGCAGTTGCTCCAGGGTAATGCCATAGCGCGCGAACTGCTGTCCTTCCCGTTCGAGCAACTCCTCGGCCTGCTCGCGGATCATCACTTCGGGAACGTCAAAACTGGTCTGGGCGACGAGTTGCTCAAGATAGGCATTCAAAACCTTCTGCTCGGCCTGCTCGCGGGCAGTCCGTTCGAGGTCCGCGCGGGTTTTGGCGCGCAGTTCCTCCAGGGCGCCGTCGAAGTTCTCGAGCGTGGGCAGTTCTTCCCAGTCGGGCAGCAGGCGCTCCTGGATCTGCAGGATCTCGACCTTGAAGGTGACCTCCTTGCCGCGCACCCGCTCGTTAGGATGATCGTCGGGCAGGCGGGCGGTTATTTCCTTCGTTTCGCCGACGTTCATGCCCAGCAAGCCGGTGTACAACTCCTCCACCAGCCTGCCCTTGACCACATCGAGGGTCTCCTCGGGGGCCGGTTCACCTTCCTCGCGCTCGACCAGCGGCGCGCCATCAACGATCGTGTCAAGGCGCACACGGATCTCGTCGCCCTCCTGCACCGGACGGGGAGCATCGAGTTCCTTCAGCACCTTATGGCGCTCACGGAGCGCATCCATGGCCTGATCGACCATCTCCTCGGTGATCGGCTCGATCTCCAGTGGAACGTGGATGGCGCGGTAGTCGCCAACGTCCACCGTAGGGGCCACGGGCACATGGACCGTAAAAATGAACGGATCGGAGGAGGAGATCCCCTGGAGACTGGCCGGACCGACGGGCTCGATGTTCTCCTGCTTGAGCGCATCGCGGAAGGCCTTGTTGATCAGGTCCTCCGACGCCTCCTCGATCAGCATCTGGCGACCGAAGGTCCGCTCGATAATAAAACGGGGCACCTTGCCGGGCCGGAAGCCGTGCACGGGGTATTTTTGCGACAAGCGGCGCGCCGCCTGGTCGAGGCCCCGTTCCAGACGGTCTTTGCCAAGCTCAATCTGCAACGATATCAGACTCTTAGGGAGTTTCTCGGTAGTGATCTTCACGCTCAAACGTCTCCTAACATTTGCGCCGTAGCGCCTCGGCCCACACAGGCTTTCCGTTGCCGCGGGCCATACTCCGGCTCATTATAGCACGAGGCGCCTGAGGTGAAAATAGTCCGGGTTTGGGATAGTTGTTGACATCTACCGAACACGTTCGCACCGCAGAGGGCGCGGAGGGCTTTCAAAACGTTCACCCTCTACGTTTCTTTCCTCTGCGCGCTCTGCGGTACATCTGAACAGGTACGGGTCTGGGTACACGGCTTATGCAACGTCCAGCGCCTCTGGCCCTCACCTCCCTGCCCCCCTCTCGGCTTGATGGAAAGGCTGGCCCTGAGCGTAGCCGAAGGGGGGTTGGGGGGCTGGTGGGTTGGCGGGTTGGGGGGTTGGCGGGTTGGGGGGTGAGGTTCCGGCGCACCTGGCGACGTTGCAACCGCGCCGACCCGGAGAGCAGCAGCGCGCGTTCTACGTTATAATAAATAATAAATGATGTGCCAGCGTTTCCGCTGGCACTATCCTGCGGGATCGGATGCTACGGGTGTCGGGCCAGGCTCTCAATGACGCATGACAAGCGCAGTACGGACACAGATGAACGCACGCAACAGGTGGCTCGTGCCGCTGACGGTCGCCATCGTGGTGCTGGCAATTGACCAGGCGACGAAGTGGTGGGTGGTTCGCACGCTGGGGCCGGAGACGATGACGAACTTCATCCCCCTGGCAGGCGACAGCATTCGCATCGCGTATTCCCACAACACCGGCGTGGCCTTCAGTCTGTTCCAGGGCCATCCCGAGTGGTTAATCGCTATCGCGCTGTTGATCGTCGCTGGCGCGGTTGTGTTTTACCACACCCAGTTGCCCAATCACCGCCCGATCATCCAGGTGATCATGGGTCTCATCATGGGCGGAGCGTTTGGCAACCTCATCGACCGCGTGCGTCTGGGTTATGTGGTAGATTTTATTCAGGTCGGCTGGTGGCCGATCTTCAATGTTGCCGATAGCGCAATCACCATTGGCGCCGCCCTGCTGATGCTGCACTTCGCCCGCGATGAACTGGCTCAGCGCCAGACGCGCCGGGACCAGCGGGCCATGCCCCACCAGTAAAGGCACCGTGAGCGCATTGCCTGACACTCCCGCCATCCGTCGCTGGTTCCTGCCCGCCGCGCTGGCGATCGCCGTGCTCGGTGTGGACCAGGTGAGCAAGCGCTGGGCCGTGGCCACGCTCGGTCCCGATCCCCGCGACCGCGCCATCGCGCTGATCGGCGAGTGGTTCACGCTGGTCTACACCCGGAACACGGGTATTGCCTTCGGGCTGTTTCAGAGTCTGCCGGGGTTGTTCACCATCACCTCGATCCTGATCACCGGCGGCGCGGTGTACGTCTATGCGATCTACCTGCCCAACCACTCCGCCTGGGTGCAAACCGCGATGGGGTTGATCGTCGGCGGAGCGGTGGGCAACATTCTCGATCGGCTACGCTTCGGCTACGTGATTGACTTCATCAGCGTCGGATGGTGGCCGGTATTCAATCTGGCCGACAGCGCGGTGACCATCGGTGTAACCATGCTCGCAGGGTACCTGATCTTTATCGGCGACGAACCCGCCCCCACACCCCTTCCACCCCCCCGCGACGACCGGCTGCTGAGCGATCTTCTCAGCCGCGATCTCGAATAACTACCTGGCCGAACTTGCCGCGCCAACGGCGCCTGCTCGCTCCACGACGCTTTCATGATCGAAGAAGAGACTATTACCCTGTATAGCGCGCCCGACGACGCCGGCGAACGGCTCGATCGCTTCGTCTCGCGCACGGTGGCCGGTCTCTCCCGTTCATACGCGCAGCAGTTGATCGCCGAAGGTCGTGTAACCGTCAATGGACGCAGCGCCCGCGCCAGTCACCTCCTGCGCGGCGGCGAGCGCATCCTGGTCAGCGTGCCGCCGCCGCAGCCCACCACCCTCGAACCCGAGGCCATTCCGTTAAAGATCGTGTACGAAGACGCGGACATCGTGGTGGTTGATAAGCCCGCCGGCATGGTGGTGCACCCGGCGCCCGGCCATGTTGGCGGCACCCTGGCCAACGCGCTGCTGGCGCGCTACCCCGAGATGCAGGTCAACGGCGGCATCCGGCCCGGCATCGTGCACCGGCTCGACCAGGACACCTCCGGCCTGCTGGTGGTGGCGCGCAACGACCGGGCGATGCAGGCGCTCACCGAGCAGCAACGGGCGCGTACCATGCTCAAGCTCTACCTGACGGTCGTGGAAGGGCGTTTCAAAGAGCCGGAGGGCACGATTGACGCGCCGATCGGCCGGCACCCCGCCGACCGGCTGCGTATGACGGTTACCCCGGGCGGGCGTCCGGCGCGCACTCATTACCGCGTGCTGGAGGAACTGGGCAATTACTCCCTGCTCGAAGTGCGGCTGGAGACGGGCCGCACGCACCAGATCCGCGTGCATATGCTGCATCGCAACAAGCCGGTGCTGGGCGATCCAACCTACGGCGGGCGCAAGCCCCGCCCGACCTTCGGCCTCACGCGCCAGTTCCTCCATGCCCACCGCCTCGGCTTTTATCACCCTGCCGATGGCACGTGGCGCGAATTCGTCTCGCCCCTGCCGCCGGATCTGGAGGCCGCCCTCGAACGCCTCCGCGCCGCCGCTCGCGCCCCCAGGGCATAGCCTGCCCGGTAGCGGGATCGGGCGATGGTCCGTGTGGAGGTGTGGAGGTGCAAGAACAAGTCCACAGATCGGGGGGCGGGAGAACACATGTTCGAATAATTCTTGACAGATCCTTAGATTTAGGGCCGGACCGGCCCGGGGCGCGATGGCGGTTTATCCCTTGCTGGTGTGGGATAGTGTGGGATAGTGTGGGTTATCCGCCGCTGGATGTGTAAAGGCGAGCCTTGCAAACGGCTGATCACCGAATCTGCAACATCGGCGGCGACTGGCGCGTCCATATTGATAGACGGCGCGGTTCGTTCGCTGAAGTGGTAGAAGGAGGTTTCCGATGGCAATGGCGCATCAAACCACACTGGCTGAGATGGTGGCCCAGAGCCGTGATGTGATTACCCACCCCGATGTCGAAACCTTTGAGCGCTACGAGAAGCGGGGCAGCCTCGGGACGGCGGGTGTGTACGTGCTGGCGGGGGCGCTCATCGCGGGCTTGCTGGGCTTTCTGACGGTGCTCCTGCCGGGTGTGCAGGGCAATCCGTTCAGCGTCTTCGTTGGCACCGTGGTGGCCGCCCTGGTGAACTTCGTCATCTTCACCGCCCTGGTCTACTACCTGGGCAAGAACCTGGCGAACGGGACCGGGACGTGGGACGAGGTGGCCTACAGCTTCGCCCTGTTCGTGGCGCCGCTGGCGGTGGTTTCGGGGGCGCTGGCGTTCATCGCGACCTTGCTCGGCAGCCTGCCCGTGCTCGGCTGGCTGATCGGGCTGGCGGGCGCGGTCGGGGCGATCGTCGTGCTGGTGGCGCAGGCGTACTTCGGCTTCCTGGCCGTCCAGTCGAGTATGAACATCAGGGACAGCGGGAAGGCGCTGCTGGTGCTCGTGCTGTCGGTGATCGGCACGATTGTGGTGCAGATCGCGCTCGGGGTGGCGATCAGCATTCTCACCGGGCTGTTGCCGCTGATCATCCTGGTGGCCCTGGTCGCGGTGGTGCTGGTAATGATTACGCGCCAGCGCGCCTGATGGGCGCGAGCCTGTGGCACGGTCCCTGCAACGAGCGGGGGGAGCGGAGGTTCGCTCCCCCCGCTCGCCTTTTGGGTTTGCCGACCCGTACCCGAGATGCCGGATTCGCCGATCGCCGCTAGCTGTGCTATGCTACGCGCTGATGGGAAAATCCGATAGCCGATAGCCGCTAGCCGACAGGGCCGCAGCCCGCGGCGGCCGCACGCGGGCCGGTTTTCATCGCGCGGTGGGTACGCAGTGCCTGGACGGCTGATGTGAAAAGCCGATAGCCGCTAGCCGACAGGGCCGCAGCCCGCGGCGGCCGCACGCGGGCCGGTTTTCATCGCGCGGTGGATACGCAGTGCATGGAAAGCTGATGTGATGATTCGCCGCCAGGGCGAGAGGATCACGACGAGAGTGCTCGCCCTGCCAACGACGCTGGTGTTCGCATCTACCGAACACGTTCGCACCACAGAGGGCGCGAAGGGCTTCAAGGAGTTCATCCTCTCCCTTCCGCTGCGTGCGCTGCGGTACAGCCGCACACGTGCCAGCGGCAGCCTTTTTCATCCCCGCTGGCGCGGCGCGGGCGTATGGGCGACAGGTATGAAGATCCTGCACCTTGCCGATCTACACATTGGCGTCGAGAACTACGGGCGCCTCGATCCGGACAGCGGGCTGCACAGCCGCCTGGTGGATTACCTTGAGCGCCTGGACGAGGCGCTGGAGCTTGGCCTGCAGGCGGGGGTGGACCTGGTCCTCATCGCCGGGGACATCTACAAGAACCGCTCGCCCAACCCCACCCACCAGCGCGAATTCGCCCGCCGGGTGCAACGTCTGCGGGAGGCGGGGGTGGCGGTGTTTATCCTGACCGGCAACCACGACATCTCGCCGGCAGCGGGCCGGGCCCACTCGGTGGAGATCTTTCGCGCCCTGGGGGTCGAGGGCGTGACCATCGCCGACCGCCCGCGGCTCTACGAGGTGCCCACCCGCGCCGGCCCGGCGCGCATCCTCGCCGTCCCCTGGGTCACGCGGCAGATGTTGCTGAGCCGCGAGGAGTTGCGGGGCGCCTCGTTCACCGACATCGAGTACGAGGTGCGCCGGCGCCTGGAACGTTTCATCGAGGAGCAGGCCCGCGGCTTTGACCCGCAACGGCCGGGCATCATCACCTTTCACGGCAGCCTCGACGGTGCGCAGGTCGGCGCCGAACGGGCGATGACCCTGGGCCAGGATCTGGTGTTGCCCCGCTCGCTGTTCATCCACCCCGGGGTGGCCTACGTGGCCCTCGGGCACATCCACCGCCACCAGGTGCTGCACCACGATCCGCCGATGGTGTATGCCGGCAGTCTGGAGCGGGTGGATTTCGGCGAGCGCGACGAGCCGAAGGGCTGCGTGCTGGTGGAGATCGCCAACGGAAAGGCCCGCTGGAGTTTCCATCCGCTGCGGGCGCGCCCGTTCGTAAGCCTCGAAGAGGATCTACGGCGCAGCAGCGACCCCGCCGGCGCCCTTGCGGCGCTGATCGCGCGCCAGGAACTGCGCGGGGCGGTGGTGCGGGTGGAGGTGCGGATCACCCGCGAGCAGGCCGACGTGCTGCGGTCGGAGGAGATCCGCCGCCTGCTCGATGAAGCGGGCGCATTCGTGGTCGCCGGGATCGTGTTTCACGTGGAACGCAGCGGCCGCCGGCGCTTCGGCGCCGCCGAGCCTGAGTTGCTCGACGGCCTCACCCCCCGACGCGCGCTGGAACTCTACCTGCGCGCCAGACAGCCGCCCCTCAGCCCGGAACGCATCGCCGCCCTGCTCGCCGCCGCCGATGAGCTAATGGGGGCGTGATCGGCGCGTGCGTGCAGCGCGTTCAGAAGGGGTCTTGATCGTCACCGAAGAGGGCCAGCGCTATATCCTCGAAGCCGCAGACGACCAGGCGGATGAAGGCGATGGTCTCCATAATGCGCCGAGCCTGCTCATATATCCTCGAAGCCGCAGACGACCAGGCGGATGAAGGGCGGTCTACTTCTTCATGTTGGGCGGCACTGTGCCGACCTCATCGGTGTTCTGGTTGTTGACGTGAATGGCGAAACAGATCTCAACACCTTACTCGCAACGATGCAGCCTGTCCTGCACGAGCTACCCTATGTTTTTTGCTCGGTTAGTCGGGCCACTTACGACGAATTGCCATTTGACCCCCTCGGTACATTTCAGGAGCAGGAAGGTATTACTATTATCGCAACACACCAACAAGCAAGTCATAACGGATTGCCATTTGATACGACCTGGGCGTGTATAACACTGACAGTCCACTCATCATTGTCTGCGGTTGGTTTTCTTGCTGCGATTACCGGCAGGCTCGCACAAGCAGGTATCAGCGTTAACCCAGTTGCTGCCTACTATCACGACCACCTGTTCGTTCCGTGGGAGAGCAGGTGGCAGGCGATGGATGAACTCAGCAAATTGAGTCAGTCACAGTGAGCCAGGACGTGCCACCCACCATCTCGCTCCAGCCGACGCCGCCTGCGGCAGCGCGGCTGAGCTCGGCGTCGTGAGGCTCCCGATCGGGCCTAATCTACAGTGCTCACCTGATCGACCTGAATTGGACCGACTGGGGAATGAATTGAACCAGCGCGAGCAGGAATTGCAGAATCATCGCCAGCAGATGGCGCCCTTGCGCGTCTGGCAAACCCAGCTCCAGCCCCGAGTGCCGGATCTGATGAACCGGCGGGAAGCCCTGGAGCAGCAAAAGCAGACCCAGGCACAGTCGGCGGGCCAGCAGTGGATACAGATCGATGAGAACACGCGCATGGCCTACGTTATGGATCTGCTGGTGACCAAGTACAGGTATCCCGCGAGTAGAAACAAACGTCCTCGCACCGATCCGCAGGTGGTGGCGGTATTTAAGCGGCGGAGGAAATCAGCACAGCGGGCTCTAACGAGTTTCAACAACTCAAGGAGGGATTAGAGCGACGGCGTCCTAATGCAGCAAAAAACCCCTTGCTGGTGGTAGACTGAGGTTGCTTACGCCAATCAGTCAGACCAGAAGGGGCACGAGGATGGTAGCACCTGCGGTGGCGCCTGTGCAACCGGAGGCCTACGAAACGGACGTGACTGACGCGGAGTGGGAACTGATACGGCCCACCTGGAGGTACGGGCAAAGACCGGGCCGGAACGCACGGTCGACCTGCGGCAGGGCTTCAACGCCCTGCGCTACAAGCTGCGAACGGGCTGTCAGTGGCGCTTGCTTCCCAAGAGCTTTCCAGCTCGCTCGACCGTTCAAGCTTTTCCAATTCGCTGTCTGGCTAGCACTTGGTAGCCGCCTGCGCTGGCGGCTTGATGGCATCAAGGCGGTGTTGGAGGGCGGCTCTAGCGTGGCTGGCTAATACGCGCTTCAAGCCGATGCCGCTACGCGGTCGGCTGAACGGCGAGCCGTTCGGCGGCAAAGCCAGTGCGGTGGCCAACGCATACCCTTCCGAGGTACGATGCACGTCAGGAGGTTCGTGAAATGCCGCGACTTGAGGGGTGGGGGTTTGTGTGCCTGATGGCTGTGCGGCGACCGTCGCTCTGTCGCTGTCGCTCCTCGCCGGCGCCTGGCAGGCGATCGGGTGCGGGGTGGCGGCGATGCTCGGCATCCTCTCTGGTGGACTGTATGCGGCATCGGTCGGCCCCCGGTCGGAATCGGACGCCGAACCAGGCGCCGCAGCGGACGACGGGGCATGATTTCGTTTTCGTAGACCATCGCTCAGCCTGCCCCGCCGCTGTTGAGCCAGGCCGTTCGGCGGCGCTTTGCCCGGTCATCCCGAAACGCCAACGGCGCCTCGTGGTATACTGTGACCATCTGCTCGATACGCGCTGAGTACCAATAGCGTGCCTGATGACCACACTGCTGGATCGCATTACCATCAACCCCGAGATCAGTCACGGCAAGCCAACGATTCGTGGCTTGCGCTATCCGGTTGAGACGATCCTGGAATTGCTCAGTTCGGGGATGACTATCGAGGAGATCCTCGCCGATTATGAGGATCTTGAACGCGAGGATATTCTCGCTGCCCTGGCGTTTGCTGCGCGCCTAAGCCAGATCAAGCGGCTGGAGCTGGTCAAGGCATGAACTTCCTTGTCGATGCTCATCTGCCGCGCCGATTGGCTCGTAAGCTTCAGGAAGCCGGACACAACGCTATTCACACATTGGATCTGCCCAACGGCAATCGTTCGACTGATAGCGAAATCAACGCGGTCTCTGTACGCGAGAACCGGGTAGTCATCCTGATACCCTGACAGTTTTCATGGAGGGCTGCCCAATGCGGTATTCTGACTGTGGAAGAACCACCAACCACAGACCAGGAAACCACCAATG
>DAOUDA010000282.1:0-4049 GCA_034431835.1 Chloroflexaceae bacterium | reverse complement strand
GCGCACGTCCTCGCGGGGGCGCGCCGCGCGGCCTTCCTCGACGCTCTCACTGCCGTGGTCGGCCCGGGCTACCTGCTCACCAGCGCCGAGGCGCTGGCCTGCTACGAATTCGACGCCTCCAGCGCCCGGCCCGCTGGCCCCGCCCTGGCCGTTGCCCTCCCCGCTTCCACGGCGGAACTGGCGGAACTGGTGCGGCTGGCCGCGGCCCATGGCGCGCCCATCGTCGCGCGGGGGGCCAGCAGCGGCCTGGCCGGGGGCGCGACGCCGACGCCCGGCGCCCTGCTGGTCGGGCTGAACCGTATGCAGCAGATCCGCGTTGACCGGGAGCAGCAGGTTGTCCACGTGGGCGCTGGCGCGATCACCGCCGAGGTGCAGCGGGCCGCCGAGGCCGTGGGCCTGTTCTACCCCCCCGATCCGTCGAGCCAGAGCGTCTCGACCATCGGCGGCAACCTGGCCTGCAACGCCGGCGGCCCGCGCTGCGTCAAGTACGGTGTGACCGCCGACTATGCCCTGGCCATCACCGCCGTGCTGGCCGATGGCCGCGTGGTTCGCTGGGGCGACGGTCTGACCGGCCAGGGTCCCGATAACGGGCTGGCCCAGCTCCTGATCGGCTCGGAGGGCACGCTGGGGATCATCGCCGAAGCGACGCTGCGGCTGCTGCCCCTGCCGCGCAGCCGGCGCACCGTGCTGGCGCTCTTCACGAGCCTGGAGGCGGCCTGCGCCACCGTCGAGCAGATTATGGCCGCCGGGGTCGTGCCGGCGGGCCTGGAGTTGCTGGACGACACCACCCTGGCCGCGGTGGAAGCCTATGCGCCGCTCGGCCTGCCCCCGGACACGGGGGCCATGCTGCTGATGCTCGCCGATGGCGAACCAGAGGATGTTGAGGCCGACACGGCGCGGCTGGCCGAACTGGCGCGGGCCGGTGGCGCGTCCGAGGTGCACCTGGCCCGCAACGGGGCCGAGGAGGCCCATTTGTGGAAGGCCCGGCGCGCAGTCTCCATCGCCCTGGGGCGAGTGCGCCCCAATCGCCTCGGCGAGGACATCTGCGTGCCCCTGCCGCGGATCGCTGAGTGCGCGCGGCGGATCAAGGCCATCTCGGCGACCTGCGGTCTGCCGATCGCCGTCTTCGGCCACGCCGGTGACGGCAATCTGCACCCCAACATCCTCTTCGACGCGCGGAACCCGGTTGAGACCGCCCGGCTCTGGCCCGCCGCCGAGGCGGTCTTCGCCGCCGCGCTGGAGGTGGGCGGCACCCTGTCGGGTGAGCACGGCATCGGCACGCTGAAACGGCCCTTCATGCCCCGGGCCCTCGGCCCTACCTCCCTGGCCGCTCAGCGCCAGATCAAAGCCTGGCTCGACCCGCGGGGGGTGCTCAATCCGGGGAAGGTGTTGCCGGAGTGATGCGATTTTGGATTTTGGATTGGAGATGGGGGGCTATGGCTTACCGGTGCGATCTGGTGATGATGGGTGTGGGGTTTATTCAACGGGAATGCGTGAGGTGGCGCCGTCCGCTTCGCATTGCCGCAGCAGTTCGTAGAGCATCACTCCGGTGGCGACGGCCAGGTTGAGCGAGTCGCTGCGCCCGCGCATGGGGATGGCGACCATCAGATCGCAGAGGGCCTGGTGCGCGGGCGCCAGGCCCTCACGTTCGCTGCCCATCAGCAGCACCGCCGGCTGGGGATAAACAACGGCCTGGAAGCTGGTGGGGGCCTTGTCGGAGGTTCCGATCAGCGGCAGGCCGGTGGCCCCTTTCCAGGCAGCGAACTCCTCCCACGAGGCGCGGACGAGGGGCAGGGCGAAGACGGCCCCCATGCTGGCCCGCAGGGCGGCGGGGGCGTAGGGATCGACGCCCGGGCCGAGGATGATCACCCCGGCGGCCCCCACGGCGTCGGCGGTGCGGATGATCGTCCCCAGGTTGCCCGGGTCGGCCGGTTCGAGCAGCGCGACCGGGCCGGGGCGCCGGTCGAGGGGCAGGTCGGCCAGTCTGGCGAAGCGCCGGCGCGCCACCGCGGCAAGCCCCTGGGGGTCCTCCTTCTGCGCCAGGCTGGCGAAGACCTCGGGCGACACCTCGAGGACGGGCGTACCGGCGGCGGCCTGCGCGGCGACCAGTTCGCGGGCGAAAGAACTGGTCAGCAGCGCGGGAGCGACCACCAGGTGCTCCACCCCCGCGCCGCACTGCACCGCCTCGGCGACCAGGCGAATGCCCTCGACCAGGCACAGCCCGCTCTCCTCGCGGGCCTTGCGCTGCCGCAGGGCGCGCAGACGCTTGATGGTCGGGTTGGCGACGCTGGTGATCATGGTTGTTGGGGATATGGGGAAACCAGGTTTCCCCATATTCCTGCTCCCAGGCAAACCGGTTGCCCATTGAACCGGCCCTACGGGCCGTCTTCGAGCAATGCTGCGGCGCACTTCTCGCCGGAGA
Source organism: Chloroflexaceae bacterium (assembly GCA_034431835.1). Classification (GTDB taxonomy): domain Bacteria; phylum Chloroflexota; class Chloroflexia; order Chloroflexales; family Chloroflexaceae; genus JACAEO01. Next base: position 1,627 of record DAOUDA010000282.1, on the reverse strand, counting down.
TCATGGCGGCATTGATGCTGCTGGCCTCGGTGAACTCGGCGGCGAAGAAGAGACCGGGGCGCCCGCTGCGGTTGTCGGGCAGTCCGGGGTGCAGGCCCGGCGGCTGGGCGAACTGGGCGTAGGGGATGCGGTAGATCCGCAGGGGGCGGTAGCCGTCGAGGGCCTGCAGGGCGGCATGGTCGCCCGCGAACATGCAGCGCAGATCGGCCCGCGCGCGGGCGAACAGTTCTTCGTCGTCGAGGGGCGGCACGCCGAGCACGGTGGCGCTGAGCAGGTACATGCCGGGGGGCGCGTAGCTCGGGGCCACGTTGCTGATCAGCACGGCGTTGTTGACGAAGGCGTCGGGGGCGGCGTTGAGCAGCAGTTTCTTCCCCCGGTAGAGCTGGCGCGAACCGGCGAAGTAGAGGTTGGTCGTACCGACGCAGCCCTCGGGCATGGGCAGGCCACTCAGGCGGGCCGCTTCGGGAGCGGGCGTGGCCAGCACCACCGCGTCGCCCGTCACCTGGCTGCCATCGGCGAGGGTGACGCCGGTGACCCGCTCCGCCTCGGCGGTGAGGGCCGCGACCCTGGTGTTCAGGCGGATACGGCCGGCCGCCTGCAACTCGGCGGCGAGTTGATGGCTGATCGCCCCCATGCCGCGGGCCGGCACCACCGTATCGCCATCGCTGAGCATCTTGAAGTCGAACTTGAAGCACTTGGCGCTGGTGGCGAGGGAGCGGTCGAGAAAAATGCCCCCGTAGAACGGGCGGAAAAAGCGATCGATGGCCGTACGGCTGAAACCCCGTTCGCGCAGAAACGCCTCGGTCGGCTCGTCGGGGCCGGCGAGCAGGTCATCCACGCTGCGACCGCGGAACTCGGCGGCGAGGGCCAGGGTGCGGAGCTTATCGGCCGGGCCGATCACCAGGCTGAGGGCCGCGCTGAGGACCGCGGCGGGATCGTGGTCACGCAGCGGATCGGTGAGGACGGCCCGGCGGCCACCCTCACAGATGATTGCACCCGGATCGAACGGTTGCAGATCAAGCTCCGCGTAGTTAAGCTGGCGGCGCGCGGCGGGGTAGGCGGTAAAGAGCACCTGGAAGCCCCGATCGAAGATAAAACCGTCGTGGGCGTCGGAGCGGACGCGCCCGCCCACATCGTCGCCGGCCTCGAAGACAGACACCTGATGCCCGGCGCGCAACAGCGCGCGCCCGCAGGTAAGACCGGCTGGACCAGCGCCGATAACCAGAACGTGCATGCGTCATCAGGCACGCCCGCGTACACGTCGGCGACGGCAGCAGGCGTGATAGGGCGGAGCGCGCGGCGCCGCCACGGGATCGTGCATCTGGGAGTATACCACAGAGCGTCCCCTTGCAACCCGGTTACGCTACCGCATTGCCCGACCGGCGTCGAACCGCCCTGGGCGTGACGGTCCGGGGGAGGTGCGGAGAGCCGCGCCCTCTGGGACCCTTATCGTTCCGCCCGCCGTGGGTGAAACCGGGGATGCGGCGAGTCTACGCCTCCTGCAACCCTGCATCGGTAACGTCGTTTTGAACCACGTCGGTAGTCTACCCGCTCCGTGTTGATCGCCTGATCGCGGGCCATTGGCCGACGCGCTGAGGCGTCAGGACGTCATCGCAAACTGGCGTGA
>DAOUDA010000281.1:0-8531 GCA_034431835.1 Chloroflexaceae bacterium | reverse complement strand
CCCTCGGCGGGGGCGCGCGCCGCCAGCCAGCGGGCCGCGCGGATCAGTTGGGGACGAAACGCGCCCGCCCGGGCGGTATGTCCGGCCAGGGCAAAGGCCAGTGCCGCCAGGGTGGTGGCGTGTTCGTCCTCGGCCCAACTGCCATTGACCGCCTGCGTGCGCGCCAGGTAGCGCAGGGCCGCGTCGCGGCGCTCCACTGGCGTGGGGGCCGCCCGCGGCGTTGCGGGGGACGCGCCGCGCGTGGGCCAGGTCACGGAGGGAGCGGGTTCACCCAGGCTCTGGGCGCGCGCCAGAACCCGCCCGAGGGGCGCCTTGAAGGTCGGCATGGCGCTGGCAGTGTACATCACGCCGCCCAGGAGCGTGGGCGCCAGCGGGCCTTCGAAGGCCTCGCGCCGCGTGCCGGCGGGGAGATGCACCGGAACCACCACCCGCCCTTCGGCGCGCTGGCGCCCGGCGTCCGGCGGCGGCTCCTCGATCGCGACGAAGGCGGTCTGGCTCGAGAGGAGGCCGTGCTCCAGGGCCAGGGCCAGGATCTCCTGCTCCAGCGCCGGGGCGTGGCGTGGCTCGAGCCGGGCCGTATCCTCCAGGGCGGCGATGCGCGCCCGCGCCCAGAGCTTCGGCAGCGCGGCCCAGACCCCGCCACGGTCGGGCGTGGCCGCCGGCAGGTCGAGCACGAGCGTCTCGGCGAAACCGCCGCGCGCGGCGCGCGCCTTGAGCGTCAGCAGGGCGCGTTCGTCGTGGGGGGCGTTGAAACGGGCCATGAGGGTCAGCGGCTGCCCCGCGTAGAGATCGGGCAGAGGAGTGGGCAACACATCGCTCACGTGGGCCCCGCCCCACTCGATGTGCAGATCGCGCAGCAGCGGCAGGGCGGCGCGGCGTTGGAAGCGCTCCACCCCTGGCTCGATCGGCTCGCCGGGCAGGATGTACTCGGTCACGCCTCGCCCCACCTCGGCCAACTTATCGAGCAGGAAGCGGTTCACCGCCGACCCGACGCCGAAGGCGAACACGCGCGCCTCGCCCAGGCGCGCGGTCAGTTCCCGCAGCACCAGGTTCTCGTTGCCCACCGCCCCATCGGTGAGGAACACCACCACGCGCAGGCGCCGGGGGTCCCGCGGCTGGGCCAGCGCCTCGGCCAGCGCGGCGACGATCTCGGTGCCGCCACGGGCCTCAATGCCGGCGATAAAACGATCCGCCGCATCAACGTTCGCCTGGGTGAAGGGCAGTGGCGTGGGGGCAAGACGTTCAACAAAGTTGTCAAACGGAAAGATATTGAAACTATCTCCGGGATTGAGCGCGCGCAGACAGGCGCGCAGGGCGTTCCGCGCCTGCACGATGCTCTCGCCCCCCATCGAGCCGCTACGGTCGAAGACAAAGAGCATCTCGCGGGGCAGCACCTCCTCGGGCGCGGGAACCGCCTCGGGCGTCAGGGACAACAGCAGCGCGCCGGGACGGCCAGCCTCGCGGAAGACGAACGTCGCGGCGCGGTAGCCGGCGCCCGCCGGGCGGTAGCGCAGCACCAGGTCGCGATCGGGAACCGCGTCGGGGTTGTGCAGGGTCGCGAGGTGGCGCCCGCGCGTCTGGCGCACCTCGAACTGGTCGTTGGGATCCTCGATCTCGGCCAGGCGGCCCGCATCAAGACTGATCTCGACCGCCAGGGTATGGCCGGCGACATCGGGTGGCAGCAGGGGCACGGCGCCGTCCTGCGGATTGGCCAGCATGCCCTTCGGCAGGTAACGGGGCAGCACCACCGTCGGCACCACCAGGGTGAACCAGCCATCATCGTAAGGCACACGCTCGAAGTAGCGCAGGCGCACCTCGACCAGTTCGCCCGGTTGCAGGTTCGCCACCTCGACACTGAGCATGTTCGGGCGCTCCTGGGCCAGCAGCGCCGCGTCGTGGCCGCGCTCGGCGGCCTCGTGAAACAGGCGCTGCGCCTCGGCGCGAGGTTGCACTGCGCCGCGGATCACCCGCTCGCCGACCCGCAGTTCCAGCCCGCTCACCGCCGCTTCGGAGGGCAAAGGAAACACGTACAGCGCGTCAAGGGCCGCGTGGTGACCGTTGCGAAAATGCTGGGTCATGACCGTTTCGGCCAGCGGGCCGACCACCTCGATGGCAATGGTCGTATGCTCAAGCGGCACGGGCGGCAGGCTCGCCTCGCGCGGCATAAGCATCCCTCCGGAGACGGAGGCATCAGGGGCAGGTTCGGCTCTGGCCATGGCGGACCTCCTTTGTCATACACTGGCGAGCGCCAACTTCCCGCTTCCCAACCGAAGCTACGCTGGGGAGGGTTCCGAGGGCAAAGTCGCGCGGACCTCCCCTCTGGCAGAGGCGCAGGGAACTCCGGGTTCCTCACCTCTCAGGTGTAGGGTTTTTCGAGCGAGAAAGGATTTTCCGCATTCCAATACGCTTGCGGTCCTCACCCCCCGCCCCCTCTCTACCTACGGTGGAGAGGGGGCGGGGGGCGTCCCAATGCCCCGGATGGCGAATGTGACGTGAGGATGTGCCGGAAAACCCTACACCTGAGAAGGGTTCCCCACCCTCTTCCCGAGCCACACGGATTATCCGGACGCTTGACACCCTGCATTATTGCACGGCGCTGACGCGGTTTCAAGGTACAATAAGGGTAATGCTACCGACTCCGCGTCTGCTCATCCTGCTCCTGCTGGCCGCCCCGCCAATCGCCCTGTCGGCCTTCGCGCCGGCGCTGATCTGGCTCGCGCTGGCATACCTGGCCATCGTGGCGGGGCTGACCCTGAGCGATGCGCTATTGGCGCCCCGACCCGCACAGATCGACGTGGAGCGGATCCACGATCCGCAACTCTCGCTGGGCGCCGAGAACCTGATCACGGTCATTCTGGCCAATGCCAGCCCCCGGCCCGTGGATTTCACCCTGCGCGACGAACACCCCCACGAGTTCCCCGCCGACGCGCAATTCCTGAGCGGCGTCATCCCGGCCTACGACGTCTACGAGGCCCGCTACCACCTGCGCCCCCTGCGTCGGGGCGACTACCAGTTCGGCGACGTGGTGCTGCGCTCCCGCGGGCCGCTGGGGATGCTCGTCCGGCAGGCGCGCTACCCCGCGGCGGCCGGCGTGCGCGTGTATCCAAACGTGTTGGAGTTGCGGAAGTACGACCTGCTGGCGCGCCGGGGGATGCTGCGCGAGCTGGGGCTGCGCCCGACGCGCGCGCGGGGGGTAGGGGGCGAATTCGAGCGCCTGCGCGATTACACCCCCGACGACGAGTTCCGGCGCATCAACTGGAAGGCCACCGCCCGGCGGGTGCGCCCGATTGCCGCGGACTACCAGGCCGAGCGCAGCCAGCACCTGATCTGCGTCATTGACTGCGGGCGCCTGATGGCCCCGCCGGTGGGCGACCTGATGCGCCTGGATTACGCGGTCAACACTGCCCTGCTGCTCAGCTACGTCGCGCTGCTGCGGGGCGATCACGTGGGCCTGCTGGCCTTTGCCGACGGGGTGCGAACCTACGTGCCCTCGCGGCGCGGCAAGCCGCAGTTCCAGCGCCTGCTGGAAAGCCTGTACAACCTGCAACCCGAGCCGGTGGAGGCCGACCACGGCGCGGCCCTGCGCTACCTGGCGCAGCGGCAACGCCGCCGCGCCCTGATCGTGCTCTTCACCGATCTGGCGTTTCCCGAAGCGGTCGAGCCGCTGGTTGCCCACCTGGCCCGGCTGGCGCGCCACCACCTGCCCCTGTGCGTGACCGTCAGCGACCCCTTTGTGAGCAACGCGGCCGGGCAAGCGGCCCGCGATGAGGCCAGCCTGTACCGGCGCGCCGTGGCCGAAGAGTTGCTCGACGAACGGCGCATGCTGCTCGACCGGCTCAACCGCGCTGGCGTGCTCACCGTTGACGTGCCTGCCGACCAGCTCAGCGCCGGCGTGGTGAACGCCTATCTACGCCTGAAGGCCCAGGGGAGGTTGTGATACGATTTTGGATTGTGGATTTTGGATTGTGGATTTTGGATGCAGTACATGGCGTTCCAATGCGATCTGGCGACAGGAGTCCTGCCCTGGCGGGGCGGTGCATTCGCCGGGGGCGGAACAGCAAACGATTGCGGGGAGGCTACGCCTCCCCGCCCCCTCTGAGGTCTGGTTACTTCCTCTGGCCGCGTTCCAGCGCGGCAACCTGCTGCCGCTGCAGGTCGCGGATCTCGGTGAGCAGCTTCACATCATCGGCTGGCTCGGGTTTGGGCGCGTATTTAGCCGCCAGGCCGGCGAAGGGGCGCACAATGAAGAAATAGATCACCAGGGCCTTGAGCAGGAACGTCACCAATGCCGAAAGGAACAGCCCGATCGGAAAACTGCCGAAGACAATCGAGGCGAGATCCTCGCCCGCGCCGCCAAGCAATATGGCGATGAGCGGGTCAATGAACGCTGCGATGAAACCATCAACCACCTGACCAAACGCCGCGCCGATCACCACCGCCACCGCCAGATCAACCACGTTCCCCCGAAGGATGAAATCACGGAAGCCCTTCAACATCGTGGTTCCTTTCTAGAGCACCGAGAGGAAGGCCCCTGAAGGTACGCGCTCTCCCGACATGTTCAGACGTTGCGCATAAACAATCCGTCACCGTGTGGCGCAAGCCCAGAGATCTTAACAGAGTGTTGCGATTAGTTTTCACAATCTTTGCGTTGACTTTGCTATTCTGATCATGGTTTCACAAGCGTGACACACGCGGACCATTCCGAAAGGCAAGGTTATGGCACGCCCGAAACGACCGCCGCATCCTATGCTCAGGGTGGCCCGCGAGCATCTGATCCAGCTCGATCCCGATCTGCGGAACGAGCCCATTCATCTGCGAATGCTCGACGGTCCCCCCGGCTCCCCGCGCTATGCCGTGTATGTCGGCGCCTGCCGCCGCGAAGGCGCATGCCCCTACGGGGTGGAGCACATCCTCCCCTGCCCGGTGCTCGACTGTGAACTGCGGAACTCGTTGCGCTTCCTGATGGACCGGGAGGGCAACCTGGTCGAGGTGCTGCACAGCGGCGTCCGCTGGACGGCCTGAGCCGCGCTGGCGGCAACAGAAGGGGGACAAGATGGATAGCGTGCGTGTGTGGATGAGCGCCCCGCCTATTGTGGCGCGCGAGACGATGACCCTGCCGCTGGCGCGGCAACTCCTGGCCGAGCAGAATATCCGGCGCCTGCCGGTGGTCAACGAGCGCAACGAACTGGTGGGGATCGTGACCGAGGGCGACATCAACCGCATTTCCGATGCGCCCGAGGGCGATCAGGTTGAGTATCGCCCCGGCGTGCGCATCAGGGATCTGCCGCTGCGCGAGTTTATGCGCCGCCCGGTGCTGACCGTCTCACCTTCGACCTGCCTGCGCGAGGCGGCGCAGTTGATGATCACCCATCACATCCACGGCGTGCCGGTGGTGCTGGACAAACAGGTCGTCGGCGTGATTACCGTTTCGGATCTGCTGCGCTGGATGGTCGAGTCGGAAACCGAGGACGGGATCGTGACGGTGAGCCCGCCCTCGGCGGCCCGTGATTGATCGTCGTCGCGGGCGAGAAACGTTATACCCTTTACGAGAACGAAGGTCGCAGGCCCGGAGGGCCTCGTCTTCGTTTTCGCCGCGTCCGGCAACCCTCCGCAGTTACGAAGAGGTTGCTGCAAGGAGGTTCGTATGTACCGCCACATCCTGGTTCCGCTGGACGGGTCGGCCCTCGCCGAGCAGGTGCTGCCGCATGTGCGCGATCTGGCGGCCCACGAGGGCACGACGAAGATCACCCTTCTCCGCGCCGTGCCGCCCATCTTTACCTCAAGTGTGGATTACAGCGGGATGCTCGCCGCGAGCACCGCCGACGAGCAGGAGAGCCTGGAGAGCGAGGCGCGCGCCTACCTCGAGCGCATCGCCGCGCTGTTCCGCAGCGAGGGCTACACGGTGAACGTCGAGGTCAGCACCATGCCCGCTGCCGAGGCCATCCTCGACTACGCCGAGAGCCAGCACGCCGACCTGATCGCCATCGCCACCCACGGCCGCAGCGGGATCAGCCGCTGGGTCTTCGGCAGCGTCACCCAGAAGGTCATCCAGGCCGCCCCCGTACCCGTGCTGGTGATCCGGTCCAGGGAAGAGCGGTGACGGGGAGGCCGGGTCCTCACCCTTACCCACCTCGCTGCGCTCGGCGCCCCCTCCCTCTCCACCGCAGGTGGAGAGGGAGGGGGCCGGGGGAGGGTGAGGATCAGCCCCCTTTATCCCGACGGCAATCCAACTTTGGGCGCCTGCGAGAGCACGGCGCACCCGTCGGCGGTGACCAGCACCAGATCCTCGATACGCACGCCGCCCCAACCCTCGAGGTAGATCCCCGGCTCGACGCTCGTGACCATCCCCGCCTGCAACGGCACGCCGGGCGCGTCGGGTTGCGCCCGGCGCAACCCCGGGCCCTCGTGCACCTCCAGCCCTACCCCGTGACCCAGCCCGTGACCGAAGTGGTCGCCGTGGCCCGTGGCCGCGATGTAGGAGCGCGCCAGGGCATCCACCTCGTGGGCCAGCGCGCCCGGACGCATGCCGGCGATCGCCCGCCGCTGGGCCTCCAGCACGATGGCGTAGATCTGCCGGAAGCGCTCGTCAGGCTCGCCGAGCACCACCGTGCGCGTCAGGTCGGCGTGGTAGCCATCCACCCGGGCGCCCATGTCAATGACGATGGGGCGATTGAGACCAAGCGGTTCGTCGCCGGGGCGGGCGTGGGGCAGGGCGCTATTCGGTCCCGCGGCAACGATAATCGGAAAGGAGATCGCCTCGGCCCCGCCGACACGCAGGGCCACTTCGAGCATCCAGGCCGCCTCGCGCTCGGTCATCTCGGGGCGGAACCGCGGCAGCGAGGCGGTAAAGGCCGCGTCGGTGATCGCGATCGCCCGGCGCAGCGTCTGCACCTCGTCGTCGTCCTTCACCTCGCGCAGGCGCTCCACCAGCCCCTCCACCGGCGCGAGCTCGGCCACACCTTCCAGCGCCGCCGAGAGCGCGCGATGCGCGGCCACCGTGACGTGGGCCGCCTCGAAGGCGATGCGGGGCAGGCCCAGCTCGGCGGCGGCGGCCTTGAGCGCGACCGGCAAGGGGCGCTCGGGGTTGATGATCTCGCGCACGGCGAAGGCGGGCGCCTCACGGGCCGCCTGGATGAGGTAGCGGCCGTCGGTGAACAGCAGGTGCGCCTCGGAGGTGATCAGCAGCGCGCCGTTGCTGCCGGTGAAGCCGCTGAGGTAGCGGACATTCGCCGGAGCGGTGACCAGCAGCGCCGGCAACTCGCGCCCGACGAGAATGGCCCGTAGACGGTCCAGACGAGTGTGCATGCCTTTATCGATCCGTTCCACATACCGTAGGGCGCGGCCCCGCCGCAACCTTGTGCGTGTCAATCAGGAACGTAGCGAGGGGAGCGTGGGAGGGCGCAGCCCTCCCCGCAACAACGTAACCCATCCCAACGAGGTTGGGACGCCGCTAGGGCGTATACGGCTTCGGCTCCGGAACGGTCGCCGGATCCACGTCGCCGCTCACTGCGTCAACGCCGGTGCTCAGTGTGCCATCGGCCAGGGCCTTAAAGATCTCGTCGAGCCGGGCCTTCACCGCGTCGGGAACCAGATCCGCCGTCTCGTGGAAATCCGCCAGACCGACGCCTTCACCGGCGGCATCGAAGAGTTCGATACCGTTCCCCTTGAAAGTCCCCTCGGCAACCTTGCCGATCTCCGTGGCCACAGCTATGTCCACGCGCTTGATGGCGCTGGAGAGGATGCGATTGGCGCCGGGGGCGGCCCCGCGGGCGAAGGTGGTCAGGTACTCGTCCTGATCGACGCCGATGACGAAGACGCCCTTCTCGGCGGCGGCCTTGATCGCCCCGGAACCGGTGGGACCACCGGCGCCGAAGATCACATCGGCGCCCTCGCCGATCATCTGCTCGGCGCTGGAGGCGCCCAGAGCAGGATCGATGAACGTGGGCAGGTAGACCCCCAGCAGGTTGATGTCCGGGCGCACGTACTTCGCGCCATTGTCGAAGCCGTTCTTGAAGCGTTTCACCGGCGGAATCTCCTGCCCGGCGACAATACCGATCGTGCCGCTCTCCGACATCATCGCCGCCAGGGCCCCGGCCAGGAAGCCGGCCTGATCCTCGCGGAACTGCAAACCGACCAGATTGTCGGTCACTTTGCCCTGCTCGTAGAACTGGTCAACGCCGATGAAGACGATATCGGGATTGGCCGCGGCGGCGGCGACGGTCGCCTCCTGGATCAGGAACCCGACCGTCACGATGACATCGAACTTCTCGTCCACCAGGGCCTGGATATTGGCGGCGTAGTCAGCCTGGGCGGTTGTTTCGATGTACTTGTACTCGAAGCCGTACTTCTCCTGGGCCATCAGCACGCCTTTGTGGGCGAACTCGTTAAAGGTGCCGTCGTTGACCTTGCCCAGATCGGTAACCAGACCAACGCGGAGCTTGGAGGAGTCTGTGGCCCCAGTGGTGGGCGCAGTGGTTGCCGCGGCGGTGGGCGCGGCGGTGGGCGCGGCGGTGGGCGCGGCGGTGGGCGCG
>DAOUDA010000280.1:0-4348 GCA_034431835.1 Chloroflexaceae bacterium | reverse complement strand
CACGCCAGTTTGCGATGACGTCCTGACGCCTCAGCGCGTCGGCCAATGGCCCGCGATCAGGCGATCAACACGGAGCGGGTAGACTACCGGGGCATGGGGAAACCCGATTTCCCCGTCCGTTGAGGGCGGGGGTGCAGCGGGCGTCGTCCGCTCGAACTCTTCGGCCGGGGCGTGGGGAAACCGGGTTTCCCCACCTTCCCACCGGTGTCGGGGCGCCTGACACTTCGGCGATCAAGGGGCTTTGGAGGCCACCATGAGCACAGATCTCGAACGGATGGGCCAGCAGGCGAAGGCGGCGGCGCGAGTGCTGGCAACCCTGCCGACCGCGGCGAAAGACGCGGCGCTCCAGTCTATCGCCGACGCGCTCTTGGAACAGCAGGAGGTCATTCTCGCTGCCAATGTCGAGGATGTGGCCGCCGCGCGCGCCAGCGGCACCGACGCGGCGCTGATTGACCGGATGTTGCTTACCCCGGCCCGCCTGGCCAGCATCGCTGGCGATACGCGCCACGTCGCCTCCCTGCCCGACCCGGTGGGGGCGGTCTTCGACGCGGTGGATCTGCCGAATGGTCTGCGGCTGCACAGGCGCCGCACCCCGCTCGGCGTGGTGGGCGCGATCTACGAGGCCCGCCCGAATGTCACGGTGGACATTGCCGCACTCTGTCTGAAAACTGGCAACGCCACCATTCTGCGGGGGGGCAGCGATATCAGTCGCAGCGTGGCGGCGATAATCGCGGCCATCGGCGCGGCCCTCAAACGGGCCGGGTTGCCCGCCACGGCGGTGCAGAGCATCACCGATCCCGACCGTGAGGTGGTGCGCGGGCTGCTGCGGCTCGATCGCTACGTGGACATGATCATCCCCCGCGGGGGGGCCGGGTTGCACCGTTTCTGCCTGGAGAACGCCACCATCCCGGTGATCACCGGCGGCATCGGGGTGGTGCACCTCTTCGTCGAACGCAGCGCCGACCTGGAACGGGCCGTGCCGCTGATCCACAACGCCAAGGTGCAGCGCCCGAGTGTGTGCAACGCCCTCGATACGCTGCTGGTGGAGCGCGCGATCGCTCCGGCGCTGTTGCCGGCCGTGGCGGCCAGCCTCTGCCCCGCGGGGGTGGAACTGCGCTGCGACCCGGAGAGCCTGGCCATCCTCGCCGACCATCCCGCGGCCCAGGGCTGGCGCGTGGTTCCCGCCGGCCCCAATGACTATGGCACAGAGTTTCTGGGCCTCATCCTTTCGATCAAAACCGTGGACAGCCTCGATGCCGCGATTGACTTCATCGCCGCCTACGGCTCCGGCCATACCGAGGCCATTCTGACCGAGGATCGCGCCGCGGCGGCGCGCTTCACCGCCGAGGTTGACGCCAGCGCCGTCTTTGTCAATGCCAGCACGCGCTTCAACGACGGCGGGCAGTTCGGCCTGGGGGCCGAGGTGGCCATCTCGACCCAGAAACTCCACTGGCGCGGGCCGATGGGCCTTGAGGCCCTGACGACGTTCAAGTGGATCGGCGAGGGTGACTATATTGCTCGCAGTTGATAGGAAAATAGCCGATAACCGATAGCCACTAGCCAGCCGCTACTGTTTTCATCGCGGGGGTGTGCGCTTCGCGAATGATCATCTACTACGGTCTGCACACAAGATGTTCCGATGTTTACCGCAGGGGACGCAGAGGGCCGCAGAGTCTGTGGGGAGGCGCACATGCTGCCGCTGAAGCGGGTTCCGCCCGCGGCGCGCGCGCACCCCGGCGGAACCGTGACACGTCCGCCGCCGCGAGGGGAACGGGGAATTGCGGGGAGGCTTCGCCTCGCCGCGCCCCTCCAACGGCGCCTCAGGTGTGCGTCATTCCCTGACGTATGAACGATAGGGTTCACATCTACCGAACACGTTCGCACCGTAGAGGGCGCGGAGGGCTTCAAAACGTTCATCCTCTACGTTCCTCGGCGCCCTCTGTGGTAAATCTGAACAGGTACGTATGAACTATCGTTTGCAACTGGCCCATCTCTACAGTTCGCACATGAACGTGTATGGCGATCGCGGCAACGTGATCGCCCTGAAGCAACGCTGCGCCTGGCGCGGCATCGAACTGAGCGTCACCCCGATCGAGCCGGGCATGACGGTAGACTGGTCGGATTTCGACCTGGCCTTCTTCGGCGGGGGCCAGGACAGCGGCCAGGCGCTCATCGCGCGCGATCTGCTGGAGCGGCAGGGGGCGGGGCTGCGCGCGGCAATCGAGGAGGGGCTGGTGCTGCTGGCGATCTGCGGGGGCTACCAGTTGCTCGGGCACTACTTCCTGACCCACACGGGCGAACGCTTGCCCGGTCTGGGCGCGCTGGACGTGTACACCATCGGCGGCAAGCGGCGACTGATCGGCAACATCGTGGTCGAGGCCCGGCTGGGCGAAGGGGCGCCGGTGCGCCTGGTCGGCTTCGAGAACCACAGTGGCCGCACCTACCACGGGCCGGGGGTGCGACCCCTGGGCCAGGTGCTGGCCGGTCACGGCGACAACGGCGAAGACGGCGTGGGCGGGGCGGTGTACCACAACACCTTCGGCTGCTACCTGCACGGCGCGCTGCTGCCGAAGAACCCGCAGTTCACCGACCATCTGATCGGCCTGGCGCTGCGCCGGCGCTATGGCCCCGCCGCCGCCCTGGCCCCGCTTGAGGCCACGCTCGAATTGCGCGCCCAGCGCGTGATGGTCGAACGGCTTGTATAATGGTATTTCAAGAGATGTTCCTGGGAGGGTCGTGCCCTTCCAGCCCCTCCCGTTGGCAGGGGCGCGGGGAAATCTGGTTTCCCCGGCCCGTGACCCGGAGGGTTGCGCTTCTGCCTGTACCCGGGCGGGCAGGGTCAACGGGGAAACAGGTTTCCCGATACTCTGCCAACCGGCTACGGTTACGTGAGGACCTTATGCCACACTTCACCCTGAGCGGCGGCGCCGCGGACACCGAAGAGGCCGCCGCGGCCATGGCGGCGATCACCTGCCTGCTCGAAGAAGAGGCCGCCCTTGCCGGTGGCGCCGCTGATGAGCAAATACCCGCGGGATGGCGCAGCGCCGCCCGGCTGATGACCCAGGGGTTGATCCCCACCCGTACGCCGGTGGCGCCACGCTGGTCGAGCATCGAGCGCCTGCGGCGCGCCGGGCGCGGCGGCGGCGGGATCGTTGGCCAGTGAGGGTCGGCGGCGCGAAGCCCGCTTCATCCACCAAGCGCCCAGGCGCGCCATTCGGCCTCCAGGGTCTCAAAACTCTTGCCGTAGACGCCAGGGTAATCGGCTGATCCGGGCGCGTTCTGGCCGGTCAGGTACAGGCGGTCAAAAGCCTCGCGGCCGTAGGTCTCGATCAGGAACTCAACAAAACTGGCCCACTGGTAGTAGAGTTTGTTCATATCGCTGATCGTCCGGCCCACATAGCTGATGCCGAGCGGCAACGCCTCGCCGTTGGCGAGCCATGGGCGCACGAAGGCGCGAAAGCTCGGCGCGTCGCCCAGCCAGTAGGCCCCCGCCCCCCAGGTCGCAACACCTTCAGATAAAATCAGATCGGCGCTAAAGTGCCGTTCCCCATAGCGATCCTGGCAGAGCTGGTGCACGAATTCGTGGGCCATGATGCTGACGGCGCGGGCAGCGGGGAAACTGGCGCAGGTGAAGACCTGCACGTTACGGATGTCGGTGTAGGCGATACCGTGAAGCCCGCAGGCCGGTTCGAGGCCGATCAACACCTCCATCGGGGCCGCGGGGGCGCTGCCGAAGCGCGCCACGACGTAGGCCAGGGCGCGATCCAGTTCATCGGCAACCGACGGCTGTTCCTCCGGGCGCAACGCGCCCTCGTCAATGGCGATCCGGAGCAGGCCCGTCTGAAGCAGATCCCCGGTCAGCGGCACGGGGGTGGGCGTCGCCGCGCCGGGCGGCAGGGGCCGCTCGGGGGCGGTCAGCGGCTGCAGCGCCGACGCTGGCGCGATGCGCGGGCGCGGCGGCGGCGCATGGCCGTTGACCAGCAGGATGAGCAGTGAAAAAAAGAGGACAGGGCCGATGAACGCCCATCGGATCTGTGCCTGGCGTGGTCGGAACACAAAGGTTATACCCTGTGCGACAAATACAATGTTCGGGGGAGCAAGGCCCTCCGGTCAAGCAGGGGCGTGGGAAAACCGGGTTTCCCCACGCCCGCTTCCGAAAACTTGTTCGCCCCGGGCTTCTATTATACCAGAAACGCGCCGGGGTTGAGCAGGTCGCCGGGGTTCCAGCGGGCCTTGAGGGCGCGCATCAGGTCAAGGGCCTGCGGCGTGTGGCGCCAGCGACCCGCGTCGCGGGCCGGCGCGCCTGCCAGGGCCACGCCGTAGCCGCCGAGGCGCCGGGCCAGGTCGG
>DAOUDA010000279.1:0-7201 GCA_034431835.1 Chloroflexaceae bacterium | reverse complement strand
GCCGCCACCGCCGCTCCCGCCCCCGGAGGCGGCGCCGCCGCGCAGCCCACCGCCGGCGGGCGCCTGCAGACGATCATCAGCCGCGGCAAGCTGATCTGCGGCGTGAACCAGGTGCTGCCCGGTTTCGGTAACGTTGACAGCGCCGGCAACTTCAGCGGCTTCGACGTGGACTTCTGCAAGGCCGTCGCCGCGGCGATCTTCGACGACCCGACCAAGGTCGAGTATCGCCCCCTGACCGCCCAGGAGCGCTTCACGGCGCTGCAGTCGGGCGAGATCGACGTGTTGATCCGCAACACCACCTGGACGCTCACCCGTGACGGCTCGGTCGGCCTCGACTTCGGCCCGGTCACCTTCTACGACGGCCAGGGCATGATGGTGCGCAAGGACAGCGGCATCGAGACCCTGGAAGATATGGATGGCGCGCGCATCTGCGTGCAGACCGGCACCACCACCGAGTTGAACCTGGCCGACAACTTCCGCCAGCGCAACCTGAAGTTCGAGGCGGTGGTCTTCCAGGAGGCTGATCCGACCTTCGCGGCCTACGAGAGCGGCCAGTGCGACGGCTTCACCACCGACAAGTCGGGGCTGGTGAGCTACCAGACCAAAGCCGCCAACCCGGCCGACCACAAAATCCTCGATGTGACCATGTCGAAGGAGCCGCTGGCGCCCTCCGTGCTGCAGGGCGACGCCCAGTGGGCCGACGCGGTGCGCTGGGTGGTCTTCGCGACGTTCCAGGGGGAAGAGTTCGGGATTACCTCGGCCAACATCGGCACCTTCGCCAATAGCGAGGACCCCAATATCCGCCGCTTCCTGGGCATCGAGGGCGAGCTGGGCCAGGGCATCGGCCTGCCCAACGACTTCGCCGCGCGGGTGATCCGCCACGTGGGCAACTACGAGGAGATCTACAACCGCAACCTGGGGCCCGATACGCCCTTCAACCTGCCCCGCGGTCTGAACACGCTCTACAGCGATGGCGGGTTGCTGTACTCGCCGCCGTTCCGGTAGGTCACTGAGGCACTGAGGCACTGAGGCACTGAGGCACTGAGGCGCTGAGGTGCTGAGGCGCCGAGGAGGAGGTTACCAGGGGCGGCGAGAACCGGCAGGAAGCCGGTTTCCGCCGCCCCCGGAGCGGATTGCAAACGCAGGGCAACCTATGGCCGCCACAACACCGCCCGTTCAGCCGGCGCGCATCCCCTTTTACCGCGACACGCGGGTCATCGCCATCCTCGTGCAGGTGGCCTTCGCGCTTGTGGTGATCGGAACATTCTGGTTCCTCTACAGCACCATGATGGACGGGCTGCGGCGGGCCAACCTGCTGCCGAGCTTCGCTTTCCTGCGGCAGCCGGCCGGCTTCCCCATCAGCGAGTCGCCCATCCCCTTCGACCCCTCGCGCACCTATGGCTACGCCTTCCTGGTGGGCGTTCTTAACACCCTGCGCGTCGCCGGGATAGGCATCGTACTGGCCACCATCCTCGGCATCATCCTGGGCGTCTGCCGGCTCTCAAACAACTGGCTGCTGCGCAACATCGCCACCGTCTACGTAGAGATTGTGCGCAACGTCCCGCTACTGCTGCAACTCCTGTTCTGGTTCACCATGACCCAGGCCTTTCCGCGGGTGCAGGAGGCCATCAGCGTCGGTGGGTTGCTCTTTTTGCACAACCGCGGCGTGACGATCGCCTGGCCGCGGGCCAATGCCGACTTCGGCGCATGGACGCCCTGGCTCTGGGCGGGCCTGCTGGCCGGGGCGGGCTTCTACATCGCGCGGCGGGTGCAGTTCGCTCGGCGCGACCGGCCGGGCGTGGCCCTGCCCTGGGCGCTGCTGATCGCCGCCGGGATCGCGCTGCTGGGCTTCGTGGTCACCCGCATCATGGCCGGCCAGTGGCCGGTGACGCTGGAGATCCCCGAGTTGCAGCGTTTCGGCTTCAGCGGCGGCATTACCCTCACCACCAACTTCGCCGCGCTGCTCTTCGGCCTGGTGATCTACACCGCCACCTTCATCGGCGAAATTGTGCGCAGCGGCATCCAGGCAGTCAACAAGGGCCAGCGCGAGGCCGCCCGCGCCCTCGGCCTGACCAACGCCCAGACCCTGCGCCTGGTGATCTTCCCCCAGGCGCTGCGGATCATCATCCCGCCCCTCACCAGCCAGTACCTCAACCTGACCAAGAACAGCAGCCTGGCGGTTGCCATCGGCTTTCCCGACCTCTTCGCCGTGGCCGGCACGACCCTGAACCAGACCGGGCAGGCGGTTCCGGTGATCCTGATGGTGATGGCCTCGTACCTGAGCATCAGTCTGCTCACCTCTCTGTTGATGAACTGGTACAACAAGCGCATGCAACTCGTGGAGAGGTGACACAATGGCGACCGAAGCCTCCCAACCCCGTACCCGCGCCCCGTGCCCGAGCATCGGCGCGCTGGAATGGCTGCGCCAGAACCTGTTCAGCACCTGGTGGAACGCGCTGATCAGCATCGTCCTGCTGTTCCTGGTCTTCCAGGCCCTCAGCGGCCTGCTGCGCTGGGTCGTCACCACCGAGGGCTGGATCGCCGTGACGAGCAACGCGCGCCTGCTGCTGGTCGGGCGCTACCCGCCCGACCAGATCTGGCGCCCCGAACTGGTGGTGACGCTGATCGCCCTGCTGCTGGGCCTCAGCGGCGGGGTCTGGCGGGGCATTCCGCTGGTCCTCGCCGCGGGTTTCAGCGTGGCGATGGCCGTTCTGGGGGGCCTCTCCCTGGGGCTGCCGCCTGACCAGGCGCCGCCGGTCTTCTCCACGCGGCTGTTTCTCTTTGGCGTGGCGGCCCTGGCGGCCCTTGGGATCGCCGCTGGCTGGCGCCTGCGCGAGGCCCTGCGCTGGCCGCTGGTGGCCGGGTGGATCCTGCTCTACCCCGCGGCGATCCTGATCCTGCGCGGCGTGGGCGACGCCACGATCGGCACCAACCTCTGGGGCGGCTTGATGCTCACGCTGATCCTGGCGGTCAGCGGCATCGTGCTCTCCTTTCCCCTGGGGGTGCTGCTGGCCCTGGGCCGGCGCAGCAACCTGCCGGTGATCAAGTGGTTCTGCGTGGGCTACATCGAACTGATCCGCGGCGTGCCGCTGGTAACGGTGCTCTTCATGGCCTCGCTGATGTTGCCGCTGTTCCTGCCCGCGAACGTGCGCATAGACGCCGTGGTGCGCGCCATCGTCGCCGTGACGCTCTTCAGCGCGGCCTACCTGGCCGAAAACGTGCGCGGCGGGTTGCAGTCCATTCCCAGGGGCCAGGTCGAGGCGGCGCGCGCCCTGGGCCTCAATGTGGTGCAGACCACCCTGCTGATCACCCTGCCCCAGGCCCTGCGGGCGGTGATCCCGGTGCTGGTGGGCCAGTTCATCGCCCTCTTCAAGGACACCTCGCTGGTGGTGATTATCGGCCTGATGGACCTGCTGGGGGCGGCGCAGGCGGTCTACACCCAGCCGCAGTGGCTCGGTATTCCCGGCGGGGTCTGGCGCGAAACGTTCTTCGTGGTGGCGGGGATCTACTGGATCTTCAGCTTCACCATGTCGCGCACGGCGCGCCAGATTGAAACCAATTTGAACGTGGGTAAATTGTAGGGGCGAAACATATTTCGCCGGTACGGGCGAAACATATTTCGCCCCATTGGGACAACATCGCGGGCCGGGGAATAGAGAAACCCGGTTTCCCCCATTCCCATATCAGGCGTCCGGAGGCGCTCGTAAAGCCATGAACAAAACTCCGACCTCAAACGATGATATTATCATCTGCGAAAACGTTAATAAATGGTACGGCGAATACCATGCTCTGCGCGATGTCAGCCTGCGGGTGAAGCGCGGCGAGGTGGTGGTGATCTGCGGGCCGTCGGGGAGCGGCAAGAGCACCTTCATCCGCACCATCAACCGCCTGGAGGAGCACCAGGAGGGGCGGATCATCGTGGACGGCATCGAGATGACCAACGACATCCGCAACATTGACGCCATCCGCCGCGAGACGGGGATGGTCTTCCAGCAGTTCAACCTCTTCCCCCACCTCACGGTGCTACAAAACATCACCCTGGCGCCGATCTGGGTGCGGAAGCAGACCCGCGCCGAGAGCGAGAAGCGCGCCCTGGAACTCCTTGAACGGGTGGGCATCCGCGAGCAGGCCAACAAGTTCCCCGGCCAGCTCTCCGGCGGGCAGCAGCAGCGCGTCGCCATCGCCCGCGCCCTGGCCATGAACCCGCGCATTATGCTCTTCGACGAGCCAACCTCGGCCCTGGACCCGGAAATGATCAAGGAGGTTCTTGACGTGATGCGCGAACTGGCGACCTCGGGCATCACCATGCTCTGCGTGACCCACGAGATGGGCTTCGCCCGCGAGGTGGCCGACCGGGTGGTGTTTATGGACCGCGGGCAGATTGTGGAGGAGAACACGCCGGAGTTGTTCTTCGAGAACCCGCGGCACGAGCGGACGAAGCTCTTTTTGTCGCAGATTCTGTAGGCTGCGCCGCTGCTGGCAGGTGTGGGGAAACCAGGTTTCCCCACACCCCTCCCCTGATGGGAGGAGCAGGGAGGGCTTCACCCTCCCGGAACGCCGACAGGGTTCAGGGAAAAGCGTGACCTCCCCACGCCCCTCCAGACGCTAACGTTACACGTCCACAATGCGTAACTCGCGTGCGAAGGTCGTGAGGCTGCGGGCGCCGTCCGCAGTGATCACCACGTCGTCCTCGATGCGCGCGCCGGTGACGCCGGGCAGGTAGATGCCCGGCTCGACCGTGAAGGTCGTGCCGGGACGCAGGGGCTCGTCGTTGCCGGCGACGATGTTCGGCGGCTCGTGGGTCTCGAGGCCGAAGCCATGGCCGGTGCGGTGGATGAAGTACGCACCGTAGCCGCCCTGCTCGATCATCGCCCGCGCCGCGGCGTCAATCGCCGCGCCGCTGGCTCCCGGACGGGCCGCCGCGCGCCCCGCCTCATTGGCCCGCAACACCAGGTCGTAGATCCGCCGCGCCTCTTCTCCCGGCTCGCCAAGCGCCACCGTGCGCGTAATGTCGGAGATGTAGCCCTGGTAGCGCGCGCCGCAGTCGAGGATCACCAGATCGCCAGGTTGCAGCGGGCGGTCGCTGTTGCTGTGATGCGGATTGGCCGCGTTCGGTCCCGAAGCGACGATGTTCTCGAAGCTCTCGCTATCGGCGCCCGCGGCGAGGATGGCCTCGGAGCACAACCGCGAGACCTGGCGCTCGGTCATGCCCGCGCGGATCTGGGCGATGGTGCGTTCCAGGGCGCTCTCGACGATCCGCACCGCCTGTTCGATGGCCGCCAGTTCCGCGGCATCCTTCACCATGCGCAGATCGGCGAGGATGGGAGTGGCGTCGCGGGTGCGCAGATCGGGGATGGTCGCCTCGAGGGCGCGTAGTTCCATCACGCGCATGGCGGTGTGCTCGACGCCCAGGGCGCGCCCGCGGGCGTCGGGGCCGAAGGCGGCCGCGACGGCGGCGGCCAGGGCCGCCGCGGGACCCTCGGCGTCGTGCCAGGGGAAATAGCGCATAGGGATGCCCGCGGCGGCCTGGGCGCGCCCGTGCTCCAGGGCGGGAACGACGAGGCACGACGGCGCTCCATCGGCGGGCACGAGGGCCAGGGTGAGGCGTTTGCCGGGGTGGAAGCTCAACCCGCTCAGGTAGGCCAGGTTGGCGTCGGGCATGAGCGCCAGCCCGTCGAGTTGCTGGTCGCGCAGGGCCTCGACGAGGCGCTGGAGGCGCTGGGGGTGCATGGTGGCTCCTTGATGCCGAATGTGCTAAACCGGCTTTCCCCTCTTCCCCTCGGAACAATTCTCCTGGGGGCGTTCCTCACTCTCCCCCCGGCCCCTTCCCGCTCCACCGCAGGTGGAGCGGGAGCGGGCGCCGCGCGCAGCGAGGCGGAGGAGGGTGAGGACCCTCACCCGTCCTCCGGCAAGGCCCTGCGGGCGGCCAGTTCCTGGGGCAGCAGGGCGTGGTACAGGAAGCCGTGGACCGGGGTGGGCACGCCGGCGGCCTGGCCGAGGCGCACCACTGCGCCGTTCTGGGCCTCCAGTTCCGAAGGCCGGCCCTCCATGATGTCGCGCTGCATCGATGCGGTGCCCTCGTAGGGCATGGTATCGAGGAAACGCAGCGTCGCCTCAACCTGGGCCGGGTCGAGGGCCACGCCGCGGGCATTGGCCACCGCCACCACCTCGCGCAGCGCCGCCTCGGCCAGCGCCCGGGTGCCGGGCAATCGCAGCCAGACCCCGATCGGCGCGCGGGTAACGGCGCCGAGGCCGCTCCAGGTACACACGAGCATGAACTTTTCCCAGATCGCCACGTGAATGTCGGGCGGGACAATGGCGCCAAAGCCCGACTCAATGAAGGCGGCCCGCAGGGTTTCGACGCGGTCGCTGCGCCGGTTGTCCAGTTCGCCAAAGATGATCGTCGGCTCGGCCCCCACGTGGCGAATGACCCCCGGGGCGGCGATATAGGCGATGATGCGGCACAGGCCGCCGAGCACGTGGTCCGGCCCCAGGGCCTCGGCGAGGATCTGATGGGCCTCGACGCCGTTGAGCAGCGGCAGCACCACCGTCGCCGGGCCGATCAGCGGCGCCAGGGTGGGGGCGGCCTCGATGAGTTGCCAGTTCTTCACTGCCACCAGCACCAGATCCACGGGGCCGACGGCGGACGGGTCGCTGGTGGCGCTGGCGGGGCGTGCGCCGAAGGCGCCCTTCGGGCCCTCAACGCGCAGCCCGGCGGCCCGCACGGCTTCCAGGTGCGCGCCCCGGCCGATCAGGTGCACCTCGTGACCGGCCCGCGCCAGATGCGCGCCAAAGTATCCGCCCACCCCGCCCGGGCCAAAGACCGCGATGCGCATCGAGATCTCCTTACAGTTCCACGCGCAGGCGCAGGTTCCCCAGGCGCAACTCATCGCCCTGCTTGAGCAGCGCGGGTTGGCGCGGGCTCAGGCGGGCAGCGTTGAGGAAGGTTCCGTTGGTGCTGTCGAGATCCTCAATCATGATCTGACCGGCCTGCACGAAGAGGCGCGCATGGCGGCGGCCCACGCCAAGATTGAGGCCATCGTAATCGGTCAGATCCACATCGGGGAAGAAATTGCTCACCGCGTCGGCGCGGCCAACCAGGGCCTGCGGTGCGGCCGGCAGGGCCACCACGGCGCCCGAGGGCTGCACGATCAGCCGCGCCGGGGCCAGGGTGGCCCGAGGGGGCGGGGCGGGCGCCACT
>DAOUDA010000278.1:0-19361 GCA_034431835.1 Chloroflexaceae bacterium | reverse complement strand
TGGGTCGTCGAGCGAACCGAAGAGGGGTGGAGTCTGCCCAAAATCAAGGCGCACCTTGCGCTCGTCTAGCTGGACTTTGCAAAAGTCCAGTAAAAAACAAGACTTCTTCGCGTAGGAGGCAGGGCGACCTTACCCCTCCGAAAGCCCCTTGAGACTTCTTATCGCTAAAGGGTCCTGGAGGAGGTTCACCTCTCCGAAAGCTCCTTTCCGGTGCGTCATCAGGGTCGTCGCGCCATGGTGGAAAGGAGCATCTTGCGGGACGTGGGGCGCCCGCAACTCCCGCCTAGACGAGGTTTCGTTAAAGTAAGACATGTCGAGCATGTGTAGGAGAGAGGGGAAACCAGGTTCCCTTGCTTCCTGAGGGGAGGAGCTGGAAGAGCGAAATCCTCCCGCAACGTCGTGAAACGTTGTCTGCACATTAGCATAGGTGGGGCCACGAAGTGAGCAACCGTGCATCGCACGCTTTTTGAGGCAGGTTCGGCGCGCGCGAGCCAGTTCTGGTGTGGAGGTGGAGGCGGCATTGTCCGCCTGGCGATAATCGTCGTGGCTGTTGTGGCCCTCGGCGGATGTATGGAGGCCCTGCAAAACGAAGGTAGACCCGCTCAGGCGCCGCCTGCGGCTTCCGTGGCCTTGCCACCGCCGTTCGAGCCTGCTGAGGCGTCTGCCGTACCAACGACCATTGGTAGTATGGCGCCGGATCCGGCAACGGTTGCCCCGACGCCGACGACGCGAGCGGTTCCGGCACTCCCTCCAGCAAGACCCGAGGGTCTTGAAGCGCCGCCACTGGTCATCGCACCAACACCCGAACGCTCGAATGAGCAGAAATGGCGCGATCAACAGGCGGATCGCCAGGTGCTTGCTACGCCGCATCTGTATACGACCCGGAATGCTGAGTTGCGCTGGTACGACCCGCTGAACCAGCAGCATCTGGTGCTGGGGCGCATCAGCGGCGATTTTCTGGTTCAGGCGACGTTCGTGCTCCGCGATCAGGGGTTGCCGGCCCTCGAAGTGCCCTACCGGATCAATGTCAGTTATGGGCTGACCGCCCTCTCACCAGCGCACGTCGAACGCCTCAGGGCCGCCGGCTACGTTGACTGGGTCGAGACCTATGTGCTGGCTTCCCCTGAGGTCCATCCACGCTGACGTGCTACTCGATTGGCGAGCGGCGGGCCGGGTCGCTGTTCGCCTGGAAGGGTTGCCTGAACGTGAGCAGCAGATACCTTGATGTTATTCGTGGTCAACGCCGCCGGGGCGGCTGGCAGTTCTCCGCCAAGACACTGCTGGCCATCCTCGCGCTCATCGCCATGATTGGCTCCGGGGTCTACTGGTGGGGCGTCCAGAGCCAGTTGACCAGCAACTGGATCGTCGCCGCGGCGTTTACCGCTATTCTCGTGCTTGCACCCCCCAGTCTGACCTCGTTCCTCATCCCCTGGTCGCCGGGGGGGATGTTGTTGCAACGGATCAATGCGCGAACCATTGGCTACACGGTCATTATCGGCGCGGCCCTCTACCTCCTCTACTATTCCTTCGAGATTCAGTATTCCTGGTGGGCCGCTCAGGCCGCCGTCGCGGAAACCGGGCTGATTTTGCAGCAGGTGATCATCGGCATTATCGGCTTCATTATCATTCCTGCATTGCTGTGGACGCCCGTCACCAGCGAGGAGCTCTTCGAACAGGTGCGCCAGGCCCATCTGGTGCGCCGCTACGAGTTGCAGACCCAGGCCGATATCGCCATCCTGCGCGCCACGCTGCTGCGCGCCCAGGAAAAGACCCTGCGCGGCTTCGCCAATCTGACCATCCAGGAGCGCGAAGAACTGGCCGGCGTGATGCGCGGCCTGGTGAAGGGCATTGACCAGACGCTCCGCGATATCAGCGATTCGGTCAAAACGGTCAGCGGCGCGACCATTCCGTTCAGTTCGTTGGAAGACAACGAGGATATCCGCGGGTATCTCGAGTATATTAGCGAGAGCCTTACCGAAAGCGCCCTCCTGGCCAACCACGGGGGCCAGGCCGAGACCCATGCGGTGCAACCCTACGACGATGAGCGCTTTGATGATCCCGGCTATGAGGGCCGGCGCCTTCGTCCCCGCCGCTCGTGGTGATGACCGGCGCCGCCATCCCTGATCCACCGAACCTTCTCATTGGCATCGCTGCCTCATAGATCGTCTTGCTGTCTCTATGAACGGCCATCACTTCAGCACCGGTCGGCGCCTCTCCGAACGCGATTTGTTCGACCTTGCCGACGCCCTGGCACTGCATCTCCACGAGACGCTTGGTTCGCGCGTCTACCTCCTCGCGCGCGCCGATGTCGCCCAGCTGGTTGAGCCGTTTGTTGATGACTTGCTGACCGAAGATCAGCAAGATGTGGCCTGGATTGTGTGGCATCTCTTCCAGGAGGCCTGCGAGTGGGAACTGCGCCGGTAGACGTTCCTGCTGAACCTGTCCGCGTGGGCGTCTACGGTGGCACGTTCGATCCGATCCACATTGCTCACCTGGCGATCGCTGAAGAGGCGCGCTGGGCCCTCGCCCTTCAGCAGGTGCGCTTTGTTCCCGCCGCCCTCCAGCCGCTCAAGGGCGTCCCCCCTGGCGCCACTCCCGCTCAGCGCCTGGCGATGATCCGCCTGGCCTGCGCCGATAATCCCGCCTTTGTTCCCGACGACCTCGAACTGCGCCGCCCGCCGCCCTCGTATACCGTCGAGACGCTCGAACACCTGCGCGCGCGCTTCGGTCCCGGCGTCGAGCTCTGGTTCATCGTCGGCGCCGACGCCGCCCGCGATCTGCCTCGCTGGCGCCGTGTGGCCGATCTGCTAACCCTCGCTCGCCTCGCCATCGTTGAACGTCCGGGGCACACCTTCGATCCCATCGCCTTCGAACGGGCCGTGCCGGCAGGCGCCGGGCGCTATCGCCTGCTCGATGGCCCGCGCCTCGAGCTCTCCAGCACCGAGATCCGCCGTCGTGTCGCCACGGGCCGTCCGGTGCGCTACCTGGTGCCCGAAGCGGTCCGCCAGTATATCGCTGACCAGGGCCTGTACCGCCAGGAATCTTCCCATGGCTGACCCCGCCGAACGGCTTCTGGCCGATACCGCCGCAGCCTGGGGCTTGCCCCTCGAGCCCGAACAACTCCGTCAGTTCGGGATCTATGCCGACGAACTGCTTGCCTGGAACGCGCACACCAACCTCACCGCCATCACCGACCGCCAGGCGATCTACGTGCGCCATTTTCTCGACTCGCTGGCCCTTGCCCGCTTCTGGGGCCGGCCACCCGCAACCCTCGTCGATATCGGCACTGGCGCCGGGTTTCCCGGTGTGCCCCTGAAGATCTTTTACCCTCCGCTGGCCCTGACCCTGGTCGAATCGGTGGGCAAGAAGACCGCCTTTCTGACGCACCTGATCGGCGTCCTGGGATTGGAACAGGTGCGCGTCGTAACCGGTCGGGCCGAGGCCCTCGGGCATGATCCCGGCGAACGTGAACACTACGATGTGGCCACGGCCCGCGCGGTGGCCGATCTGCGCGTGCTGGCCGAATACGCCCTCCCCCTCCTGCGCGTCGGCGGCCTGTTGCTGGCCCCCAAGGGCGCCGGCGCTGAACGGGAGATCGAAGCGGCGCGGCGCGCCGTTGCCCTCCTTGGCGGAATGATCGAACAGGTGCTCCCCATCGAACTGCCGGGCGTCGAACCACGCAGTCTGGTGGTAGCGCGCAAAGTGGCCCCCACCGACCCGCGCTACCCGCGCGCCGTCGGCATACCTGCCCGTCGTCCGCTGTAATCCAGAGCTCATGCAATATCGAAAAAACCTGTCAGATGCGCCTTCCCGTTGAACACGGTACACGCGCGCCATCCCCATTGCTCATTCGGACGCTATAGACGGCAATCCAAAATCCAAAATCCAAAATGACATGCGCTCCGCGCTGTCATCTTCCTGGTTGGCGTCCGGTACCCCTGGCGTGCTAGAATATCCTGGGTACCCTGAGAGGTGCATCTGGCACCATTGCCTTACGCCAGTGGCCAGACAGCCTGGGGGAGCGTTCGTCGCTCTCGAAACTTCCCACGCTCTTCGGATGCAACACGAAGGTCTACGGTAGGTTCCAACAACGGCGTTTGACATGACCTAGTCGCAAGAAGGAGTCGACCATGTCTATCCTGAGCCGCATCAGTGATCTCATCAGTGCCAACGTCAATGCCATGCTCGACAAGGCCGAGGATCCCGAGAAGATGGCAAACGAGTACCTGCGCCAGCTCACCAATGAACTGTACGAGGTACGCACCGGCGTGGCGGCGGCGATGGCCGATGAGACGAAGCTGGAGCAGCGCCGCATCGCCAGCCAGGCCGAGGTGACCCAGTGGGAATCGAAGGCCGAGGCCGCCCTGCGCGCCGGTGACGAAGAACTGGCCAAAGCCGCCCTGGCCCGCAAGGTTCAGGCCCAGAAGCTCGCCGAACAGTACCTGGCGCAAGAACGGGCCCAGGAAGAGCAGGTCAACGCCATGCAGGAGGCCCTGGTGCAACTCGAGACCCGCATCGCCGAGGTGCGGGCCAAGAAGGAGTTGATCATCGCCAAGAAGAACCGCGCCCAGACCCAGGAGGCCCTCCAGCGCACCGCCCAGAGCATGGGCCGGATTTCGTCCATCGACAAGCTCGAGCAACTCGAGGAGAAGGTGGACGACCGGCTCGCTCGCGCCGAGGCGATGGCCAAACTCGAGCAGGGCTCGCTCGAGGCCCGCTTCCAGAACCTCGAACAGCAGACCGAGGTCGACTCGGAACTCGCCGAACTCAAGCGCAAGCTGGGGATGTCCTGATCGCAGGCCCTGCCTGTGGCGCGGCATGGGCCGGGGAAACCCGGTTTCCCCGGCCCATGCCATGGGATGGCGCCGCTAACGGGCCGGCTCGTAGCACGCGCGGCAGCGGGCCTCGTACAACTCCAGGCCGCCGACGACGATCGTCGGCGCGTCCGCGGGCGCCGGTTTGCCGTCGATCAGCCGTTGCGAACGCGTGGCGTAGGCCCCGCAACGGGCGCAAATGGCGTACAGCTTGTCCACCTGCTCGGCAATCGCCATCAGATGCATCATCGCCGGGAACGGTTCGGCGCGGTAATTCTGATCCAGCCCGGCGATGATCACCCGCAGGCCCCGATCGGCTAACGCCTGGCACCCGGCAACGATCGCCTCCGGTTCGTCACTCAGAAAGTGCAGTTCGTCCAGCGCGATCACCTGGACGTCATCCGCCCCGGCGAGCACCTCGGTGATCGAACTGACCGGTACGGCCTCCAGGCGCGCGCCGGCGTGGCTGGCCACGTGCCGCGCGCTGTAGCGGGTATCCAGGCGTGGGGTAAAGATGCGGCAGGGCTGGCGGGCAATCATCACCTGGCGCATGCGCCGGATCAGTTCCTCCGTCTTTCCGCTGAACATGCACCCGCAGATCACCTCGATCCGTCCGCCGCTACTGGGTCGTGTCATTGCCGTTTTGCTCCTTTTTTACGCATCGGGCAGCCACGTAGAGGTAATATCAAGTTGTTTCAAGGCGGTGTGGAGGGTGCGGCCCTCCACGAACTCCTCGTTTCCGCCCGCAGCGGCAGAAACGCGCCTGCTTCCCCGGGGCGCGCGCCTGCCGGAAAAGGGTTTGCGGGCAGGCGCAGCCTCCCCGCGCCCCTCCGCCAGGAGGCGTTTTGCACGCTGCAATGAAATACTACCTCTTAGAAAGGGCCCGTGCTAATTCCCTGGGGCAAGCCCCAAACCCCGATTGTTGCGGTGGTTTTGGCGGCGCAGCCGCTGTAACCACCGCAACAACGACCCGTAACCACCGCAACAACGACCCGTGGGGCGGCGTAGCCGCCCCACACCCCCCCCCACCGGAGACCGACGTTACGAGCAACCTGGAGAGCCTACTTGCCGAAGCCTGCCGCGGACTGTTATACTCCTCCTGAAGCCCTACACCATGCGCTCGTTGAGCCACGGACCCCGTGGCGGGCAGGAGACCCCCCATGAGCACCAGGCAGATCCGCTGGAGCGCCAGCCCCGAACTCGCCGCGCTGCTGCGGCGTTATTACGCCGGTGAGGCCGAACTCTGGGGCGAGGTGCAAACCATCGTTCACCAGGAGTTGATGGACCGCGGGTTGGCCGTCTTTCCGCGTCACCTGCGCTTTCGCCGAACCGAGAGCGGCTACGAGGTCCTGATCGAGGATGCGGAGGAATACCTGACGGGCTTGTGAGCCTGGGAGTGGAACGTGACGAAGGTTTCTCCTCCCCGCGCCACACCCCACACGGGTTGCTACGCGCCCCGCTCCTCATACTGCCGGCGATAGTACTCCAGATACTCCCCCGACTTGATCGGCCGCCACCAGGCTTCATTGGCCACGAACCAGCGCACCGTCTTCTCCAACGCCTCATCAAAACTGTGACGCGAACGCCAGCCCAGGGCGCGGAGCTTCGAACAGTCGAGGGCGTAGCGCCGGTCATGCCCGGCGCGATCGGTCACGTGCTGGATCAGGCTGCGCGGCTTGCCCAGCAGGTCGAGAATCTTGTGCGCCATTTCAATGTTCGGCGTTTCGACCTCGGTTCCGACGTTGTAGACCTCGCCGAGTTGCCCGTGGTGCAGCACCGTATCAATGGCTTCACAATGGTCAAGCACGTACTGGTAGTCACGCACCTGCAAGCCATCACCGTAGATCGGCAGTGGCAGATCGTCAATCGCATTCGTTGTGAAAAGGGGAACCGCCTTCTCCGGGTAGTGATAGGGGCCGATGTTGTTTGAACCGCGCGTTGTTGTTACCGGCAGGCCGTAGGTGATAAAGTAGGCATAGACCAGATGTTCCGCTCCAGCTTTGCTCGCCGAATAGGGACTGCGCGGTTCCAACGGGTCGCCCTCGCGTGACCGCCGCGGGGCCGGGATGGCCCCGTAGACCTCATCGGTGCTGATCTGGTGAAAGCGCTCCAGGCCGGTCTCGCGGGCCACCTCGAGCAGCGTCCACGTGCCATTCACGTTCGTGGTCACCACGGCATCCGGGGCCATGATCGAGCGATCCACGTGGGTCTCGGCCGCAAAGTTGACGATGGTATCAATGTCGTGCTCGCGTACCGCCGACCGTACCGCCTGCATATCGCAGATGTCGCCCTGGATGAAATGAAACCGCGGATTGGCCGCGACACGTTCCAGGTTCTCGCGGCGCCCCGCGTAGGTGAGCTTATCGAAGACAACAATGCGGTAGTCGGCGTGCGTCTCGAGCATGTAGTGGACGAAGTTGGAACCGATAAAGCCGGCCCCGCCGGTGATCAGCAGATTGCGCATGGTGGCTCCAGTGTAACGTGAACCTTCGGGAAACCAGGTGTTTTTCCACGCTTCCGCCCGCTGGTGGCTTCTCCGAGCGCCGGTGATGGGTTGGCCCTGGCCCGGTAAGGCCGAAACGTTGGCGCAGCCAGGGCTTCAGCCCAACGATCCGTCAACGCAGCTCGGACCCAGGACTAGAATAGCAACCTATCTCCCTGGCGACCACCGGGAAAAAGGCCCTCATCCGAACCTGCCTTAAGGGTGCGATTCTTTGCTCGTGACTCGTCGGCAAGACGCGCTTTGTACTCCAGCATTCGGCTCAGCAAAGCCGGGTCGCTTGCAGCAAGAATCTGCACCGCCAGCAGGCCGGCGTTGCGCCCGCCTCCAATGGCGACGGTGGCAACCGGCACGCCAGCGGGCATCTGTACAATGGAGAGGAGCGAGTCCAGACCGTTGAGGGCCTTGCTCGGCACCGGCACGCCGATCACTGGCAGCGGCGAGCAGGCGGCGAGCATGCCCGGCAGGTGCGCCGCGCCCCCCGCTCCGGCAATGATCACCCGCAGGCCCCGCTCGTGGGCAGTACGCCCATATTCGATCATGTCGTGCGGCGTCCGATGCGCCGAGACCACCCGCACTTCGCATGGCACGCCAAACTCTGCGCATACCTCGATGGCGCCCTGCAGTGTGGGCAGATCACTATCGCTCCCCATCACGATGCCGACCACTGGTGTCATGGCTCGCTCCGCGAATGTAACCTCAGGTTGCCTTTGCGGCGGCGCCGCGCTTCACTGACGTGAACTTCGGGGCAGCCGGGCTGGCCCACGCCCCTGGCCGTAGGCGGGCCGTGGCGGCCCCTGGGCCGGGTGGGGAGATGTGGGGAACCCGGGGTTCCCCACGCCCCTGCTTGAGGGCGGGAGGCGGGGCAGCCGGGCTGGCCCACGCCCCTGGCCGTGGGCGGGAGGCGGGGAACCCGGGGTTCCCCACGCCTCTGCCAAATGGGGAAACCCTATTCATAGATCCACACTCTCTGCGGCGCGGCGCGCCACCGCCTCCGCCTCGGCCAGCGTGGCGCCCAGGGCGGTAATGTGCCCCATTTTGCGGCCGATACGGTTTTCGCGCTTGCCATACAGATGCACGTGCGCCCCCGGCACCGCCAGCGCCTGGCGCAGCACGTCGCCAACCACCGGGCCATGGTACTGGCCGAGGAGATTGACCATCACCGCCGCCGGCGCCCGCAGGTCGGTCGGTCCTGGCGGCCAGCCCAGCACGGCCCGCAGGTGGTTCTCGAACTGCGAGGTGACGCAGCCTTCGATCGTATAGTGGCCGGAGTTATGGGGCCGCGGGGCCATCTCGTTGTAGAGCACGCGCCCATCGGGAAGTTCGAACAGTTCCACGCCGAAGATGCCGACGCCATCTACGGCTTTCACCGCGCGCACGGCCAGCTCCGTGGCCGCGGCGGCCTCAGCGGCGGGCATAGGGGCCGGCGCGCGCACGATGTGACAGATGTGGTTGCGCTGCACCGTCTCGACCACGGGATAGGCGCGTGTCTCGCCATTATGGGCGCGCACCACCATCACCGCCAGTTCACGGGCGAAGGGCACCCAGGCCTCCACCAGCAGCGGGCTGCCGCCACGGGTCAGGCGTTCCCATGCCGGGGCCACGTCATCGCCGTGGCGCACCGTTGCGTTGCCATAGCCATCGTACCCGTTGCGGCGAGCCTTCAGCACCATCGGCCAGCCGAAGGCCTCTCCGGCCGCGATCACCTCCTTCGGGCTGGACACGGCGCGGAAGGGCGGCAAGGCCAGCCCGGCCGCGGCGATGCGCTCCTTCTGGAGCAGCTTGTCCTGCACCACCGCCACGGTTGCCGACGAAGGCGTCACGGGAACGCCTTGCGCCTCAAGTCGGGCGAGGATGGCCGCGTCAACGAACTCGTTCTCGAGGGTCACCAGGTCGCTCTGGGCGGCGAAACGCGCGAGGGCGGCGGGGTCGTCCCACGCGCCGACGATCTCGCGCCGGGTCAGCCGGCCCGCGGGGCTGTCGGCGACGCGCTCGAAGATCGTGGTTTCCAGGCCCAGCGAGACGGCCGCCTGGGTGAGCATCTGGGCAAGCTGGCCGCCGCCGAAGATTCCAATGCGCTTCATAGGCACGATAAAAGGAATGGTATAATCACGTCAGTTGTCGGTGCGGCTGCGCCGCGCAATGGTGGAGTGCAAGAAGTTGTCCCCGGAGAGGGTCATCCTCCCCACAGGCATGGGTGTGGGGAAGCCTGGTTTCCCCCCCCCATCCTTCACGGCCTGTATACGTCTCAGCAACGCTGGCCGCCCGGCGCGGCCCAATCAAAAGGTCCTCTATGGCCAGTCAATCGCGCGGTTCTCGTCGCCGCCAACCAGTTCGCAGCCCGCAGCGCCGTCCTGCCGTCACGCGCGCCGTTGAGCCGCCGGATTATTCTCGCGACTATGCCTATGTGCAACAGGATCTGATCCGGATCGCGATCATCGGCGGCATCCTCCTGGCGGTTATGATCGGCGCCTCGTTTGTCCTCTGAGGTGAGTACACCCCACGAAGGCGCGAGGATCACGAAGACCGGGAGGATCTGCGAGGGCTTCCCCTGACGGCAAGCAAGAAGGGGGCGACCGGCAACGGCGCCCCCTCCTGACTGCAAGGGCCGAAGAACTACGCGTCTTCCCCGTACAGTTCTTTAAGCAGGCTTTGCTTCTGCGGCTGCTGGTTGCGCGCCTCGCGGCGCTTCTCCACATCGGCCTGATGCGCCTGGGCGGTGCTCAACCGTCGCATGAAGCGGTCAACCTGCCCGGCGGTATCCACGATCCGTTGTTCGCCCGTATAGAACGGGTGGCAGTTGGAGCAGATCTCGACCCGCAGATTGCGGCGCGTCGAACCGATGGCCCAGCGCGTGCCGCACGTCGTGCAGACGATCCCGTCCATATGGTACTGGGGATGAATACCCTTTTTCACCAGTGTGCTCCTCGTGTCGAAACCCGGTTGTTCCACGCCCCTGCCTGAGGGGAGGCTCCGGGAGGGCGTAGCCTTCCCGGACAGAAACCGGATAACCTGGTTTTTCGGATAGGCTCGTAACTCAGCTTCGTCACTTGCCGTGGCTTCCGCTGCGAGGAGGTTTGGAGGGGCTGCACCTCCCCGAGCTTTCCCCTTCCTGGCGCGGCTTCGCCGCACCAGGAAGGGAGGATCTTCGGAGCCTGCGGCTCCCAAAACCCCCGCCAGGGGCAACGTGACAGAGAAGAGTTAATCGGCGACGGCGCTTTCGCCCGGCTGCTCGACCGGGATCACGCTCACCATCTTCTGGGTCCGCGAGTAGGGCTGGAACTTGACCGTGCCCTCGACCAGCGCGTAGATCGTGTAGTCACGCCCCAGGCCGACGTTCATACCGGGGCGGATCCTGGTGCCGCACTGGCGGACGATGACGTTCCCGGGCACGACGTGCTGCCCGCCGTACATCTTGACCCCGCGCATCTTCGGGTTGCTGTCGCGGCCATTGCGCGAACTGCCGACACCCTTTTTGTGTGCCATTGTCGCTATCTCCTCTCAGGGCGCGACGGCCGTCGCGCCAAAGTTTTGTTTTGCGTGAGGCTGTACGGCTTCGCTACGCGCCGACAGGGTAAAGTGACAGGTTATTTGCGGGAGGCCGTACCTCGCCGGATCCTCCCCGCCGGGGCGGGCCGGAGCGTTCTCCTGCGCGGGCTGCGCCTTCCCGCATCGTGCCCGCCGGGGTGGGCCAGAGCGGTTTCCTGGGAGGGCTGTGTCCTTCCCAGGCCTCCCGATACCAGGAATCTCGATCAGGCCAGGATCTCGGTGATCTGCACCTGGGTGTAGCGCTGGCGGTGCCCCGTTCGGCGGCGATAGCGCTTCTTGTTGCGATAGCGGAACACCACGATCTTCTCGCCCTTCGTCTCGCCGAGCACCTCGGCGCGGACCCTGGCCCCCGCAAGGGTAGGCGAACCGACCTGCACCTTATCGCCATCACCAACCAGCAGGACCTCGCCAATCTCAATCTGGCTGCCGGGCGCGGCCTTTTCTATCAAATCGAGCAGCAGCACCTGCCCCTGCTCAACGCGGTACTGCATCCCCCGGTCACGAATAATCGCATACACGGACGTGCTCCTTGGTTCCCCCATCCCCGCCCTCAGGGAGAGTTGGGAGGGTGTAGCCCTCCCAGGAAAACGCTTTTACATCACTTCAGGGAAGGTCTGGGCGGGCATGCACCCAAATGGCCCCCTGTGAGCCGTACGAAGGCAACATGAAAATAGAGCGGCCGGACCGCCCTTAACCCTGATTATTATTATAGCAGAGCGAGGGGGCAGTGTCAAACTACGTCACCGGCCCTGGGCAATGCGCAACACCTCTTCACAGGCGCGGAGGGTAGCGATGCGCGCCCAGCCGAGCGAGGCGTTCGGGCCAATGGCAACGAGCAGCAGCAGGTCATCCATCGTGGCCATAATAATGCTCTGGTCGTGGCCCTCCTGGATCACCAGGTGCCCTGGGCGTTGCTGGCCCAGGTTGCGCCCGATCTCGGCCAGCGCCATGGTGTTGCCCGCCGCGAGGGCGGCAATGACCGTTACATTGATGTCGCGCCGGCGGCTCCAGTGGGTCAGCACGATGCCGCTGATATCCGCCAGCACGGCACAGTGGACATCAGGCTCAAGGGCCAGTTCCTTGAGCGCCTGGCGCATGGCTTCGATCTGCGCCTCGGAGTAGGTGCGGTTGCCCGCACCTGCCGGGCCGGACGTGAGCCGGATGGCCACCGGCGCGCCGTGCAGCGGCGTCGTCTGGCGCCGGGTCCTGGCTGCCGCCAGGCGTTGCCCCAACGGCCCCGTCTGCGGCGACAATGGCGTGGTCTGCGCCGATGGTGGCGCGGGAGGCGGCGGTTCGTGACGCTGGGAGGGCCGCGGCAGCAGTTTGATCGGGTCGAGCAGCAGGTCAACCGCCAGACGCAGCCGTTCCGGCGAAGCTGGCTTCTCCAGCAGGCAGTCAATCTTCAATTCAGCGGCCCGTTCGGGCGTCAAATCTTCAGGACCGATGGTGAAGACGATCACCGCCGTCTTCGGGTCCAGTTCGCGCACCCGCTGCACCAGTTCCAGGCCGCTCATGCCCGGCATGCGAATATCGGTAAACAGCAGGTCAACCGGTTGGCGCGCGATCTGGAGCAGCGCCGCCTCCGCCGAGGGGACAGCGTGAACGGTGTAGGGAGAGTCGTGGGTCAGGGCCAGACTGACAATATGCCGTACGTTCGGGTCGTCATCAACGACCAGAATGCGTTTCTCCATCTATCAGCTCCCTGTCGCGGGGTGCCCGTTACGCCTGCCGCCGCTGATCACGGGCGGTTTCTGTAGTATACCGTATTCTGGGCGCATAGGGGGGCCGGCGCTTCATCGTCACCGGAGCCGAGGCGACCTCCGTCTCCGGCGGCGGGGTTCGGGGCGGCTGCGCCGGGCGACAAGAGGAGGTTGTGGCGGCTATGCCGCCACAACCTGGATCTCGGGCTTGCCCCACGTCCAGGGGAAGCAGAATGGCGGGCCGGGGCCTATGGACGTAACTGGATGTGCAACTCCTTGAGTTGCCGCTCGTCCACCGGCGAAGGGGCGTTGGTCATCAGATCCACGGCCTGCTGGGTCTTGGGGAACGCCATAACCTCGCGAATGGTGCTTTCATCGGCCAGGATCATGACGATGCGATCGATGCCGGGAGCGATGCCGCCGTGGGGCGGGGCGCCGTACTCAAAGGCTTCGAGCATGTGCCCGAACTGAGCCATGGCCGCTTCGCGGCTGATGCCGAGCAGGTCAAAGACCTTCTGTTGCACCTCGCGGCGATGGATACGGATGGAGCCACCGCCGACCTCGTAGCCGTTGAGCACCAGGTCGTAGGCTTTGGCGCGCGCCTTGCCGGGATCACTGTCGAGCAGCGGCAGGTCCTCGTCGCGGGGCGAGGTAAAGGGGTGATGCACGGCGTCCCAGCGTTCTTCCTCGGGGTTCCACTCGAACATCGGGAAATCAACGATCCAGGCGAAGCTGAGGGTATTGAGGTCAATCAGCCCGAGGCGCGCGGCCAGTTCGCGGCGCAGACGGTCGAGGGCCGCGGCCACAACCGAGGGGGTATCGGCCACGAGCAGCAGCAAGTCGCCAGGGCCAGCGCCCATGCGTTCGATGATCGCGTCGAGTTCGCCCGGGGCCAGGTTCTTCGCGAACGACGAGCGCACCTCGCCGCCATCGGCGGGCAGGGCCGCCCAGGCCAGGCCGCGCGCGCCGCCCACACGGGCCAGTTCGGCCAACTCGTCGATCTGCTTGCGCGAGAAGCCCGCGCACCCGGGCGCCCGCAGGCCCTTGACCTGGCCCCCGCGCTCAAGCGCACCCTGGAACACCTGGAAGGGCGTGTTGGCAAGCACGTCACCCAGGTTGACCAGCTCCAGGTCGTAGCGCAGATCGGGCTTGTCGGAGCCGTAGCGTTCCATCGCCTCGGCATAGGTCAGGCGGCGGAACGGCGTGGGGAGGGTCTTGTGGGGCGTGACCGTCTGGCACAGGGCGATGAAGAGCCGTTCGATCAGGTTCAGCACGTCCTCCTGATTCACGAAGCTCATCTCCAGATCGAGCTGGGTAAACTCTGGCTGCCGGTCGGCGCGCTGATCTTCGTCGCGGAAGCAGCGGGCGATCTGGAAGTACTTGTCAAAGCCCGCCACCATCAGCAACTGCTTGAGTTGCTGGGGGCTCTGCGGCAGGGCGTAGAACTTGCCCGGGTGCAGGCGCGAAGGCACCAGGTAGTCGCGGGCGCCCTCGGGCGTTGACTTGATCAGGATGGGCGTCTCGATCTCCAGGAAGCCCTCGCGATCAAGAAAATCGCGCATGAACTTGACGACCCGATGGCGCAGGATGATATTTCGCTGCATGCGCTCGCGCCGGAGATCGAGGTAGCGGTACTTGAGGCGCAGGGCCTCGTCCTCGCCGCCTTCTTTGGCGATGTACAGGGGGGAGGTGCGGGCGGGGTTGAGCACCGTGGCCTCCAACGCCTCCACCTCGATCGCCCCGGTGGCCAGATCGGGGTTCACGGCTTCCGGGGGCCGCGGGCGCACCACCCCGCGCACCTGCAACACGTACTCGGAACGCGCCTCGTCGGCGACCCGGTGGGCCGCGGCGACGGCGCTGTCAAAGACGACCTGGGTAATGCCGTAGCGGTCGCGCAAATCAATAAAAATCAGTTCGCCATGGTCGCGGCGGCGGTGCACCCACCCCGCCAGGGTTACCGTGGCGCCAACGTGCTCCTGCCGCAGCTCGCCGCAGGTGTGCGAGCGGAACATAAGCTCTCCTGCCAGTCTGAAGCTCTCGACCCCGTACACAAACCGAGGAGTTTCCCAGGTTGGCTACGCTCGCCCCAACCCGTCCCGTTGGTTGGTTAGCGCGCGCAATCCCTGGCATTATAACACGGCGCAGCCCCCACGCCGTTCTTACGCTATAATCAGCGTATGAGCCGTGAGGTGGTCTGGAGGCGCCCGGGCTTGAGCGATTGTAACTGGACGGTGCATCATGGCGACAACAGTGGCGCGCGCCAGCGCGCCCCCTGAGGTACGGCGTTCGGTGCGTATTCTTGGGGTGCGCGTTGACGATGTCATCGAAGACGAGGCGGTGCAGCTGGCCGACGCGCTGATCCGTTCCGGCGGGCGGCATCAAATTGTCACGGTGAACCCGGAGTTTGTGATCGAGGCGGGGCGCAATCCAGCCTTTGCCGCGGCGCTGGAGGGCGCCGATCTGGCCACGCCCGACGGGGTAGGGTTGTTGCTGGCCGCGCGCTACCTGGGTACACCGTTGCGGGGTCGCGTTACCGGGGTGGAACTGACGCACCAGCTCGCCGCGTTGAGCGCCCAACGCGGCTACCGGCTCTTTCTGCTCGGCGCAGCCCCCGGCGTGGCACGGGCCGCGGCCCTGGCCCTGCAGCGACGCTATCCAGGGCTGATCATCGCGGGAACATTCGCCGGTTCGCCTGATCCGCGCCACGAGCCGTTCCTGCGCCAACTGATCGTTGCGGCGCAACCCCACATTCTGCTGGTCGCCTATGGGCATCCGCGTCAGGACATCTGGATCGCCCGGAACCAGCCCTATCTGAACGTTCCGCTGGCGATTGGCGTAGGCGGCGTGTTCGATTACCTGTCCGGGAGCGTGCCCCGCGCCCCTGCCTGGATGCGTCGCGCCGGTCTTGAATGGCTCTACCGCCTCCTGCGCCAGCCCGGGCGCTGGCCGCGTATCGTTGATGCCGTGCCTGGCTTCGCCTGGGCCGTGGTGACGCGGGGGCGCAGAGGATAGCGGCCAATGACCCCTCGGGGAGGGTCTGGGAGGGCCATGAGTTCTGTGCACGAAGGTTTTCGGCAACCACCTGCCCCCTCCCCAACCCTCCCCCGCTGGGGGAGGAAGGCTGGCTCCTTCCCCCAACGGGGGGAGGCTGGGAGGGGGGGGCGGAAGTGCAAGGAAACTTCCGTTACAAACTACTACGCCCCGCAGAACGTCATCTCATAACCTGGTTATCTGGATAGGTTCGTAGTCTCTGCCAAGGAGCAGTTCTATGTCGCAGACGACCGCCGAAAAGATCGAAGAGTTGCGCCGCCGCCGCCAGCAGGCCCTCACCGGCGACCCCCAGGCCATCCAGAAGCAACACGAACGCGGCAAGTTGACCGCGCGGGAGCGCATTGACCGGCTGCTCGACCCCGGATCGTTCGTTGAACTGGATGCCTTCGCCGTCCATCGCACGTCCGCCTTTGGTATGGAACGGCGCAAACCTCTCGGCGACGGCGTGGTCACCGGTCACGGCACCATTGATGGGCGCCCGGTGTGCGTGTTTTCCCAGGATTTCACCATCTTCGGCGGCAGCCTGGGCGAGGTCTTTGCCGAGAAGATCTGCAAAGTGATGGATCTGGCCCTGCGGATGGGCGTGCCCTGTATTGGCATCAACGACTCGGGCGGCGCGCGCATTCAAGAAGGGGTCGTCAGTCTGGGCGGCTATGCCGAGATCTTCTACCGTAACGTGATCAGCAGCGGCGTGATCCCCCAGCTCTCGATCATCGCCGGCCCCTGCGCCGGCGGGGCCGTCTACTCCCCGGCCATGACCGATTTTATCCTCATGGTTAAGGGCTCCAGCCAGATGTTCATTACCGGCCCCGATGTGATCAAGACGGTCACCGGAGAAGAGGTGGGCTTCGAAGAACTGGGCGGGGCGATGACCCACAACACCCGCAGTGGTGTGGCCCACTTCGCCGCCGATGGCGAGGATGAGTGCTTCGACCAGTTGCGCACGTTGCTCTCCTTCATCCCCTCGAACAACATGGACGACCCGCCTTCCATCCCACCCACCGACGATCCCGAACGCACCGAAGAGGATCTGCAGACCCTGATCCCCGACAACCCGCGCAAGGCCTACGACATCGTCAAGGTGATCGAGGCCGTGGTGGACCACGGCGAGTTTTTCGAGGTGCAGCCCTTCTGGGCGCGGAACATCGTGATCGGCTTTGCCCGGCTCGATGGCCATCCCGTCGGCGTGGTCGCCAACCAGCCGATGCAACTCGCCGGCACGCTGGACATTGACAGCTCGGTCAAGGGGGCGCGCTTCGTGCGTTTCTGTGACGCCTTCAACATTCCCCTGGTGACCTTCGTGGACGTGCCGGGCTTCCTGCCGGGCACCCAGCAGGAGTACGGCGGGATCATTCGCCACGGCGCCAAGTTGCTCTATGCCTACTGCGAGGCCACGGTGCCCAAACTCACAGTGATCACGCGCAAAGCCTACGGCGGGGCCTACGACGTGATGGCCTCCAAACATATTCGCGCCGATTTTAACTTTGCCTGGCCCACCGCCGAAATTGCCGTGATGGGCGTGGACGCCGCGGTGCGCATCATCTTCCGCAAGGAGCTTGCCGAGGCCTCCGACCCGCAGCAGCGCCTGGCCGAACTGGTCGAGGATTACCAGAACCGCTTTGCCAATCCCTATGTCGCCGCTGAGCGCGGGTACATTGACGCCGTGATCGAACCCAAAGAGACGCGCCCGGCCCTGATCCGCGCCCTCCGCATCGCCCGCACCAAGCGCCAGAGCATGCCCGCGCGCAAACACGGGAACATCCCGCTGTAAGCCGCGGGAAGGGCCAGACAACCTGTCAGGCGTGGCGATCGGGACTCTCGCCCCAATCGCCGTGCCTGACAGGTTGTGCGGATGGTAAGCCATGGTTCAAATTGGCTTGATGGTCTGCCCCACACCTCCACACCTCCACACAAGGTTTGGACCTGTCTCCCAGAACGTTGCATCGGCCCATCCCGGTTCCCTTCTCCGATCTTTATTCGAACTTTCGTCCTATTGCGTCATGATCCTTCCCTGTGTTATGATTTCCTGTGAAACGTGTGTCACAACACACGCTATTTGAGATTAGTACTACAACGAGACTTCCCCTCAGAGAGGAGCTTCGGAGGGGCGCAGCCCTTCTGAAAGCTCCTTCGCCGCGGGTGGAGGATAAGGATTTCGGAGGGTGTGGCTCTCCGCACCTCCCCCGAACGGTGGCGCCGCCGCAAGCGAGGGATGCGGTTATCCTGGTTGCCACCCAACAGTAGACCTTATGAGCGGCGAAACCCCACCGCGTGAGCCAGTCGAACGAGTGATCGAACTACGCCTGCCGAGCAAACTCGGCTACGAGCGCGTGGCGATGGATACCGCCTCGTCCCTGGCACGCCGGATGGGGTTTCAGCCCGATCGCGTCGAGTCACTGAAAACCGCGGTCAGCGAGGCGGTTACCAATGCGATTGAACACGGCAACGAACACGACGCGGCGATGAAGGTCGTGGTTCTGCTGACCGCGCGCGCCGATGAGTTGATCGTTGACGTGGCCGACCAGGGGCGTAAGCCCTTCGACCAGAGCCGGGCAATTCGCCGCCCCGTAATTGAAGAGGTTCTCGAACAGGACGATAAGGGTGGGTGGGGTATCTGGCTGATCCGCGAACTTATGGACGAAGTTGAGTTTTCTACCGCGCCGAGCGGCGGCAACCAGATACGTATGGTGATCCATCTCGAGCAATGAGTACCTCTGCCTGCTCTCAGACGAGTCTTGAGCTTTCTCTACCGAGCGAACTGGGCTATGAAGTGGTCGCTCGCGACGCGGTTGCGGCGTTTGCCCGTCGTCTCGGCATTCCCGCCGAGCGCATCGAGGATCTCAAGACGGTCCTGTGCGAGGTCTGCATCAACGCGATGGAGCACGGGAATTCACTCGATCCGGGCTTGCGCGTGGAGATCTTCTGCCGGGTCGAACATGAGCATCTGGTGGTTGAGGTGCTCGATCAGGGGGTGAGACGGTACACCGCAGGCGCCGCCTCGCTCAGCATTGGCGATAAGGTGGCTGGCCGGGGTTCGTTGCGCGGCATGGGGATGCTGCTCATCAGCCAGTTGTGTGACGAAGCCGGCTTTGTGCCATGGTCCGGACCAGGGAACCGTTTTCGCTTTGCGTTTCATCGCCATCCGGGGCTCAACCTCCACGGCTGATGCCCATCTCACAGCGGAGCGCCGCGTGGGCCACGAACGGGATCGCTGTGGAGCGCTGGCTATCCACTGGCATACAACCGGGCGCCGCTGAGTCCAGGAGTGGGGGAGGAGCCTTATGATGCTTGAAGATGAGTTGACGGTCAGCACCCGCGAACGCGATGGGGTGGCCATTATTGACCTCTCAGGCGATGTGACCACTTTCGCCGAGGAGAAGATCAATAACGCCTATCGCGAGGTAACCAGCAAGGGCGCGCGGAACGTGTTGTTGAACTTTCGCCAGAATGATTACATCAACAGCGCGGGGATCGCCATTTTGATCGGCATCGTGACCGAGGTCACCCGGAACGACCAGAAACTCGCCGTTAGCGGCCTCTCCCAGCATTTCCAGAAGATCTTCCGCATGGTTGGCCTGGCGCAGTACGCCGAGATCTACCAGGATGAACAGGAGGCCCTGGCGGCGTTCAAGGTCGGGTCATGAGGATTTTGGATTGTGGGTGTTCTACCTCATCCGTGTTGATGGCTATCACGCCAGTTTGCGATGACGTCCTGACGCCTCAGCGCGTCGGCCAATGGCCCGCGAT
>DAOUDA010000277.1:0-4425 GCA_034431835.1 Chloroflexaceae bacterium | reverse complement strand
CTCCCTGGCTTGTGAGGTCCTATGCACCCTCATTTTGCCATTGTGATGCGCTTTTCGCCAATCCTATCTCAACGTTACATACCCCTATAAGCCCCCCACCACCCCATCGGTCGCCCGCACCACCCGGGGCATATTTCGCCCCTACCGCCGCCCATTCACCGAGGCGCGATCCCGTTTCCACACCCCGGCGGTGCGGCGGAAGAATTGCACTGCCAGCACCACCAGCGCCACCACCAGCAGCAGCGCCAGAATGGGCAGCACAATCGCCACGATGCTCAGGAAGAGCGAGGTTGCGTCTTCGACAAAACTCAGCACCGGATTGGCCGTCCCCCCGGTCGCCGTCGTCACCACCGGGCGCACCGCGCTGCGCGTCAGATGGGTGCTCCCGGCGACGATCAGGCCGGCCACGGCCACGATGGCGGGATTGATGATCGCCACATCGCCCTGGCTGGCCAGGGCCAGAATCGCGCCCGCGATGGGCGTGATGATCAGCCCGGCGGCATGCAGCGCGCTGTCCACCACCGGCACCTTGT
Organism: Chloroflexaceae bacterium; assembly: GCA_034431835.1. GTDB lineage: Bacteria > Chloroflexota > Chloroflexia > Chloroflexales > Chloroflexaceae > JACAEO01. Next base: position 3,892 of record DAOUDA010000277.1, on the reverse strand, counting down.
CGCCCACGAAGTCCAGCGCGGCCAGCGCGGCGATGATCAACAAGACAAAGACGTTGGTTAACAGGTCGAACGGCGAGGCCAGTTGGATCCATCCTAGGCGGGCGAAGATGCCAATCGTCAACAACGGAAGATACGGGTTCAGCCCGGAGGCCATCGCCAGCCCAAGGCCGGACGCCAGCGCGATCAAACCTTCCATACGCGGTCGCCTTTCGTGTGCGTGAGATCAGAAACGGAACGGGCGACCGGCACGTCGCAGCTCGCCCCGGTCGCCCGTCCCTCGTGACGTCCCGTTTTCCATGACGACGGCGCCGGAGAAAAAGTTTCACCCGGCGCCCCCTCCGGGCAGGGGAACATGGGGAACCCGGGGTCCCCCATGTTCCCCTTACCCCCCGATCACCCCCCTGGTGATATAAAAGAACCCCAGGCCGGTAATCGTGTATACCGCCAGCAACTGCGCCCCTTCGAGCCAGTTGCTCTCACCGTCCACCGCGATGATGGTCGCGATCAACACCGCCAGCGTCAGCGCCGCCACCTCGAGCACCGTGAAGAAGAGCGTCATCTCGCGCCCGAAGAGCAGGCTGATAAAGACCAGCAGTGGTCCCACCAGCAGCGCCACCTGCATCGAGGAGCCCATGGCAATCGTCATCGCCAGGTCCATTTTGTTCTTGATCGCCATCTGCACCGCCACAATGTGCTCGGCGACGTTGCCCACCAGGGGGATGATGATGATCCCGATGAAGAACTCGCTCAGCCCCAGGGCCTCGGCAAAGGGTTCGACCGTTCCCACCAGGAACTCGCTGAGGAAGACGATGCCCAGCGTGCTGACCACCAGCACGCCAATGGCCATCGGCACGCTCCACTTCGCCTTGTGAGCCTCCCCATCGGGGGTTTTGTCTTCGACCCCGACGTGACCGCCGACCCCCCGTTCGGGCTGGCGGAAGGTGAAGATCAGACTGAGCACATAGAGCATGATCAGCACCCCGGCCACGCCCAGACTCAAGGCGTTCAGCGATGGATCATCCACGTCGGTGGTGAGGAGATCGAGCTGGCCGAACTGGATTTCCCGCACCACCTCGAACAGCGTCGGAACAATCAACCCGATCACCGCCAGGGTCATCATCGAGGCCGCCACGCTGGCCGCCTGCCGGTCGAAGTGTTGGAGGCCGTTACGCAGGCCGCCGAGCAGCAGGGCCAGGCCCAGGATCAGCAGCAGGTTGCCCAGGATGGAACCGCTGATCGAGGCCTTCACCAATTCGATCTTCCCCTGCGAGAGCGCCACGATCGAGATGATCAACTCCGCGGCGTTCCCCAGCGTCGCGTTGAGCAGGCCGCCCACCTTCGGGCCGGTGTGGACCGCCAGTTCTTCCGTGGCTTCGCCGAGAAAGCCGGCCAGGGGGATCAGCCCCAGGCAGCACACCAGAAACAGCAGCAGGTCGTTCCGCAATCCCGGCACGAACTCGAGCACGAAGGCCACCGGCACGAAGATGATCAGATACCGCAGCCACTTCACACTGTACCCCCTCTGGCGCGGCCACTGGCTACGCGACCGGCCCCGATACCAGGCCCAGGCCTGAGCAAGATCCGTTTCTCGCGGTGGGCGCGACACAACGTCTGTGTGCGCCGCGACTCACCGACGCGCCGGGCGCTTGAGGGCCAGCACCCCGGGGGCTTGCCCCGAAGACTTTGCACTGGTCCTGGATCCAGGTCATTCGACGGATCTCCCGAACTCAGAGTGGAAGTATACTAGAGAAATGGCAATCAACAATCACAACGGCACCACCGTCGAGCGTGTTATCGTCACCCGGCGCGGACATGCCAAGGGACCGCCGGGCACGGGCGCGCCCCCGGGCGGCGAGGCGCCCCCGAAACCCTGGTCCGAACGCTGGAAAGAGTTGCGCGCCGCCTTCCGCAACGTCCCGCGGGCCTTCGATCTGGTCTGGAGGTCCCACCGCGGCGCGACCGTGGCCATGGCCCTGATCACCCTCCTCAACGGCCTGCTGCCCATTTCGCAGGCCTGGGTGGCGAAGCTGATCATTGACGAAGTCGTGCTCGCCGTGACGGGCGGCATCGCCCCGATGGTCGCGTTACGGGCCGTGCTCCCCTACCTGCTGGTGGAGTTCGCCCTGCTCACCCTGGGCGCGATCCTGAATCAGGCCCGCTCCCTGGCCGAGCACATGCTCAACGCGCGCCTCAGCAACACCATCAACGCCGCGATCATCCGCAAGTCGCTGGCCCTCGACCTGCACTTCTTCGAGGATGCGCAGTTCTACGACAAGCTGCAGAATGCCCGCCGCGAGTCCAACTGGCGGGCGATGAGCATCATCAACACCAGTTTCAACCTGGTGCAGAACGCGATCACCCTCGGCTCCTTCGCCGTGGGGCTGATCGCCTTCAGCCCCCTGGTCGCCCTGGTCCTCTTCGGCGCGACCCTGCCTTCCTTCATCGCCCAGACCCACTACAGCCGGCTCCATTTCCGCCTGCTTACCTGGCGCGCGCCCGAGTTCCGCAAGATGACCTATCTGGAACATCTGCTCACCGTGGACAGCAGCGCCAAGGAGATCAAACTCTTCGGCCTGGGCGAGCCGTTGCTCCAACGCTACCAGGACCTGTTCTGGAAGTTCTACCTGGAAGACGCCGCGCTGGCGCGGCGCCGCTCGCTGATCAGCACCCTCTGGGGCCTGCTGGCCTCGGCGAGTTACTACGGCGCCTACGCCTGGATCATCTGGCAGACCGTCTCCGGGGTGATCAGCATCGGCGCGATGACCTTTTACCTGACGCTGTTCCGCCAGAGCCAGGGCGCTTTCCAGGGTATCTTCTACAATGCCGGGCAACTCTTTGAAAGTGGCCTTTTCCTGGAAAACCTCTTCGGCTTCCTCTCCCTTACGCCGCAGATGATCACCGGCAAGGGCCGCAAGGCGCCGCGACCCATTCGCCAGGGCATCGAGTTTCAGGGGGTCAGCTTCCGCTACCCCGACCGCGAGGAGTACGCCCTCCGCGACGTCAATCTGCGCGTGCTTCCGGGCGAGAAGATCGCCCTGGTGGGTGCCAACGGCGCGGGCAAGACCACGCTGATCAAGCTGCTCACGCGCCTGTACGACCCCACCGAGGGCCGCATCCTGCTTGACGGGGTGGATCTGCGCGAGTATGATCTCGACGACCTGCGGCAGTGCATCGGGGTGATTTTCCAGGATTTCGTGCGCTACCAGGTTACTGCCCGCGAGAACATCGGCTTCGGCCAGATCGAAGAACTGGCGAACGAAGAACGCATTCTCTCCGCCTCGGCCCGCGGCGGCGCCGACGAGGTGGTCGCCCAACTGCCGAAGGGCTACGACACCATCCTGGGCCGCTGGTTCGAAAAGGGCGCCGAGTTGTCCGGCGGGCAGTGGCAGAAGATCGCCCTGGGCCGCGCCTTCATGCGCGACAGTGAGGTGCTGGTCCTCGACGAGCCAACCTCGGCCCTCGACGCCGAGCGCGAGTACGAGATCTTCCAGCGCTTTCGCGAACTCACCGCCGGGCGCATCGCCTTCCTGATCAGCCATCGCTTCTCCACCGTGCGCATGGCCGACCGCATCGCCGTGATCGAAGGTGGCCGCATCACCGAACTCGGCGCCCACCATGAACTCCTGGCCCTCGACGGAACCTACGCGCGCCTGTTCAATATGCAGGCGGAGGGGTATCGGTAAGTACACGAGGAAACCGGGTTTCCCCCGCGGCCCGGGGCGTGGGGAAACCCGGCTTCCCCACATCCCGCCAACCGGCGGTGGGGCCGCCCGACACCCTTCACATCAGCCGTCCATGCACTGCGTACCCACCGCCCGATGAAAACCGGCCCGCGTCCGCCCGCCGCGTGCTGCGGCCCTATCGGCTATCGGCTATCGGCTATCGGCTTTTC
>DAOUDA010000276.1:0-9709 GCA_034431835.1 Chloroflexaceae bacterium | reverse complement strand
TGCCCGGCGCTACCCGCGTTCCCCGGCGCCCCAACCGGCGGCGGCCCGCCCGTCGCCCCCACGGGCCCCGGCCCGGCGCTACCCGGTTGCCCCGCCTCCCCCCCCAACCGGCGTTGGGGCGCCGATCACTGAAGTTATATCACCATGCAATTAGTAATTATATTGAAATAACTACATTTATGCAAAAAGCAGCAGATTCCGAATTTTTCATATTCATTGGATATCAGCCGCCCAAATTATTGAAATCTCAATCGAATGCTGCTAAGATAGGCCCACACACTTGCGAAACCTTAACCAGACTTTGAGCGATGACAATGTGGTCACGCTTCCAGTGGCACCTCCTACGCGTGGCATGGGTCTGGACGCTACGCCAGGGAATAGGGACAATGTGCGAGGGATCGCACGGGGAGGAACTATGCGCGACCTGGTCATCATTGGCGGCGGTGCGGCGGGTCAGGCGGCGGCGATGTACGCGCTGGGCAAGGATCTGGATTTTCTGTTGATCTGTGATCACCTCGGCGGGCGAATTGAGCGACCGGCGGCTGTCGAGAAGGATTATCTGGTAGGCAGCATCCTGGTCCACTATGACGGACCCGACCCCGAAGATGAGGAGCGCGCGTTGATCGGCAGTTCAGCGGTGCATCTGTTCGAGGATCTGTTGCGTTCGCATCAGGAATTTATGCTCAACGACCGCGTCAAAGCGGTGCGCCGTGAAGGCGATACGTTCCTGGTTGAAACGCAGCGTTCCGGGCCGATTACTACTGCCAGTGTGATCGTTGCCACCGGCGTCACCCCGCGCCGCGATCTGCGGCTGAACGGCAGCGCCGGTTTGCTGGCCGACCTGGGCCACAGCACGACGCAGCATGCCGGCGCGCTCGCTGGCAAGCAGGTCGTGGTGGTGGGCGATACGCTACAGGCGCTCTACAGTGTGGCCGAATTCGCCGCGACCGCCCTGCAGGTCTATCTGGTGCTGCCCACCGAGGCCGCGGCCGACCGGGCCGAGGTGCGCCTGTTGCAGCAGCGGCCCAACATCGCCGTTCTGCCGGGCTACCAGGTGATTGATGTGGCGGCTGAAGGCGGCATGCGGGCGCTGGTGGTCCGCCGCGGCGACGAGGTGAGCCGCCTGGTGGCGGATGTGGCCTTCGCCGATCTGGGCTACGAGCCGGCGAGCGCCGTGGTGCGCGACCTGGGGGTGGTCGGGCCAGGCGGTTTTGTGCAGGTGGATCGCGATGGCGCCACCCGCATCCCCGGCCTCTTCGCCGCTGGCGATGTTACCCGCCCCGAGGGCGAGCAGGTGCTCACCGCCATCGGCGATGGCGCCCGGGCCGCCCGCTGCGCGCATTTCTACCTGTTGACCCGCACCATGCGCAGGAGCGGCCAGGGTGTAGGTGTGGCCTGGGGCACGGGGCAGGACGCCTGAGCCGCCCTTTTCCCATCCTGTTTGAACATGTCTGAGACCTTCGTTCGGAGGGGCCTGCTGCCCCTCCGAGTCTTTCGGTGCAGCAAGCGGGGGTAGGGCGAAACCAGAATTCGCCCTACCCCCGCTGAAGGGAGGAGGCGGCGTGGCCACACTACGCCCACCCTCACCTGCGGTATCCTACCCGCGACGATCGTCGTCACCCTTACCGCGGAGCCAGGTATGACCACACGGGTTCTCATCCTCTCGGCGAGCGTCGGCTCCGGGCACAAGGTCGCCGCCGATGCCGTTGAGCATGCCTTTCGCGATCGCCCCGGGGTCGAAGTACAGAACCAGGACGCGCTCAAACTCACGTCGCGCCTCTATCAGGTCGCGGCCTCCGATGCTTATTTCGCCCTGGTGAAAGATAATCCGTGGGCCGTGGGCTGGCTCTATGACCAGAACGATGAACCGTTCAGAACCCAGGTCGGCCTGATGAACCTTCTGACCATGCTCAACGCCCAGCCCCTGGTGCGCTTCATTCAAGACTACGACCCGGACATCACCGTGTGCACCCATTTTATGCCCGCGGCGATGGTGGCCCAGTTGCTCAGTCAGGGTTGGCTGCACACTACCCTGGCGATCGTGACCACCGACTACGATTTTCAGGGGATGTGGCTGAGCCGCGCCTTCAATCGCTACTTCGTCGCCCAGGACGAGGCCCGCGCCCAGTTGATCGCCCTGGGCATTGACGCGGAGCGGATCACCGTCTCGGGCATCCCGGTTGGCCCGGAGTTTGGCGCGTCGGTTGATGCCACTGCCATCCGGCAACGCTACCAGCTCCGCGACGATCTGCCGACGCTGCTGGTCTCAGCGGGGGCCTTCGGCGGAGGCCCGGCGCAGGAGATCGTCTCACGCATCATGCAGATGGAGACGCCGGTGCAGATGGTGGTGGTCTGCGGGCGCAATCGTCTGCTCCGCGAGGAAGTGACGGCGCTCACCGCCACTCAGGCGGAGCGGTTCCGGGTGCTGGGATTCACGAACGAGATGCACGCGCTGATGCGGGTCGCGACATTGTTCATCGGCAAGCCAGGAGGTCTGACCTCGGCAGAGTGTATGGCCGCCGGGCTGCCGATGTTGATCGTCAATCCGATCCCCGGCCAGGAGGAGCGCAACAGCGACCGCTTGCTGGAGAACGGCGCCGCCGCGCGGAGCAACTCGCTGCTGACCATTGGCTATAAGATCGATCGTCTGCTCGGCGAGCCAGGACGGATCGAAGCGATGCGCGCCGCCACCGCCCGCCTCGCCCGCCCTGATGCGGCCCGGATGATCGTCGAGACGCTGCTCACCGATTCCCTGGCCCCGTTGCGCTTCAGCCGGGCCGAGCGGCAGCAGATCGTGGCCGTCGCGCGGGGTGAAGCCGAGCCTGACCCGCCACCCGCGCCTGCCGAAGAAGGCGTGGCGCTGTTCAACGATGAGACCGGCGTCTACCTCGGCGAGATCACCCCGCGACAGTTGCAGTTCCTGATTGACCACCTGGAAGAGGAAGGTCCCGACGACGTGACCTACTACCTCGACGCGCCCACTCTGGCCTTTCTCGCCGCCCGCGGCGCCGACGCCGATCTGATCGCAACCCTGCGCGCCGCCCTGGCCCCTCAGGGCCACCTGGAACTGCGCTACACCCGCCCCGGCGAGCGCTGATGCCACCAGCATTGCGCGGTCATCCGGATCTGAGGCCGCTCACTTCCTCCCACGCCTCGCTCTCGACACGGTCGCGCCCGGTCCGTTTGGCGCGGTACATCGCACGATCGGCGCGATGCAGCAGCGTTTCGGCGCTGTCGTCAGGGCGGTAGGCGCTGACGCCAAAACTGGCGCTGATCGGGGTCAGGAAGCTCGTTATACTTCTAAGCGCCAGGCGCACCCGTTCCACGGCGATGAGCGCCTGGTCCAGGGTTGTGTGCGGCAGGAGTATACAATACTCCTCGCTGCCCCAGCGCCCAAAGTGATCTACAACGCGCAGGTTCGCGCGCACGGTGTGCCCTATGACCTGCAGCACCTGGTCGCCAACCATATGGCCGTACTGATCATTGATGCGTTTGAAATGATCCACATCGAATAAACAAACGCAAAAGGGATGCCCGTGGCGCTCCGCCTCGGCGATCAGCCAGTGCAAATCGTTGTAGAGTCGCCGGCGATTGGGCAGCCCGGTAAGAGCGTCTGTGTAGGCAATGGCGGCCAGCAGGCGATATTCAGTGTGAATGCGGACCAACTGGTTGCGGTAGCTTGCCAGGACCAGCATAAAGCCCAGTAGCATGCCCCCGAAGGCGTAGATCTGGATGATCCTGGCCCCGCTGCCATCATCAAGGTTATTCAACCACCACCAGATCACCTGCAACGCAACAATGGCAAACGACAGGATGTAGACCCCCAGCGCGAGCACCACACCGCGCCGTGAGGCATAGAAATGGATTACCAGGGTGCAGGTGACCAGCAGAAACCAGATGTCGTCGTTGATGGTTTCGGCCAGGACCCGGGCCGGCGTGGAGTTAAAAAGCGCCGGAACGATGCTGTTGAACACTAACGACTGGAAGATAAAAACGAACAGCGTGCACCGTTCAAGTCGCTCGATCGGGATACGTTGACGGGCCAGTTGCCAGAGGATCCCGACAGTGAGGCCGGCCAGCAGGATATGGTTGAAGACATAGATGGCCCGAAAGAGGTACGGTATTCTCGTACCGACCAGGAGGATGCATTGCTCGTAGAAGATGATTATCAGGCCGATACTGCCCGCGACGCGGTAAATGGACCGACGCTGAGTCTCAAACGCAGCGCGTTCCTGGTCAACGTAATCAACCATAGAGGTGTTTGGAAGACGTCCCCATCTTCCCGGGTGGGAGTGTGGGGAAGCCGGGTTTGCCCGCACTCCCACCGGAGAGACCGGTCACGTGCTCAGGCGCTCCAGCATCAGAGCGTAGGCGCGCTGCCCCTTGCGGAAGCTTGCCAGGCGAAAAAACTCGTCGGGAGAGTGCTGGCGTTCATCCGACAGACCGAAGCCGAAACTGGTCGTGTATACACCCAGGTGCTCGCGGAACAGCGTGCATACCGGGATCGAACCGCCGCTGCGTACAATGTACGGTTCGCGCCCGTAAAGTTCTCTCAACAACGCGCGGGCGGCGCGGTTGCCCGGGTCGTCCTCGGGCGCCAGGTAAGGATGGGCCACCGAGGCGAAGGGCGTCACGCTGACGGTCACCCCGGGCGGGGTATGGCGCTCCACGTGGGCCTGCAGGAGCCGCAGGATGGTCGCGGGATCCTGATCCGGCACGAGCCGGCAGGTGATCTTGGCGTGCGCCGTGCTCGGCAGCACGGTTTTCATTCCCTCGTCCTGAAACCCGCCCCAGATCCCGTTCACTTCCAGCGTTGGTCGGACCCAGCTGGCCTCGAGCGGGGTGTAGCCCGCCTCGCCGAAGGTGGCAGGAATGCCCAGTTCGGCCTTGAGGGCCTCGACATCGTAGGGTACCGCGGCGATGCGCTGGCGCTCCTCCGCGCTTAACGGACGCACGGCGTCGTAGAAGCCCTCGACGGTGATCACCCCGTCGGGGCCGCGCATAGAGTTGAGGATCATCACCAGGGCATGGATGGGGTTCATCACCACGCCGCCGTAGAGGCCGCTGTGCAGGTCCATCTTCGGCCCGGTGACGTCTATCTGCATGGCGCAGAGGCCGCGCAGGCCCACCAGGAGCGCCGGTTCCGTTTCGCTGTACTGGCCGCCATCGGCGTTGAGCACGATGTCGCAGGCCAGGAGATCTTTGTGGGCCGCCAGAAACGGTCCGATCTGCGGGCTGCCGATCTCTTCTTGCCCTTCAAAGAAGACCTTGACATTGACCGGCAGGGCGCCCGTGGCGCGCAGCAGCGCTTCGATCGCCAGCAGCGGCACGAGCATGTTGCCCTTGTCATCCGAAGCGCCGCGGGCGTACACCCGGCCATCGCTGATGTGAGGCTCGAACGGCGGGTGGGTCCAGAGTTCGACCGGATCGACCGGCTGCACGTCGAAGTGGCCGTAGATCAGCACCGTCGGCTTGCCCGGGGCATGCAGCCAGTCGGCGTAGACCACCGGATGGCCGCCCGTGGGCAGGATCTGCGCATGTTCGAGGCCGGCGCGCGCGGCGCGCGCGGCGACCCACTCCGCCGCGCGCTGCACATCGGGGGCATGGGCCGCAATGGCCGAAATGCTCGGGATGCGCAGAAACTCCACCAGTTCATCCAGAAAGCGTGACTGGTGCGTGTCGAGGTACGTCTCCCAGGTAGACATGGCGTATACTACTCCTCGTACGGTCCGGCGTCAGAAGGCGCCAACGTGGATTTGCTTATGATAGCAGATCCCCGGCGGGCCAGGGCGCGGAGTAGAGACGCCCCCGGTGCTGATGCACAGCATGGTCCGCCGCTGGCGGAGGGGTGGGGCGACGCAGCCGCCCAGGGAAAATCCTGGAGTTCGGGGTTTGCCCCCCAGGAGGTTGCATCAGCCCCGAAACGCCCCCGAACCGATGCACCGGGGGCACGTCCCATTCCTGGAAGGGCCGCGCCCTCCCAGACTCTCCCATTGGACAGAGGCAGAAAGAGATCACCCATGACCAACGCCCTCTCCCGCTCCGCGGCCGCCGACGTGACGCGGCAGGCCGCCGTAGTTGCCGCCCTGACCGTCACTATCGGCGCCAATGCGCTGACCAACATCCTGCGGCTCAACGGGCAGACCATCGGTGACGTGGCCGCGCGTTTCCCGCTACCGATCATCCCCGCGCGTCACACCTTCGGCATCTGGGGGGTGATCTACTCTGGTCTGATCGGCTACGCCGTCTACCAGGCCCTGCCGCGGCAGCGCGACAACGAGCGCCTGCGCCGCATCGCCTGGCCCTTCGTGGCCAGTTGCGCCGCCAATGTGGTCTGGCTGGTGCTGTGGCACTATAACCGCTTCCGCCTGAACCTGGGGGCGATGGTGGGCCTGTTGCTGGCGCTGATCACTATTGATCTGCGGCTTGGTCAGGCGCGCGGCCCCTGGGTGGAGCAACTGCTGGTGCGCCTGCCCTTCAGCATTTACCTGGGGTGGATAAGCGTGGCGACGATCATCAACACGGCGGTAACGCTCTACGACGCCGGGTGGGAAGGCACTCCGGCGAGCCGCGAGGCGTGGACCGCCGGGTTGTTGAGCGTAGGTGCAGCCCTGGGGGCGACGATGGGCGTCAGCCGCGGCGATCCGGCCTTCCCCGCGGTGATTGCCTGGGCCTTTTCGGGGGTAGCGATGAAGCAGGCCGGCACGCCCGTGGTGGCGCCGGCGGCCTGGGCCGCGGCGGCAGCATCACTGGCGACGGCGCCCATCGCGTTGCTGCGCGCCTACCGCCGCCGGTGAAGGGCCGGGATCACCCCTCCGGTACCAGTTCGCTGTCCGGTTGAGGGATGCTTAACGTTGGAGCGTGGTGCGCGGCGGGCCGCAGGGCCGTCGCCAGCACTTCGTCGAGCGTTTCTACGGCCACAAAGGTGAGCTCCTCGAAGATCGCCCGCGGCAGATCGTCCAGGTCGATCAGGTTGCGCCTGGGCAGAATGATCGTCTTGATCCCCGCCCGGTGCGCGCCAAGGGCCTTCTCCTTGATCCCGCCGATGGGCAGGACCCGCCCGCGCAGCGAGATCTCGCCGGTCATGGCCACGTCGTCGCGCACCAGCCGCCCGGTGGCCGCCGAGGCCAGGGCCGTGGCGATGGTGATGCCCGCCGAAGGGCCATCCTTCGGCACGGCGCCCGCCGGCACGTGCACGTGGAGGGCATGGGTCTCGAAGAAACGTGGATCGATGCCCAGGTCGCGCGCTCGCGCGCGCACGTAGGTGAGCGCCGCCTCGGCGCTCTCGCGCATCACCTCACCGAGTTGCCCGGTGATCTTCAACTCGGGCTTCCCCTCAACTGCCAGCGCCTCGACAAAAATGATGTCGCCGCCCACCGGCGTCCACACCAGGCCCGTCGCCACGCCCGGCTGGTCAATGCGCTCCTGGGCCTCGTTGTAGAAGCGCGGACGGCCCAGGGCCTCGCGCACAAAGGCCACGTCAACCACCACCGGGGCCGTGGGAGGCGCCAGTTCGGCGCTCGCTCCCTCCTGCTGCTCTGGCGCCGTGGCTTCTGCCGTCTGGCTCGCCGCGCCCTGACCTTCCTCAGCGATTCTGCGCACCACCTTCCGCAGCACGGCGCCGATGTTGCGCTCCAGGTTACGCACACCGGCCTCGCGGGTGTAGTCGTTGATGATCGCCCGAAGGGCCGCCTCCTCGACCACGGCCTCGGCGGGGCGCAGCCCGTTGGCGCGCAACTGCCGTTCGATCAGGTGGCTCTGGGCGATGCGCACCTTTTCGTCCTCGATGTAGCCGGAGAGTTCGATCACCTCCATGCGGTCGCGCAGGGCCGGCGGCACGGTATCCCAGTTGTTGGCGGTGGCGATGAACAGCACCTGGCTCAGATCGAAGGGCAGGTTCAGATAGTGATCGGTAAAGGTGTGGTTCTGCTCCGGGTCGAGCACTTCGAGCAGGGCCGCCGCGGGGTCGCCACGGTAGTCGCTGCCGAGCTTGTCAATCTCGTCGAGCAACATCACCGGATCGGCGGCCCCGGCGCGGCGCAGTTCCTGGATGATCCGCCCCGGCTGGGAGCCAATGTAGGTGCGCCGGAAGCCGCGCAACTCGGCCTCGTCGCGCACGCCGCCCAGGCTCATGCGCACGAAGCTGCGCCCCAGCGCCCGGGCGATGCTCTGGCCCAGGCTGGTCTTACCCACGCCGGGCGGCCCCACGAAGGCCAGGATCGGCTCGCGACCGGCGCGCCCGCCATCCTCGCCCAACGCCGCCCGGCGCTGCTTCACCGCCAGGTATTCGAGAATACGCTCCTTGACCTTCTGCAGCCCGTAGTGGTCCTCGTCGAGCACCTGGCGCGCGTGGGCCACGTCGATCGCGTGGCCGGTCCGCCTGCCCCAGGGCAGTTCGGCGACCCACTCCAGGTAGGTCCGCACCATCTGGTACTCGGGCGAACTGGCGTTGATGCGTTCGAGACGCGCCAGTTCGCGCTCGGCCTCCTTGCGCGCCACTTCAGGCAGGTTGGCCGCGGCCAGCTTCTCCCGCAGGTCCTCCAGTTCGACCGCCTCGGGGCTGTCCTCGCCCAGCTCCTTCTGGATGGCCCGCAACTGCTGGCGCAGGTAAAACTCGCGCTGCTGCCGGGCCGAACCCTCCTGCACCTCCTGGCGCAGCCGGGCCTGCACCTCGAGCAGGGCCAGTTGCTTGCGGTAAAACTCGCGCACCTTGATCAGCCGCTCAACCACATCGAAGGTGCTCAACAGCTCCAGGCGTTCGCCGTAGGTGTAATCCGGCGAATAGCCGGTGTTGTCGGCGAGATGGCCCGGATCGTCGATCGAGCGCACGTAGTTGCGGATCTCCTGGGTCACGCCGGGCCGCAGGTCGAGCACGGCGTCAATGGCGGCGTGGACCTCGACCATCAACTGTTCGAGTTCCGGGGTGCGCTCGAACACATCGGGGCGCCGGGTGAAGGTGAAGCGGGGGTAGGGCGCGCGCTGGACCTCTTCGCCAAGCTCCACCCGCACCAGCCCGCGCACCACGATGCCGCTGGCCCCGCCGGGGAGCAAGCCGGATTGCTCGATGCGCGCCTCGACCCCCACGGGGAAGAGTTGCTCGGCCAGCGGGGCGCCGCTCTCGGCATCCAGGCGTCGGGGAACGAGCAGCACCTGGCGGTTGCTCTTCAGCGCCGCCTCGGCGGCGGCTTCGTTCTCGCTGTCGAGAGTTAGACTGATAACTGTATACGGAAAGACCACCGCGCCCTCGAGCGCAATCAACGGCAGCGACTCGGGGACGGGCGGGGATTCGTGCACTGATTGGTTGGCCTCACTCATACACTCTGCTCCTGACACAGCGGAAACGTGTTCCGCGCTGCGATTATTATGGAATTGGCCGGCGGCGGTGTCAACGGCAGAAGGGCGCTCACGGGCGAGTTCTAGCGCAATGTTAATAGATAGATGGTACGACGCGCCGCCTCCGGCTGCCTGTGCTATAATCGCGCATCAACAATCACCGGCGCAGCTGTTTGGTGCATCCGGCAAGTCCTGCTACACGAAAGGGCTGGGGGGCAGGTTTCTGGGAGGGCAAAGCCCTCCCAGACCCTCCCGTTCGCGAACGTGACCGGATGCGCCACGTATTGGTGCATCCGGCAAGTCCTGCTACACGAAAGGGCTGGGAGGCGGGTTTCTGGGAGGGCAAGGCCCTCCCAGACCCTCCCGTTCGAGAACT
>DAOUDA010000275.1:0-19223 GCA_034431835.1 Chloroflexaceae bacterium | reverse complement strand
CGCGGGCGTCGGGACGGGGACCGGCGTAGGCGCCGGGCGGGTCGCCGCGGGTGTCGCTGGCGTGGGGGCCACCGCCACCACTGGCGGCGGGGCCGGTCGCAGCGCCGCGCGAAACTCGGCGATGCTCTGGAAGCGATCCTCCGGGCGCATCTGCAACGCCCGCTCGATCGCGTCGGCGGTGCGCGCCGACACGTTGGTGAGGCGCGGAAAGGTAAAGGGCGGATGGTCGCGCGGGTCGCGCCCGCTGAGCAGGTGGTGCAGGGTCGCCCCCAGGGCGTAGATGTCCGAACGGGGCGTGGCCAGGCCCTGGTACTGCTCGGGGGGCGCGTAGCCCGGCGTGCCGATCTGCGTCACCCGTTGCTGGGGCTGAAAGACCCGGGCAATCCCGAAGTCAATCACCTTCAGCGTCCCGGCGGGCTGTTCGATCATCACGTTGGAGGGCTTCATATCGCGGTAGATCAGGCCCTGGCCGTGCAGATGCTCCAGCACGTCGCAGAGCTGGTCGGCCCACTCCAGCACCCGGGCCTCGGGTTGCGCGCCCTCGCGGCTGACCAGGTCCTCCAGATCCTGGCCGCGGATAAACTCCATCACCAGGTAGTGCCGCCCGCCATCGTTGAACGAGGCGAAGATCCGCGGGATGCGCGGGTGGCTGAGGCGCCCCAGCATCTCGGCTTCGGCCTCGAAGCGTTGCACCGCCTCGGCGCGCTCCTGCGGGTCGGTGAAGCGGTCGAGCATCTCCTTGACCGCAACCGCCTGACCGGCCTCGTCGAGCCCCTCGAACACCGCGCCCTGCCCGCCTTCTTTAATCGTTCTGGTCAGGAAAAAGCGCGGCCCGTCGTTGTTCAAGATCAGATCGTACCCGCAGTGCTGGCAAAAGCGCGCCCGGGGTAGATTGCTGGCGTGACAGGCGGGGCAGATCAGTGGTTGCTGCATGACTGGGGCGACACTTTCCCAGACCCTTTCCTCCGGCCGAGGCGTGGGGAAACCCGGTTTCTCCACCCTCCTCACGGGAAAGGTACAAAGCGGCGTTTTCCTGCGAGGGCGCGGTCCGCCCAGACACTCCCCTCCGGCGTGGGTAAACCCGGTTTCCTGCCCACCTCGATCTGGCGGTCAGACGAACAGGCGCTTAACGAAACGGCGGCGAGGCCAGCACGCCGCCCTGGCCGAGGTTCCACACCTTGTTGGGGCCGCGGTCGAGGGCGAAGGGCGTGCTCGGCCCCAGGTTGCGGTCGTAGATGTCGCCGTAGTTGCCGACTTCGCGGATAATCGCGTAAGCGAAATCGTTGCTCAGGCCCAGGCCCTGGCCAAACTCGCCCTCCAGCCCGAGCAGGCGCCTGACCCGCGGGTCATCACTTCGGGCCCGCTGCTGCTCGACATTCTCCTGGTTAACCCGCAACTCCTCGGCGTAGATCGTCGCGAACACCACCCAGCTTACCACGTCGCGCCACTGCTCATCGTTCTCGACAAACACCGGCCCCAGCGGTTCGCGCGAGATCCGCTCGCCCAGGATGACGTGGTCCGCCGGGGCGCTGAGGGTCTGGCGCTTGGATGCCAGTTGGGAACTGTCGCTCGTCACCGCGTCGCATTCACCGCGATCGTAGGCCGGGTAGAGCTGGCCCTCATCGTCGAAGAGCACGGCCTCGAAGGCGATCCCCCGGGCGGCGAAGTCGTCGGTCAGATTCTGCTCGCTGGTTGTGCCCCGTGCCACACAGATGCGCTTGCCGGCCAGGTCGGCCGAGGTGGCGATGCGGGCGCCGGCGCGCACCATGAAGGTCTGCCCGTCGTGAAAGGTGGTTGGCCCGAAGGCCAGCCCGGCGATGTCGCGGCCCAGGGTCCAGGTCGTATTGCGAATAAGCACGTCCACCGTGCCATTGCGCACAGCGGCGAAGCGCTCATTGCGGCCCGAGGTGGTGAGACCGATGAATTCCACGGCGTCGGGATCGTCGAAGATCGCCGCGGCGATGGCCCGGCAAAAATCCACATCGAAGCCGCTCCACTCATCGCGCACCCGATCGTAGAACCCGAAGCCGGGGAGGTCGGCATTGGCACCGCAGATCAGCCGCCCGCGCTCGCGCACCCGTTGCAGCAACCCCGAGCGCGCCTCGGGGGCGGGGGTGGCGGTCGTATCGCCGCCAGCGACGGCCGGGGTGGCGGTCGGGGCTTCCGTGGGCGCAACTGGCGGCGTGGGGGGCGGCGCGGGGGCGGTTGGCTGGCCGGGGGCCGGAGTGGCGGTGACAATCACCACCACGGGGCTGGGCTGCTCGCCGGGCAGCAGGCCGGTGCAGGCGCCGAGCAGCATAGCCGCTGCCAGCAGGACCAATGGGCGGACAACCAGGCGACCTGACCGCAGCGACGGCCACAGGGCAAATCGAGATCCCACAGCTACTCTCCCTGGCAAGGCGCAGAAACGCAGCGGAACCCGACCCGCCGCGCAGCCTGCTTCTATCATACCAGCGTTGTTCAAACCCTGGAGTCGCGATCCGGGCTAATGCAGGGGCCCTGGGGTCGCCCCAGGTTGGTTCTGGCGGCGTAGCCGCCAGAACCAACGAACCATGACCGTATCGGACGGCCAGGCCGCCCCGACCCACCCGCCGAAGGTGGACGTTGCTCGAGCCCCGGAGTCGGGGTATTTTTCCTTGCTAAATGTTTGCAAAGGTAGTACAATACCTGTGTACCCCATTGGCAACCACTATCCGCTCCCTGGCTACGGCTGGAAACGTGTTCAGGCGTAGCCTCCGGCTATCAGTATCCGTACAAGGAGGTTTCGCATGCTTTGGAAGGGTCTGGTGGTGAGTGGCGCGGTCGCCGTCGTGGCGTTCGCGGTCATTGCCGCGCTGGCGTTCGGCCCTGCGCCAGCGGGTGGCACGCTGGCCCAGCCCGCGGCGGGCAACGTGATGGTGCTGCCGAACGGCGTCGCGGCGCCGCAGTTGCAGCCGGTCCAGCCGGCTTCGGCGCCCGTTCTGGTCTCCGAGGGCAGCCTGGTGAGCCTGGTGGGTATGGCCCGCGACAGCGCCGAGACCACTGCGCTGAAACTGGCGGCTGAGCGGCAAACCGCGACCGATGCCGCCGAGCAGAAGGCCCTGATGGGCTGCGGCGGCAAGTAACCGGGCGGGAGGCTCGGAAGGGGCGACTCCTCCGAGAATCGCGTGGGGCGCGGCAATGCCGCGTCCCACGGGAAAATACCGGGGGAAGCCGGCGCCTTCGGCCCTCCGGGAAGGTAGTGTTGGTTGCCAAACCGTTACCTGAAGTTGCTCTGCACCTCGTTGTAGCTACCACGAGATGTGCTATGATTGAAGGTGCTAAAAGATTGGATTGGACGGGTAAACAAGTACGAGGCCTCTGCAAAGAGGAAAACGGAACGTTTCCCGTTCAATACCGGGGCCGAGTGGATCGAAACGATCGCTCGGCCTCGTGGATTCCCGGGCTACAATTTGTAGCCAATGGTCCGTAGCAGGCCCTTGCGCCAGGCGATCCCCGTCTCGTCTTCAATCCCCAGGGGCGTGGCGCCGTCAATCACCCCCAGAATGCCCCGGCCCGCCGCCGTCTCCGCGATCACCACCTCGACCGGGTTGGCGGTGGCGCAGAAGATCCGGCACACCTCCGGCACCAGTTTGATCGCGTTCAATACGTTCACCGGGTAGAACCCTGCGCCGAGGACGATGATGAAACTGTGGCCCGCCCCCAGCGCCAGGGCGTTGGTCCGCGCCAGGTCAATCAGGGCCTCATCGGTGCCGCTCCAGCGCACCAGCCGCGCCCCCGAGGCCTCGCAGAAGGCCAGGCCAAAACGGATCCCCGGCACGGCAGTGACCAGCGCCTCGTGCAGATCCTCAACCGACTTGATGAAGTGCGTCTGCCCGAGAATGATGTTCAGGTCGTCGGGCTTGCGTATCGGCACGACGTGCAGTTCCATGGCGCCCTCCTCGGAAGGGGCTGGGAGGGCATGGCCCTCCCAGAACGGTCATGCGGCTACCCGGGTTATCCGAACAGGCGCTCACCAGCCGCCCAGTTCGTGAATGTCTTCGTGGGCGGCCGCCAGACGCCGCGGCTCGGCGGTGAACTCCGCCAGGCGCGGCTGCACCAGCCGCGCATAGTCGGCGAAGGCCATGCTCATGGCCACGCTGTGACTGCCGGCCTGGAAGAAGATCACCGGTTCTCCGGCCAGCGAGCGGTCGACCAGGAGCGGCATATTGTACCCGGCGTTGAACGGCGGCGTGGCGCCAACTTCACAGTCGGGGAACGCCGTGGCCATCTCCGTCTCGGTCGCCAGGCGCACCTCGCGAGCGTCGAGCGCCTCCCTGACCCTGGCCAGGTCAACCCGGCGGGACGTGGGCAGCGCCAGCATCACCAGTTCTCCATCGGCCACCACAATCACTACCTTGGCCATAAGCTTGTTGGGAATGTGTTCCCGTTCCGCCACCGCCTGGGCCGTGTAGGCGGCCGGGTGCTCGTAGACCCGATACTGCACCCCCTGGGCCTGCAGGTAGGCTTCCAGTCGTTCTCGGCACGTCATTGTGCTACCTCCCTCCGCGCTGCAAGGATTTCTCGAACGGACATTGCACGACAATCATCAGCCGCGCGCTGCGCGCATGCCACCGAACGAGGTTGTCTGTTGTGCTCCCGAACCCTCCCCTTCGGCGGACACGGGGAAACCAGGTTTCCTCCTACCCCTTCACTCGACCCCGGGTTGCCGGGGCAGGAAGACCCAATATCCCCATTTTCGTTTCAGTATAGCGTCAAACGGTGCTCCTGCGCGAAATAGTATGCTCACCGTGCGGAAAGGTCTCTTCACGTGCGGCAGGTGAGAGCGGCCTACCCCCCCGTGTTCGGGCGCCGCCAGGGCAGGTGATGCCTGATCCAGCGCCACATGGCCCGCACGCGCCGGTCGGCGCTCAGCAGGATCAGCCCGACGACGAGCAGCGGCAGGGCCGGCCAGAGGTCCTGCAGGGCCGTGCCGTGGCGGAAGCCGGGCAGGTTGGCCACCAGCCAGATGCAGAGCGAGCCGGCGTAGCCGGCCCAGCCGGCGCGGATGCCCACCAGCAGCGCCAGCGTGATCAGGGCCAGGGGCAGGCCGGCGGGATGTTCGGGGATCTCGCCGCCGAGAAGCGGCAGCAAGAGGAGCAACACGCCGCTGGCCGCCAGCAGGATGGCCCCGTTGCGTCGCCAGCCCGTGGGTTGCTCGAATTCGTCCGCGGCGCGCGCCGAAAGGGGTGGCGGGGGCGTCAGCGCCTCCAGGTTGTCGGGGTAAGGAAACTCATCGGGCGCCCGTTGCACTGCCAGACGCAGGCCATCGCGCGCCGCGGTCTCGGCCAGGGTGCTGAGGTCCGGGTCCGCGGCGAGTGGTTCGGGCAACAACTCCAGGTCAACCGGGCCCGCCGGAAGCGCGGTCCGCAACTCGGGCGGCACGGCGGCGCGCCGAACCGCGAGCGCGGCGCAGATCAGCGCGAAGACGCGCCGGCCGCGCTCCTCATCAACCAGCAGCGCGTCACGCAGCGGCATCGGCCCCAGCGCCCGCTGCCGCCAGGCCGTCAGCAGGGCCTCAAGCTCGGCGGCCTGGCGCGGGTTGAGCCGTGTCCCAAACCGTCCGGCGCGCAACTCCTGGGCAAGCTGCTCGGTGCTCCAGTCGCGGATGATCGTTTCAACCAGCTTCCGGTCATAAACGACGATGTTGATGGTGGCGGCGCGTAGTCGGTCGGACAACATGGCAGAGACCGTCTCAAAATGAACGAGATCCGGTTAGAGAGGGATCGGGAAATCTGGTTTCCCCATCCCCTGCCGGATGGGAGGGTTCGGAGGGCGTAGCCCTCTCAAGCTGACACCAACGGGACTTCGTCGCGGCGGGGAATTGCGCAGGGGCGAAGCCCTGCCGCCCCTATCCTACAGGGAGAAGTCCTGTGGTTCCAAAATCCAAAATCCAAAATCGCATTACCCCCGGCGCATCTGGCTGGAAAGCAACTCAACCGGGCGCACCAGGGTCACCGGGCTGAGTAGTTGCACGCTGCACTCGTCGCACAACTGCTCGAGGGCCGATTGGGTATCGGGCGTGGCCAGCACCAGCAGGTGGTCGCCGGCGCGGAGCACGGTGCTGCCGTTGGGAATGAGCGCGGCGCCGTCGCGCTGGATCTGTACCACCAGCACCCCCCGCGGCAGCCCCAGTTCCAGCAGGCTGTTGCCCACCAGCGAGGACCCCTGAGCGACAATGACTTCGAACAGGCGGCTATTGAGGCGCACGTCCGGCACAAAGGTGTGGCTATCGGCGCCGCGCGGCTCGTCGGCGTTCAACCCCAGCCAGCGCGCCACCCAGTTGATCGACATCCCCTGCAGCAGCACCGATACCAGCACCACGAAGAAGACGATGTTGAAGATCGTTGTGGCCCCGGGTATGCCGCTGGTCAGGGGAAACGTCGCCAATACAATCGGCACCGCCCCGCGCAGGCCGGCCCACGACACCATGAACAGCTCGCGCAGCGAGCGCCGGAACCAGATCAGCGACCCGATGACGCTCAGCGGCCGGGCGACCAGGACCAGGAACAGGGCCACCAGCAGCCCCACCGGCGCCACCGCCAGCAACTCTGAGGGGAAGACCAGCAGGCCCAGCGTCAGGAACATGGCGATCTGCATCAGCCAGGCGACCCCGTCGTGAAAGCGCAGAATGCTGCGCTTGTGCACGATGTTGCGGTTCCCCATTACGATCCCCGCCAGGTATACCGCCAGGAAACCATTGCCGCCAATCAGGGCGGTGGCCGCGTAGGTCAGCATCGTCGCGGCGAGGGTGAACACCACGTACAGTCCCTCCTGTTGCAGGCGGATGCGGTTGACCGTGAACACGGTCAACCAGCCGAACAAGGCGCCGCCCGCCGCGCCGAGGGCCATCTGGAGGATGAAACTGGGAACCAGGTTCAGCAGCGTGGCCCCGGGGGTGGTGATCAGGTCCACCAACCCGATGGTCAGAAAGACCGCGATCGGGTCATTCGAGCCTGACTCCAGCTCTATCAGCGGTTCGAGGTTATGCTTCAGGTTGACGCCCCGCTCGCGCAGCACCGAGAAGACCGCCGCCGCGTCGGTAGACGAAACGATCGCTCCCAGCAGCAGGCCGGCGCGCCAGTCGAGGTTGAGCGCCAGCACGGCAAAGCCGCAGAGGAGCACGGCGCTGAGCACCACGCCGGCATTGGCCAGCACCAACCCCTGGGCCAGCACCGGACGGATCGATGTCCAGTCGGTGTCCAGACCACCGGAAAACAAGATATAGGCCAGCGCGATCACGCCGATGGTCTGCGTCAGGCCAAAATCGCTGAAGGCGATCCCCCCCGGGCCGTCGGAGCCGGCAAGCATCCCGATGCCCAGAAACAACAGCAGGGCCGGCACGCCCAGGCGGTTGGACGTGCGGGTTGCCACAACGCTGAGCAACACCAGTCCCGCCGCGATCAGCATCACAAACTCGATTCGCATCGCACCCTCATCTCGTTCGGCAGTGATCAACGGCAGTTTCCGCAATGTGAACCATGCCCCTATCGCGCCTGCGCGGGCGCGGGCGGTGCATCACCCTGCGCGATAGAACCGTCTGGGAAAGAGGCGCGCGGCCTGAAGCGTAAGGTTCCGGCCACCATGAAGCGTGGAACAACGGGGGCTTCCCTGTGCATGGTACGAATGACGGGAGGGAGTGTCAAGGCGAGCGCCGGTCGAGGGTAGGAATATCAACGGATGGGAGGGTGTGGGCGGGCGTCGCCCGCCCACACCCTTCCCGCCTCTATCCCTGAAGCGAGCCCGTAAGGCACGCGCGCAGATAGGCGCCGGTGTAAGAACCGGGAAGGGCGGCGATTTGCTCGGGGGTCCCGCTGCCCACGAGCCGGCCGCCGCCATCGCCGCCGTCGGGGCCGAGGTCAATCACCCAGTCGGCGCTTTTGATCATGTCGAGGTTGTGTTCGATCACCACCACGGTATTGCCGCTATCCACCAGCCGCTGCAACACCGTGAGCAGTTGTTCGATGTCGGCGAAGTGAAGGCCGGTGGTCGGCTCGTCGAGAATGTAGAGGGTGCGCCCGGTGGAGCGCCGGGCCAGTTCGCTCGCCAGTTTGATGCGCTGGGCCTCGCCGCCGGAAAGGGTCGTGGCCGCCTGGCCGAGCCGCACGTAGCCCAATCCAACGTCGCGCAGGGCCTGAAGCCGCTCGTTGATCGCCGGCACCCGCGCGAAAAAGTCCGCCGCCTCTTCCACCGTCATATCCAGCACTTCGGCGATGGTCCTGCCGCGATAGCGAATGTCGAGCGTTTCACGGTTGTAGCGCGTGCCTCCGCAGACCTCGCAGGGTACGAACAGGTCGGGGAGGAACTGCATCTCCACCTGGATCAACCCCTCGCCGTCGCAGGCGTCGCAGCGCCCGCCTTTGACGTTGAAACTGAAGCGCGAGGCGTCGTAGCCCCGCGCGCGCGCCTCGGGAGTGGCGGCGAAGAGCGCGCGGATGGGGTCAAACACCCTGGTGTAGGTGGCGGGATTGGAGCGCGGTGTGCGCCCGATCGGGCTCTGGTCAATGCTGATGACCTTGTCGAGGTGTTCGAGGCCGTGGATGGCGTCGTGGGCGCCGGCGCGCCCGCGGGCGCCGTGGAGAACCTGGGCCGCCTTCGGGTAGAGGGTGTCCATGATCAGGCTGCTCTTCCCGCTCCCGCTTACCCCGGTGACGACCACAAAGGTTCCCAGGGGAATGCTCACGTTGATGCCCTGGAGGTTGTGCTCGCGGGCGCCGCGGATCTCCAGGCGCTTGCCGTTGCCGCTGCGGCGCTGCCGTGGCACGGGGATGCGCCGCTTGCCGCTGAGGTACTGGCCGGTCAGCGAGCGCGGCTCGGCGATGATCTCCGCCAGGGGGCCGCTGGCGATCACCTCGCCTCCGGCTTCGCCCGCCCCGGGGCCGATGTCAACCACCCAGTCGGCGGCGCGGATGGTCGCTTCGTCGTGCTCCACCACCAGCACGCTGTTGCCCAGGTCGCGCAGGCGCAGCAGCGTCTGCAGCAGGCGGTCGTGGTCACGCGGGTGCAGCCCGATACTCGGCTCGTCGAGCACGTAGAGCACGCCGGAGAGCCCGGCGCCAACCTGGGTCGCCAGGCGGATGCGCTGGCTTTCGCCTCCGGAGAGGGTTACCGCCGAGCGATCCAGTTCCAGGTAGCCCAGACCAACGTCGCGGAGAAAGGCCAGCCGGTTACGGATCTCCCGCACAATCGGCGCGGCGATCAGCTTCTCGCGCTCGCTGAGCTTTGCCCGCACCTCCTGGCGCTGGCCTGCTTCTCTGGCGCCACGTGGTCCATCGCCCTTGCCAGGCGGCTCTGCCGGTCCGCCATCCCCGCTGCTCTCTGGCGCTTCCAGCGGTTTACTTGCCCGGCCCCCAATCGCCTCAAGGAGTCCCTCGGCCCAACCCAGCGCCTCGGCCACGCTCATGCGCGTAATTGCCGCAATCGTGCGCCCGGCTACGGTGACGACGCGCACCTCCGGGCGCAGCCGGGCTCCGTCGCAGGCCCCACACGGTCGCGGCGTCATGTAGCGCGCCAGGGCCTCGCGCTCGGCCTCATCGCGGGTCTCGGCGAAGCGCCGCCGCAGGTTGGGGATGACCCCCTCGAAGGGCGCCTGCACCTCGCGGATCTTGCCGCCGATGTGGTAGTGCAGGGTGAGGGCCTCGCCATTGGTGCCGTAGAGCAACGCGCCCACCGCCTCGGGCGGCAGGGCGCGGAGTGGCGCGTCGAGCGAGAACCCCAGGTGCTCGGCCAGCGATCCCAGCAGGTCGTCGTAGTAGCGCCGGTTGGCCTTGCTTCCCTCGGCCCACGGCGCCACCGCCCCCTCGCGCAGCGACTTGTTCCGATCCGGGATCACCAGGGCCGGGTCGAGTTCCTGGACCACCCCCAGCCCTCCGCAGGCGGGACAGGCGCCCTGGGGGTTGTTGAAGGAGAAGTCGCGCGGTTCCAGGCTGCCCAGGTTCACCGCGCCGTGCACGGGGCAGGCGTACTGTTCCGAGAAGGTCAGTTCCTCGCCGCCGACGATCTGCGCCAGCATCTGCCCGGCGCCCAGTTTCAACGCTGCTTCCACCGAGTCGCTCAGACGCACGCGGTCAGGATGGGTGGCGGGCGAAGCGTTCCCGGGCGGACGCCGGATCACCAGACGATCCACCACCGCCTCGATAGTGTGGGGGCGGTACTTCTCCAGTTTCAGCGGCTCGTCCAGTTCGTGCACGGTGCCATCCACGCGCGCGCGCACGAAGCCGCGCCGGCGCAGATCGTCGAAGACGGCCTGATGCTCGCCCTTCTGGCCCCGCACCACGGGGGCCAGGACGAGCATCCGGCTGCCGTCAGGAAGGGACAGGAGGGCATCCACGATCTGTTGCGGCGTCTGGCGGGTCAACGGGCGATCGCACTGCGGGCAGTGGGGGTGGCCGATGCGCGCGAAGAGCAGGCGCAGAAAGTCGTAGATCTCGGTAACCGTGCCGACCGTCGAGCGAGGATTGCGGCTGCCGCTTTTCTGATCAATCGCAATCGCTGGCGAGAGGCCATCGATCGAATCGACATCCGGCTTTTCGATCTGCCCGAAAAACTGGCGCGCGTAGGTAGAAAGACTCTCGACGTAACGCCGTTGTCCCTCGGCAAAGATGGTGTCGAAGGCCAGAGAACTCTTGCCCGAACCCGACAGACCGGTAATGACCACCAGCCGGTTGCGCGGGAGTCGCACATCAATGTTCTTCAGGTTGTGCTCGCGGGCGCCGCGGACGACGATCCAGTCCATATCCGGGCCTGTAGGCTCAATGCTTCCCACCTGAAGTTGCGGCAGGGAGGGCTTGCCCTCCTTGCACAACCTTCTTCTCACCTTGAAGGCCGCAAGCGCAGCTTGCGTGCAAGCAGGACGTTTGACCGCCGGTTAGAGGAGGGCAGGGAAACCTGGCTTTCCCCCACCCCTGCCCGATGGGAAGGTCCGCGCCATTGAGGTGTCGTGGGACAGTGCGTTATCGTAGC
The DNA here is from genome assembly GCA_034431835.1 of Chloroflexaceae bacterium. GTDB lineage: Bacteria > Chloroflexota > Chloroflexia > Chloroflexales > Chloroflexaceae > JACAEO01. Next base: position 8,243 of record DAOUDA010000275.1, on the reverse strand, counting down.
ATACAACCCCTGTCGCGGCAAGCGCAACCTTTCCTCCTTTCCAATAGTGTTCACATCTGCCGAACACGTTCGCACCGCAGAGGGCGAGGGCTTTCAAAACGTTCACCCTCTACGTTCCTCTGCGCGCTCTGCAGTAAATCTGAACAGGTACCTCTTTCCCCCTTCCTCCGACAGTAGACCGTACGCCCCGTCTTACCGGGAGCCCGGAACCTTCGGGACCATTGTCATCCTTGCCAATCTTTTAACCAATTTTATACTAATGCTGTGCCCGTCAGGAAACGCCGCCGCGTGGCGCCCGGCGTTATCTCTCGGAAGCGCCGGCCGAGGCGCCGACAGTGGCGTGAGCGCCCCTTCTGGATGCGTTGCTGACAGTTTAGCTGATATAGCAGTCCTACGCCATCTCTCAACAGCGACCGTGCGTAAGGACGCAGCAGGCTGCGTCCTGAGGGGTGCGTCTGATACTCCGGGCTTCACAACCTGAAGAGGACTGCTATAGCGTCGCACCGTATGCTCCAACGTACAAAGCGAGGCTCTATGAGGCTGAGTCGACGGAACCTGCCTGGTAGTGGGCTGACCCTGGCGGCCACGGCCGCCACGGCGCGCACCCTGATCCTTGAGCCGGCGCCGGCCCTGGCGGCCTGCCAGGTGCTTCCCCCGGCATCGCCGGCGAGCGTTGCGCTTAACCGGCTCGCCTATGGGATGCGCGCCCAGGATCTCGCCGCTTTCAATGCCCTTGGCGCCACCCCCGACGAGCGCTACGAACGCTGGGTCGATCAGCAACTCAACCCGGCGACGATTGATGATAGCGAATGTGAACAACTGATTGCCAACACCCGCCTGAAGATCCGCTACGGCACGCTCAACCAGGCCCGCCCCCTCGAGTTGCTTGGCGCCAGCACCGCCGAGTTGTGGACCCGCGCCAATGGCGGGATGGCCATGGACTGGAGCGAGCGGATCCGGCCCTTCAACGAGGTGCGCGTTGCCACCTGGATCCGCGCGGTCCATAGCCGGCGCCAGCTCTTTGAGGTGCTGGTGGACTTCTGGCACAACCACTTCAATGTGAAGGCCACCTCCGACGGCAGCATCGCGGCCACCTGGCCGGCCTACGACCGCGTGATCCGCGCCCACGCCCTGGGGAACTTCCGCACCTTCGTGGAGGAAGTGGGCAAGAGCGTCGCGATGATGCTCTACCTCGACAATGCCAGCAACCGCGCCGCCGGGGGCGAAGGCGGCAATGAGAACTACGCCCGCGAGTTGTTTGAGTTGCACACCCTCGGCTCGGACAACTATCTCAAGTTCTACGACAACCGCGGCATGATCGACACCATCAGTTACGCCGGCGAGACCTTTCCGCGCGGCTACCTGGATGACGATGTCTACGAAGCGGCTCGCTGTTTCACCGGCTGGACGATTGCCAACGGGCGCGATGGGCGCCCCAATACCGGCGAGTTCTACTTCCTCGCCGACTGGCACGATACCAATCCCAAGACCGTGCTGGCCGCGCGCCCGGCGCCGGGCATCCCGCCAGCGCCCAACATCCCCCGCAACCAGCCTGGTCTGACCGACGGCCAGCAGGTCTTCGATCTGCTCTGTAACCACCCCGGCACGGCGCGGCACATTTGCACCAAACTGGCCCGGCGGCTCATCGCCGACGATCCGCCCCGGCGGGTGATCGACGCGGCGGTCGAGGTCTGGATGGCCAATCGCCGGGCACCCGACCAGATCCGCCAGGTGGTGCGCGCGATCGTGCTGGCGCCGGAGTGCCGCGCCACGTTCGGGCGCAAGATGCGCCGGCCGCTCGATGCGATGTGGGCCTTTCTTCGCGCAACCGACGCTCGCCTGCCGAGCGACGTGGAGTCCGTGGAGGGTGACCCGGCCCGCGGCGGCTACTGGAGCAGCCTGTTCTACACCGCCGATCAGAGCGGGCACCAGCTCTTCGATTGGGACACGCCAACCGGCCACCCCGATACGGCCAGTTACTGGGCGAACACCAACAGTTTGCTGGCGCGCTGGAACAGTTTCTTCTCCATGACCCAGGGCTGGGGCGGCAATGTGACCATTGACATCATCGGGCAAACCAACCTGAACGCCTCCTGTCGCGAGATCGTTGACGAGTGGACCAGACGCCTGTGCGGTTTCGAGCTAACCCCTCGGGTGCGGACCGAACTGATCAACTTTCTTGCCTTTGGCGGCGACCCCAACGCTCCGCCGCGCCCGACGCCGCGCGCCCCGGATTGGGGCGCGATCGAGGGCGTTCACGATCGGGTGCGCGCGATGGTGCAACTCCTGGCGATGAGTCCTGAATTTAACCTGCGCTAGGTCCCGCGCCTGGCGCGTTCTGCCGGAGGGCCACCTTCCCCCCTGGTCGCCCTCACGTGGCCGGGTGTGTTTCCCCCCCCCGCCCGGCCACGCTTTCTCTGTACGCTTCAACCGGCGGGTCGGGAACCCCGGGTTCCCCCTGGCCCCGTCCGTGGGGAGGGCCGGGGAGGGCGCCGCCCTCCCGGAAGGACCCATGTGATGCATCACCGCACGTTCGAGAGGAGGAACAACCCGTGGAAGTTACACGACGTGAGTTCCTTGTAGGGTGCAGCGCGGCGATCGCGGCCCTGGCAGCCGGCCGCGTTGGCCAGTTGATCTTTGCCGACCCGGTCAGCGCGGCCGGCAGTAACGAGATTCTGGTGGTCGTTTTCCTGCGGGGCGGCTGTGACGGTTTGAGCCTGCTCTGCCCCTACGATGACCCGGCCTACCGGCAGGCTCGCGGCTCGCTCGCCCTGCCCCTGACGGGTGAAAACGCGCCACTGCGGATCGAGCCGCGCAACCCCTCCTACGGCACGAGCAGCTTCGGCCTGAACGGCAAAATGCCCCACCTCAGGGAACTCTACGACGCCGGGCGGCTGGCCATGGTCCACGCCTGCGGCCTCAACGACGATACGCGCAGCCATTTCGATGCCATGGACTACATCGAGCGCGGCACGCCGGGCAACAAGACCACCGGGAGCGGCTGGATCACCCGCCACCTGCAAACCAGCGGCCTGACCACCGGGCTGTTGCCCGCCGTCTCCGCCGGCAACCAGACCCCCGCCTCGCTGCTGGCCTACCGCGACGCCGTGGCCATGCCCAACCCGCGCTCGTTCACCATCAACAGCTACTGGCGCTACAACCGCCCCGAGGAGAACTATCCGCTGATGCGCGCGTTGGAGACCTTCTACCCGGGCAGCGGTCTCAACCCCCTGGATATCGCCGGACGCCGCACCATCGAGACGATCAAGGCCATCCGCGCCGCCAATCCAGGGAACTATGCGCCACGCGATGGCGTTACCTACCCTGGCGGCTCGTTCGGCAATGCGTTGCGCACGGTGGCCCAGCTTGTCAAAATGGAGCAAGGGCTGCGCATCGCCACGGTGGACCTGGGGGGCTGGGATACCCACGAGAACCAGGCGCAGAGCGATGGCAACGGCTATCTGCCCGACCGGCTGGGGATGCTCTCACAGGGTCTGTTCGCCCTCTACAGCGACCTGGTCGATTACCAGAGCCGCTTAACCATCGTTGTGATGAGCGAGTTTGGCCGGCGTCTGGGGCGCAACGCCAGCAATGGCACCGACCACGGCCACGGCAACGTCATGCTTGTCCTTGGCGGCGGGGTAAACGGCGGCCAGGTGTACGGCGCCTGGCCCGGCCTACAGGACCTGGACCAGGGGCAGGATCTGCGGATCACCACCGATTTTCGGGTCGTGCTGGGCGAGATTATTCTTCGGCGCCTGGGCAACCCCAATCTCGGCGCGATCTTCCCCGGCATGACCGCGCAGATGTTCCAGCCCCTCGGCCTGGTCGGCGGGGTGGATCCAGGGCCGATCGTCTGGGCCGGGGCCGCCGATGAGGAACCGGCGCTGCCCGCGCAGAGCCGCGATTTGCCGCAGCGAGTCTATCTACCGCTTACGGCGAATTGCTGAGAGGAGGAGGGGCCGGGAGGGCGCAGCCCTCCCAGGCGTCCTCATTTCTCGCTTGTTTGGAGGAGGGGTAGGGAAACCCCGTCTCCCCACGCCCCTGCCTGAGGGGAAGGTCTGGAGGGCAATGCTCTCTCGGGACAACCCGCTCGGGGCGAACATCGTTCGCCCTACCCCCATTTCCCCCCTACCATCCCCCGCCGGAGCGACCACCGCCGAAGGAGCCGCCCGCGCTTCCCCCGCCAAACGAACCGCCCGACCCGTGGCGACTGCCCCAACCGCCACCGCCGCCACCGCCGCCACTGCTCCAACTGCCGCTGCCGCCCCAGCCGCCTCCGGTGATGATGATCGGGCCAGGGCCGGGCATGTTCGGCCGGTCGTGGGAGCGGAGCTGGCGCTCGATGTCGCGGGCCTCGTCGCGGATGCGTTCGGCGCGTTTGAGGGCCTTGTTCAGGGCCTCCTCCCCGGTGATCGGCAGGCGGATCTGGTCGAAGTCCTGCCGGAGGTCCTGCAGACGCTGGAACAGGTTCGCGGGGGCGCGCCTGCGCACGTGCGCGCCGACGCTCTCGGCGGAGTTGAGCCAGTTACGCGCCTCGGCCAGGGTGCCGTTGAGCTTGCTGCGTAGCTGTTCCAGGCGTTGCACATCGCCATACACCGCCTGGTAGACCGTCTGCGACTCGCGCTGCAGGTCCTGATAGGCAGCGCTCAGTTGCTCGAGCGCCGCGCGCCGCTCCTCTTCCTCCACCTGGCGAGCGCGCGCGTCGAGGGCCTGGGCCTGCTCGAAGCGCTGGAGCAGCTTCTTCACCGCGGCGATGCTGGCAGGGGTAATGTCGGCATCGTGGACATTGACGAACCTGGCGATCTTGTTCACCTCGCCGGTGATAATGGGCTGGAGACGATCGGCCTGCTGACGGAGCTTCTGCATCGTCTCGGCCTCGGAGCGGGCCTGGGCCAGGGCCTCGTCGGCGAGGCGGTCGGCGGTGGTGGCCGCGGCGGTGAGGCGCAGCCAGTCGGGTTTCTCCCGTTGGGCCTCGGCCCGGGCAATGGCCAGTTGCGCGGCGGCCTCGCGGAGTTGTTCCTCGGGAACCTTGCTCACATCGGGGTCGTGGGTGCGCACGAACTCTTCACCGGCGGCAATGCTGCGCTCGGCCTCGGCGAGCAGGGCGCGTGCGGCGTCGCGGGCCTGCTCGAGGGCCTTCAGGCGCTCGATGATCGCCTCGATCAACTGGTCCACGAAGCCCAGTTCCTGCTCCGCGGCGTCAAGCTGTTCCTGGGCGAAGAGGAACTGCTGGGCCTCCATGGAATTGGCGGCGCGGGCGCGCTCCCAGTGCTCGTGGGCGCGGTCGGCGGCGGCCTGGGCCTCGCTGCCGTTGCCGCGGATGTCGCTCCAGGCGCTCTCGGCAAACTCATCAACGATGTCGAAGACGCGGCGGCCCTCGGCGATGCGTTCGGCGGCCCGCAGGCCACGTTGCTCAAGCTCGGCGATGCGCCGGGCGTTGGCCTCGTAGAGTGCGGGCGCGCCGCTGCCCTGGGCGATGGCGGCCTCCAGGCGCGCCTGGGCCGCGTCGAGCCGGGGGAGGGCGGCGTCCGGCTCGCCGCGCTGCAGGGCGGCGGCGGCCTCGGCCAGGGCCTGATCGGCCTCGGCCAGGGCCTGGCGGCTGGCGTCGAGCCGGAAGCCCTGCCCTTCGACGGCGATGCCGCTCTCCCGTTCCCGCGAGATGCCGGCGCGGATCTGGGCGTGGCGTTCGGCGATGGCGCCGATCTGCTGGCTGCGTTCCGACGCTGCCCGGGCGGCGGCGACGGCATCGGCGAAGGCAAACTTCGCCAGGGCCGCCGCCGCGCGCTCCACCTGCTGCTGGGCCGGGGCGAGGGCCGCCGCGGGGTCGGCAAGCTCCTCACCCAGGGCCGCCAGCCGGTCGGCAGCGTCGGTCAGGCTTTTTTTGCCCGCTCGACCTCCTCGCGCGCCTGCCGCGCCTGTTCATCGAGTTCGGCGCGGAGTCGTTCGACCACCGCCAGATCCTCGCCGACGGCTTTTGCCTCGGCCGCCACCTCGTCGTAGGCCGCGGCGGCCTGAAGCAACTGCTCGTTGGTGGGCTTCTCGCGGCGCTCCAACTGTTCAGCGGTCTCTTTGAAGCGGAGTTGGACCGCGGCGAAGCGATCGCTGGCGGCGCGCTGGAGCTGGCTCAGCCGCTCGACCTCGGCTGGAGGGTAAGAGACCCGGTCGAACTTCGCCTTCTCCGTGGCGGCATTGAAACGCTGGCCGAGGTCGGTAATCAGCGCCCCGGCGCCCTCACGGGCGTCCTTGAGCCGCTGCTGGGCCGTGGCGCGGGCTTTCGCCGCGCGCCGTCGGCGGGTCAGGGCGTAGCCGCCCGCGCCCAGGGCCGCCAGGCCGCCAACGCCAACGACGATCGGCGTCGGATCAATGTTGATGCCCCCGCCAGGTTGGGGCGGATTCTTAATCGACTCCTCGATCGCCCCGAGGGCCGTGGTCACCCCGCGGGTGAAATCACCGGCGGAGAGACCGGGGTTGAGCGCGGTGGTGCGGATGTACTCGGCATTGTCGTTGACCGTGAGCGCCGCGTTCCAGTCATCGCCGTAACTGATCTCGCTGTACCGCTCGTTCAGAGCCACGTAGATAGCGATGGCATTGGTGCGCATCGCGCCATCGCTGCGCAGCAGGTCATCGTCCACGAGCCTTTCGGTAAAATCGTCGGGACCGCCGTCTTCCACTATGTAGACCGCCACGGCGGCCCCCCGGTTCAGCAAGGGGCGGGCGGCCCGCTCCACCGCGTTCCGATCCAGGCGCCCGCCGGGATCGCGGATGATCAACTGGCCCTGGGCGAGGGCCGGAACCGCCAGCAGCAGCAGGAGGGCCATCGCAGCTGCGAGACGGATCAACTGGCGCATGGCAGTTTTCTCCTTTGGCTTTTAATCGCCAGCCTCGAGGGCCTGTTCCAGGTCGGCGAGGAGATCGTCCACGTCCTCGATGCCGACGCTGAGGCGCACCAGGCCGGCGGGAACCTCCAGGGGCGAGCCGGCGACGGAGGCGTGGGTCATGGCGGCAGGGACCTCGATCAGGCTCTCGACGCCGCCGAGGCTTTCGGCGAGGGTAAACAGGCGCGTGCGGGTGACGAGACGATGGGCCGCGGGCGCGCCCCCCGCGGCCACGAACGAGACCATGCCGCTGAAGCCGTGCATCTGGCGGCAGGCCAGGTCATACTGCGGATGTTCGGGCAGCCCGGGGTAGAAGACCTGCGTCACGGCGGGATGGTTCTGAAGGAAGCGGGCGACGGCGAGGGCGTTCTCGCCGTGCTGGCGCATACGGAGGGCCAGGGTCTTGATCCCCCGCAGCACCAGCCAGCAATCGAAGGGGCCGGGGGTGGCCCCGGCGGCGTTCTGCGTGAAGCGCAGCCTGGCGGCGACCTCGTCGTGCGAGGTGATCACCGCGCCGCCAACCACATCGGAATGCCCCCCGAGGTACTTGGTGGTGGAATGAAGCACGATATCGGCGCCGAGTTCGAGGGGGCACTGGCAGGCGGGGGAGGCGAAGGTGTTGTCAACCACCGTCAGCGCGCCGTGTTGTCGCCCGATGGCGCTGATCGCGGCGATGTCGGCCAGTTTCAGAAGGGGGTTGGTAGGCGTTTCGAGCCAGATCAGGCGCGTGGCGGGGCGCAACGCCGCCGCCACCCGCTCCGGGTTGCGGGTATCAACGAAACTGGTGCTGATGCCCTTATCTTCGAGCACGCGCTTGAAGAGCCGGTAGGTGCCGCCGTACACATCGTCGCCGCAGAGCACGTGATCGCCCGCCCGCAGCAGGGCCAGGGCGATGGTGGTTTCGGCGGCCAGGCCGGAGGCGAAGCAGAGGCCGTGGGCGCCACCTTCGAGGGAGGCGAGAGCCGTTTCCAGCGCGGTGCGGGTAGGATTGCCGGAGCGGGCATAGTCGTAGCCCTTGTGCACGCCCACGGCTTCCTGGGCAAAGGTGCTGGTCTGGTAAATCGGGACGATTACCGCGCCGGTGGCGGGGTCGGGCTCCTGACCGGCGTGGATGGCGCGGGTGGAAAAACCGTAGTCGGGCATCGTCGCCTCCGTGGCTGTAATGGGTCGCACCGGGATTATAGCACGCTGATCGTAGTCGGAACGGCCCGGCAGGAGTATAATGGTGCGTAGAAATACCCCGCACCCCGCGGCGGGAGATGGTTCTTGCTCAAGCTCTGGCCACCCGAACCAGAGGAGCTGTAACGTCCAGGGGGAGGGCCCCAGACTTCACGCATGGCGTTGGTTCTGGCGGCGTAGCCGCCA
>DAOUDA010000274.1:0-2408 GCA_034431835.1 Chloroflexaceae bacterium | reverse complement strand
CGCTCCTCCTGAGCGTGATCAATGGCGCGCTGTTCACCCTGCCCCACCTGGCCAACCCCGAAGCGGCGGGCCAGTTGCTTGCGGCGGCGCTAGTGTGGTTCACCTTCGGGGTGTTGTTCACCCTGGTCACCCTCCGCAGCGGCAGCCTGGACTATGCTCTGGGCATGCACGCCGGCAATAACCTCTTTTCTTTCGCCATCGCCGGGTACGAGGGCGGCGCGCTGCCGGCAAGCTCCCTGTTCATCGCCTCGGAACTCGATGCGGTGTACGCTTTCGTGTCCCTGGCGGCGGCAGCGCTGGCGGCCTACTGGATCTTCCAGCGCCTGGAGAGCCGGCGGCTGGCGGCGCCATAAGCGGGCGAAAACGGCGACCGGGAAGCGTCAGCAGCCTTCTGGAGGGGTGGCGGGAAAACCTGGTTTCTCCGCCACCTCTGCCCGATGAACCGGTCACTGGCTGGACCAATCCTCAACGCTCAATCCCGGCACGCGGGCAAACTCGCGCACATTGTTCGTCACCATGATCATCTGGCGCCGAATTGCCTGAGCAGCCAGCAGCAGGTCAATTGCTCCGATCGGCGTCCCCTGCGCTTCGAGGGTGGCGCGGATCTGGCCATACGCCACGGCTGCCTGTTCATCAAACGGCAGAATCGTGAGCGGGAGCAAAAAGTATTCAAGCGCCCGTCGATTCTGCGCCGGATGGGCGCTTTTCTCCACCCCGTAGTTCAACTCCGCAATCGTCAGCGCCGAAACGGCAACCTCGGTTAGCGGTAGTTGCGTGAGTCTGTGCAGAATAGAGGGCGATTTCTGCCGAATCAGCGCAATGCAGATATTCGTATCCAGCAGGTACCTCATTCAAAAAGCCTCTCGCGCGACTGCACCGGCGGTTGTCGGCGTTCGGCCATAAAGTCCTCGGAAAACATCGCCAGGCTTTCGATAAGCGTTTGCCAGGAATCATCCTCCGGCAACAGCACAACGGCGTTGCCCATACGCTTCACATAGACCTTGCTGCCGCGAAACCGGTACTCTTTTGGAAGCCGGATGGCCTGACTCTTTCCGTTCTGAAAGATTTTAGCCGTGTCCATGGGCATGCTCCTTGAAGTAGATACTTCGAGTATATACCTTGGAGCAAGTCACTGTCAAGCGCGGCTTTCTCTGCGTCAGGGCTCGTGCAAGGTCCATAGGGCAAGCCCCTGACCCGGATTGTTTCGGTGGTTCTGGCGGCTGCGCCGCCCCGAACCTTGCCATGAGAGAGGGACGTTGCTCGAGCCCTTTTCTTCCTGCTGGGAGAAGGTCGGTAAACCCGGGTCCTCCCCGCTTAACCGAAAAGCCCTTCTCGCTCGAAGAACTCTATACCTGAGGAGTTCCCCCCTCGCCCCGGCCCAATGGTACAATCTCGAGGGTTAAGGCGTTCCGGAGTGAAGCCAGGAAGCCAGGTTCTCTCACGCCCCCGCAATCTACAATCGAAAATCGGCAATCCTATGACTCGACGCGGTATGTTGCGCGCGCTCCTGGCCGGTCTCACGGCAATCGTTCCCTCTACCACCTGGGCTTCGACCGCAACCCCCGCCACCTCCCCTCGCGCCGATGCCGATGTCCTGGTCATCGGCGCGGGGATGGCCGGTCTCGGCGCCGGGGCTGCGCTGAAGGCGCAGGGTGTTGACGTGCTGCTGCTGGAGGCGCGCCAGCGCATCGGCGGGCGGGTCTGGTCGAATGCCGACCTCGGCATGCCCCTTGACCTCGGGGCTTCCTGGATCCACGGCGTGACCGGCAATCCCCTCAGCGCCCTGGCCCGCGAACAGGGGCTCGTCACCGCCCGCACCGATTATGAGAACCTCCTGGCCCATGACGCGGACGGCGCCGAGGTGGACGATGCGCGCCATGCGCGGATTGACGCGCGCCTGGCCGATCTGACGCGCCAGGCGCTGGCCCGACGCCGCGACCTGCGCCGCGCCAACCAGCCCGATGTGTCGCTTCAGGCCGCCTTTGACGCCGCCCTTGCCGGTACGCGCCTCACCGCAGACGAACGCCGCGAGCTGGACTATGTGGTGAACACGATCATCGAACACGAGTACGCCGCCGATGTCGCCGAACTGTCGCTCCTTTACTACGACGCGGGTCAATCGTTCGGCGGGGGTGACGTGCTCTTCCCTCAGGGCTACGGGCGGATCGCGGAGGGGTTGGCCCGCGGCCTGCGGATCGAACTGGGGGCGGTCGTGCAGCAGGTGAGCCACGGGGCCGGCGAGGTCCGCGTCCAGACTTCCCGCGGCGTCTTTCGCGCCGGCCAGGCCGTGGTAACCCTGCCCCTGGGGGTGTTGCGGGCCAACGCGGTGCGCTTCGTCCCCGACCTGCCCGCGCCGATGCGCCGGGCCGCCATGCGCCTGGGCAGCGGGGTGCTCAACAAGCTCTACC
>DAOUDA010000273.1:0-56692 GCA_034431835.1 Chloroflexaceae bacterium | reverse complement strand
ACGAGGCCACACTGACCGTACCCTCGTCCAGCACCGCGTCAAGTGCGGCCTGCAGCGCGGCGGGGGCGCCGCTGACCTCCACGGCCAGATCGGCCAGACGACCGTCGTTGTGGGCGCGCACGTCGGCGGCCAGATCCGGGCCGGGGGCCAGGGCCGCGTCGGCGCCCACCGCCAGCGCCAGGGCGCGGCGGGCCGGATCCGGCTCCACGGCGATCACCCGCGCCGCCCCGGCCAGCCGCAGCGTCTGGGTGACGAGCAGCCCCACCACGCCCTGCCCGAAGACCACTGCCGTCTCGCCCAGGCGCGGCGCGGCGTCATGGGCCACGTTGAGGGCCGTCTCGGTGTTGGCGAAGAACACCCCCAGGGCGGGATCGAGATCGGAGGGCAGGCGCGAGACCAGGGCGGCCGGGGCCACATAGACGCTCTGGTGGGGATGCAGGGCGAAGACGAGGTCGCCGGGGGCCAGGCGGCCAACCTCGGCGCCCACGTCGAGCACGCGCCCCACGCTGGCATAGCCGTACTTGATGGGCAAGGCGAAGCTGCCGGCGAGGGTCGGCAGATCGAGGGGCAGGCCGGGGTCAACCTGCCCGCGGTAGACCAGCATCTCGGTGCCGTGGCTGATCGCCGAGAACAGGGCCGCAATCCGCACCTGATCCGGCCCAGGGGGCGGCACGGTTTCGTTGCGGATCGCGACCTGGCGCGGAGCGATGATCCAGACGGCCGGGGCGTTGTAGCGACGCATGGCGATGTTGGATTTTGGATTTTGGATTGCGGATCAACTCCGACCGGCGGTGCGCTGGCCGGGTCAGGAGCGTTCGTTCCCCGCCGGCAGGGCGGGCCGCTCGCTCCCGGCGCCGTATACACCCGCGCCGTTCTGTTCAACGATGGCGGCAAGCATCCGCATCGCCCGGCGGTATTCATCGGGCCGCTGCTCCCGCAGGGCCTCCAGGGAAGCGTTGAGGCGTTGCAGGTAGCCGATGGAAATATCCGTCGGCCTGGGGCCGCGATACGCCTGCAAGACTTGTTTGATCTGGGATTGCAGTTCCCAGTACTCTTCAAGGACGACCTTCTCGTCATCCGTCAGTTTATCATGCAGGCGTCGTAAGAGGATGTCAATCACCTTCGCTTGCAAACCGAGCTGCTTGCCGTAGCTGCCGACCTGTCGCAGGATCTCGCGTTCCACATCCAGATCTTCAGTATTATTGATGATAAACTGCAGATTGAAAAAACTGCGAAAGGTTTCGGCCCAGATGGTCACCGGCTCATACCACCAGCGCTCGAGGAAGCTCTCGAAGGGTGAGGCGGAGGCAAATGGACTGCGGTAGGTCATACTACCCTCTTTCTAGTCTCGTTGCGCGGCTGCTTCTCCTAAATGAACGGCGAGGCGAGAGGGAATTTCTCCGCAAGGCGCGGCCCGGTACGCCCTGCGCGCCACTCGAGTGGTGCGCGCAGGGCGCGAGCCATCTGGAGGGTTGAACTACCGGAGGGGAAAGGAAGCCAGCGTCAACTGGGCCAGCGCGCGCGCCGACGGATGGAACTGGGCCTCGGCCATGCGCCGGGCAACCAGGGGCATGGCGTGCGAGCCAAGCATCAACGGGGCCACGAGGGGATGGAAGCGGGCAGTGACCACCGACTTCTCCGGCGAGCGGAACATCAGCGCGTTGCTCACCGTGCCCAGGCCGGCAGAGGCATCCTGCTCCGGGGAACCGGGGAAGGCGCCCCAACTGGTCAAGCCGGTGTAGTAGCCGTATCCGGGGTGCGTGTTCACGGAGATCGTGCCGTAGCGCAGGTCGAACAAGGCCCGCTCGTAGGCGGCGCGCACCCGCGGATCCCGCAGCGTCTCCGGGTGCACCACGATGGTGGCGGCGAGCCGGCCCCACAGCCGCTCGTTAGCGAAGACCACCGCCCGGTCAATGAAGCTGGCCACGTCGGGCGCGTCGAGCGCCGTCTCGCCCAGGAAGGGACCGAACTGCTCGTGGGTGAAGAGCGGCTCGTCCGTGTCCTCGGGATCAAGGTTGGGGACCAGGGTCCAGGGCAACTCACCCTTGCCGGGCAAGCCCAGACGGCGCACATCGGCGTGCCGGGCCAGAATGGCGGCGTAGGTGGCCTCGCTGCCGGGGTACCAGGCGCGGCGGGTGGGCGTGGCGGCGAGGATCTGCTCGAAGCGGCCCAGGAACTCGTGGCGCAGCGCCCACTGCCGGTGCTGGATAATCATCCGCGGGGACACGCACAGGTAGCCTCCGTTGAGGACCATCCAGGTGGCCAGGGCCAGGGCCTGGGTCTCCAGTTCGGCGGGCTTCCATGGACCAGGAACGATTATCGCCGGCGTGACGTTGCCCAGTTCGGCGGTGAACGGCCGATCAAGGGGTGGCGGGCCAGCGAGGAGCCGTTCATAGGTCTCGCGCGAGCCGGTCATGTGCACACAATCAACCGCGGGATGGTGGGCCAGGTAGAAGCCAACCATGGCTCCGCCGGTGAGCAGGCACAGGTAACCGCCGGCGATCAGCGGCGCGAAGGCCTCGGCGAAGAGCGGCTCGAGGTAGCTGTTGATCGGGCTAAACTTGAAGGCCACCACACGGCCTTCCACAAAGAGCTGGTAGAGAATGTCCGTAGGGACGACCAGCGCGGCGTTCCCGGCGCCGAGCACGGCTACCACCTGGCCAGCCTGGGGCGTGCGGTAGGCCCAGGCCTGGGTGGCAATCGTCTCCTCCAGCGAAACGCCGGGCCGCATCCAGACCTCGGCGTGCATGCCGGGTTGGGTCAGTTCCTCGTAAATGTCATCAGGGTAGACCCGCACCACGGCCTGGTCGCCAGGGCCCCGGTACGGCGGATGGGGGAGGCGGGGGTGGCCGTAGCGCTCGATCTCGGCCAGCGAGCGGCGGAGCAGACGCGCGTAGCGGATGTTCATCGTCATCCCGAGCCACTCCTCGCCCTCGGCGTGGCCACCTGGCGGCAGGCCCCTGGCTTCCAGCGAGACTTCCACAATGCGCGGCCCGACGCGCATCAGGCCGGCCAGCACCTCATCGAGCAGGGCGCCACGCTGCGCGGGGCCGAGGCGCGCCCAGGCGCCGGCATAGGCGCGCAACTCATCCAGCGCCGCGTCGAGCGTCGCGCGCTGCTCGGGAGCAAGCTCATCTTCTGGCGTTGGCGGAACGGGACGGGCCTCATCCGCTCCAACGCGATCAACCGTCGTGCTTGTCATCGCCTTCCTCCTTGAAGTCGAATCGACAGCGAACGACACACGAAAACACGCATCCGCATGCGTGATTCTATAATAGCCCGTGCACCCGCTTTCGTGCGAGAATAATCCGGCACCGTGCGTAGCGGTCTCGCTACCCGGGGCGGCGCGCCGGCTCGGAGGCCATCCGGACGCGCCCCCGGAGGGACGCGGCACGCCGCCCCGGGCGTCGCTACGGTGCGGACGCGCCACGTGGCGCCGCGACCCGGACGCACCACGCCGCGCCAGCAGTGACGATACGGGGGCGAGGCCGAAGCATTCGCGCCAGGTGGCGCACGACCCCCGGGCTGCCGTGGGGGCGAATACTTCGGCCCGATCGTGTTCACATCTACCGAACACGTTCGCACCGCAGCGGGCGCGGAGGGCTTCAAAACGTTCACCCTCTACGTTCCTCTGCGCGCTCTGTGGTAAATCTGAACAGGTACTTCGGCCCTACTCCCCCCCGTCCAGACGACCCTGCACGATGACATCGGCCCCACACATTGTCACCGTGACATCGTGGAGCAAGCGGGCGTCGGCCAGGCGGGTGATGCCCAGGTCGCCGATGGCGTTGATGCCCTCGCCGAGGATCTTCGGCGCGACACAGACGGCCAGCCGGTCGGCCATGCGCGCCCGCAGCAGCGCGGTGATCACCCGCGCGCCGCCCTCGACCATCAGCGACGCCACGCCGCGCCGGTACAGGGCCGCCAGCAGCGCGGCCAGGTCCACGCCTCCCTCCGGCCCCGACGGCAGCGCCAGCACCGTGGCCCCCAGCGCCTCCAGAGCCGCGCGCCGGGCAGGAGCAACGCCGGCCGCGCAGGCGACGACGGTGCCATGCGCCGCGCCGCCGCGCAGTACCGCGGCCTCGAGGGGGATGCGCAGGGCGCTGTCGAGCACGACGCGCAGGGGATCGCGGCCCGGCGCGAGCCGCACGGTCAGCCGCGGATCGTCGGCCAGCACGGTGCCGATGCCGACCATGATCGCGTCGTGACCCGCACGAAGTTCGTGGGCGAAGCGCAGCGACTCCGGACCGCTGATCCACTGCGAACTGCCCGTCCGCGTCGCCAGGCGGCCATCGAGGGTCTGGGCGTAGCTGATGGTTACGTGGGGACGCATGGATCACTTGCCGATCGCTGGTGCACCGCACCGCAAAGGCACATTGTCGTGGGCGCCGTCCGTCAAAGGCCCTGTGATACAATCTATTTATAAGACGTGGTTACCAGACGCTACGTAGGGTTCACAATCCGGGATGAAGCAACCTGACATGACCGACGCACAACACATTCTGGCGCCGTATGCCAGCAAGCTAGCAGAGTTTAGTTTCGTCCGTCCGTTCAAGGACCAGCGTATGGCCCTTCACAGCCGCGGCACGATGCTGGCACTAAGCTACGTAATTGAACAGGCCGCGTCAGACAACCCGGACACTCGTCTCATCGCCACCTTCCAACGCCTCGCCCTGTATCAACTGCAGGCGGAACGATACGAATGTCTGGCCAGGCGCTGTCCGCAGATCTTCGTGCTGGGCTTCCCCGATGTGCACCTCACTATGCCAGCAGGGGTTACGTTCGTTCCCCTGGAAGCGACCTGGCCGCTGATCCATGAATGGGTCGTAATCGCCTGGGGTCCGACATGCACGGCCGTGCTCCTCGCCTATGACGTGGAACACCGCGCCCCGGAACGCCGCTCCAGCCGTTTCCGGGGCCTCTGGACCACCAGAAGCGATCAGATCGATGCCATCGTCACGGCATTTTACGCCGTTCTTCAGCAGCCGGTGCCGGTCATCAATCGCGACACCCGGGCAACCTATTCGACGAACCTATCAATCCAGAAGGCGCTCCAGGCGCGCCTCCGGGCGATGGGTTGAGCGAGGGGCCTCGGCGGCCAGGCCGTACATCAAGGGCAGCGACGGCACGTCTTCGGGCGGCAGCCAGCGCCGCCCCGGCACAGGGCGCATCCGCGCGAAGGGGCGCTCGCCGTTGACGAAGGGGTACTCGCGCAGCGCCGTGATCCGCAGGCCGGCGGCGGCCAGGGCGCTCACCACCTCGCCGACGCCCCAGCGGAACAGGTGGCAGGGGTGCGGATTGACGAAATCGCGCTGGCCCTCGGCGAAGCCGCCCGGCGAGAGACCGCCCGCCGCGTCACCGACGTAGTCGCCCACGCCCGGCAGGGTTAACTGCGCGCCGCCTGCCGGGTAGGCGTGAGCGAGTCGCCAGGTCTGGTCGAACATGTTCGAAACCGGGTGAAACTCCATCAGGACGAAGCGCCCCCCCGGGGTCAGCACGCGCGCCACGCCGCGGGCAAACGCCGCCAGGTCGGGCAGCCAGCAGATCACCCCATAGCCGGCGTAGACCCGCTCGAAGGCGCCGGCCGGCGCAGCGGCGAGATAGACATACACGTCGTCCTGCACAAAGCGCGCTGCGATCCCCGTCTCCACACTGAGCCGCCGCGCCTCGGCGATGGCGACGTCGCTCAGATCCACGCCGGTGACTTCGGCGCCCAGCGCCGCGAGGCTGAGGGTGTCCTGGCCGGTGTTGCACAGCAGATGCAGCAGGCGCGTTCCGGCCACCGCGCCCAGCAATTCGCGCTCCTCGGGGAAGAGCGTCAGGCCCCCGGCGCGCAGAAAGGCCGCCAGGCGGGGGCGGTGGCTGACATGGGCCGGCACGGCCGCGTTCCAGGAGTGGCGGTTTTGTTCGCTGATGGTTGGGTCGGTCATACTCTGTATGGGGAAACCTGGTTTCCCCGTTCCCCTGCCTGCCGGGCAGGCACCGGCGGCCCCGGCGCCGGTTGGCCACGGGGAAACCGGGTTTCCCCAGAACCCTGCCCATCTGGAGGGAGCGGCCGTCCTGGATAACGCTTACTGGTCTGTGAACCAGGGTTCCTTGCCTTTCGCCCCCCTCCCAACCTCCCCCCGTTGGGGGGAGGCGCCGGACGCCCTTCCCAGCGGGGCAGGGTTGGGGAGGGGCGGAGTTGCCGAAAAACTCAGTTCACAGAGTAGTTACCCTTCCTCTTCTTCCGCCTCCTCATCGAACCCGAAGAAGCGCATCCACTCCTCCACCTCGGCGGCACTGAGGGGGCGTTCGCTGATCTTCTCGCACACGGAGAGGCGGGGCTGGTCGAGGGCCGCCAGGCGCCGGGCAAAGTCTTGCGAACTGATCACCGGAATGCCGCGCGCCCGCGCCTCGCCGGCCACGGCGCGATCGGACGTGACCACCAGCCACTCGTCGCGCCGCCTGACCGCGCGGATGTGCCGGATCAACTCGGCGTCGGCATCGGCGGGAGAGCGGGCAAAGTGCGCCTCCACCCCGTAGCCGTTCAGGTTTCCCGGATGGCCGTAGACGCCGCGGTCGAAGATCACCACCACCTTCCGGCCCCGGCGCCGGGCCACGTAACGGCGCAACAGCAGCACCAGACGCGCCTCGTCGTCGGGCGCGGCGATGTCGATGGCCGGGATCTGGCCGATCAGGTTGTGACCGTCTATGAGGATTGGCATCTGGTTCTATTGTAACATTCTCTTCTGGCGTCTACGGGGCTTCGCCCCACTCCAACGGGTTGAACGAGCGTTTTCCCGGGAGCGTTCCCCGGCCCTCCTGCGGCAGGGGTATGGAGAGACCTGGCGCCCCATCCTCTCTAACCTGTTCACATATACAACGATCGTGCAACAGCGCCGCGACCCGGCGCGTCGTATCCAGCGGAACCGGACGGCCAACGAAAGGGTGAGTACGATGAGTCCTGAAACCAGTCCCGAGAAAGGGCAACCGACAACCACGGGGCCGACGACCCGCGCCGCGCCGGAAGCGCCTGCCGAGCCATTCTACCGCCGCCGCGAGCAGGCCCGGCGCTGGGGCGCGCTGCTCTTGCTGATCGGCATCGTCTGGCTGGTCTTTGAATTGACCGTGCGGAGTTCGGTGTTTGGCGTGCGCATCAGTCTGGCCGAACGCTCCGACACGCTCCCGCCTCAGAGCTTTGTCGCCAGGGCCGTGCGCATCAACGGCGTGAACGATGACATCGAACTGGTTCCCGGCGCCGGGGAGGTCATCACCGTCGAGGCGACCCGGCATGCCGGCGGCTGGAACGGTAACGCCGCCGCTGCGGCCCTCCAGCGCCTGGAGGTGGTCACCGAGGTGCACGGTGATACCCTGGTGATTGACGTGCGCCCCGGCAACCGCCTGACCGGCGCCTTCGGCCGGGCGCCCTCGGTGTCGCTGCGTGTCGCCGTACCTGCCAACACCCGGGTTGAGGCCGCAGTGGTGAGTGGCGATATTGTTGTTACAGGTGTGCAGGGCGACCTGACCCTGCGAACCCTCAGCGGCGATGTGCGCGCCGAGGGAGTCAGCGGCGATCTGCGGGTGAGCAGCACCAGCGGTGATGTGCGTATACGCGACCATCGCGGCCCGCTGGCGGTGGAGACCACCAGCGGCAAGATCAGCGCCTCGGGGACAATGACCGGCCCACGTCTCTCTACGGTAAGCGGCGACATCGAACTGGAGGGCGGCAGCAACGGCCTGGCGGCCCAAACCATCTCCGGCGCCATTGCTGTGCGGACCGGCGCCAGGGTGCATCTGACCCTCGATAGTACCAGCGGTGACATTGTGTTCGAGGGTCCTCTGGCCCCTAATTCCACCAGCGTCATTAACACGATTTCCGGTGATGTGCGCGTGGGCCTGACCGAGCTTGCCGATCTGCGTCTCGAGGTAAGCACCACCAGCGGCGAAGTCAGCAGTGACGTGCCCCTGGCCGACAATGCCCCCGAGCGCCGCCGCCTGAGCGCCGTCATCGGCCCCGGCACGGCCGATCTGACCATTGCCACGACCTCCGGGGACGTGGAGATCGGGGCTGCTCGTCGGTAGGCAGTTCCATGCCTTCCCCGAACGGTAACGCACACGGCCGCAAAGCCAACCCCTGTCTAAGGTCGGATCAAACTCAGATCCGGCGTCAGCATCTCTCCCCGTTCCCAGGCCTTCAGATAGGGGTACGGGGAGAGTTCGCCGCGACGGGTGCGCCAGTCATCCGGGGTGGTGGGGCGCGAGATGCCGAAATGCAGGTGTGGCGGCGTGCCGGCGGCATTGCCGCTCGCTCCGGTGTAGCCGAGCAGTTGACCCGCCTCGACGCGCGCCCCGACTTCGATGCCCTCGGCGATGGCCCGGAGGTGCGACCCGTAGTAGCGCACCCCGTCATCGCCAATTAACGAGAGCATGACGCCTCCGCGATCGGCGGGCGCGTCGGTTGCCGGGTCCCAGCGATCCACGCGGTTCACGAACTCAATCCGCCCCGAGGTCGGCGCGACGAAGAGGCTGCCAGGCGGGGCAAAAATATCTGTCGCCGGATAGTCGTGATGGAAGGGGCCGTAGCTCACCCGCGTTCCCCGGAGGGGGAAGGCATAGACAAATCCCCCGGGCGCCGGCGGCGCCGCGGGCGCGGTGGGCGCCGCCGGGATCGGCGTTATCTGACCGGGCTGAAGATCCAGGAACCGGTCGCTCATCCAGCCAGTGACCCGCTGGTAGCGGACGTGGCGCCAGACCCGCTGGTCAGCCTGCACCGGATCGGTGCAGAGCCACTCGACCGCCTCGAACTGGGGCACAACGGACAGGACCGGGGCCGTGATCGCCGGCTCGCGGCGCAGATTGAGCGCCGTAACGCCAACGACAACCGCCCGGCCGCACACCGGCGCGTCCACGGGAGTGGCAGCGGGGGCCGTTGCCGCTGGAGTCGCGATTGGGGTAGCGGTTGGGGCGGGAGTCGCCGCGCTCGTCCTGGCTGCCGTTGGCTGGCGCGCGGCGACGATGGCCGCAGGACCGGAGGTGGGAGAGGGCAGAGACCGGGTGGCAACCGGAACGGCCGTTGGGGGGGCCGAGGTGACAGCCGGTTGCGCCGCCGGGATGCCGGGGGCCGGCTCGCGGAAGCCCCGGTAGCCGACCAGCGCGACCAGGCCGAGCAGCAGCATACCCAGGCCGAACAGGCCGGCAAAAAGGAAGCGCGTGCGGCGCGGCGCGGCGGGGCGTTCGGTTAGCTGGCTGAAAAGCGGCATTGGCGGGAGAAACCCTGGCTCACTCGCTTTCGCGGATCAAATAGCGGTCACTCATGTACCCTTCGACCGGGCCGAAGCGGACCCGCAACCAGACCCGCTCATCGGCCACCACCGGCTGGTCGCAGAGCACCTCGACGGTCGCCCCGGCGGGCGCGGACCCCAACTGGGCGGACTGGCGCGTCGGTTCGGCGCGGATCGCCAGCGCCGCGACATCCACGACCCGCGCGCGACCACACGTATCACCGGCAACCGTCTGGCTGGTGCTGCCGGATGGCCGGCCGTTCACGCGCACATAGCGGTCGCTCATATAACCCACCAGCGCGCCGTAGCGCACCCGCAGCCAGATCCGCTCATCGGCGGCAATCGGTTCGCCACACAACACCTGGACAACCTGACCCGCCGCGACTTCGCCGATCCGCGCGGACTGACGGGTTGGCGCGGCCCGGATCGACAGCGCGGCAACGCCAACAATTGTCCCTGTATCGCAGACCGCGTCCTGGCTACCGGGCGCCGCCGGATTTGCCGCTGGCTGGACGGGCGCCGCACCCGCCGGAGCGACTGGCGGCCGGTCCGGCACCAGCGGGAGCGCCGTTGGCGCGAGAGTGGGCAGAGGAACCTCGCCGGAGGGTGGCGGTGTAGGCGAGACCGCGGCGGTCGGGGGCGCCTCACCGGAGGAGGGTGAGGTATGCGGAACCACGACCACGGTCAGAGCCAGCGGCGGCATTCCGCGCGATTGCTCCTGGGTTTCGAAGCGGGCATCCTGCAGCACATAGGCGGCGATGATCGTCACCAGCAATGGCGCGATGAACAGGCTCATCAGGGGTGAGTGAAGGCATCCGCGGGGCGGGTTGGTGTCGAAGTGAAAAGGTGGACGCATCGAGACGCTCCGGAAAACCTGGGATCGGGTCAGGCCCCTTCATTGCTGGTGATTCATCACGGTGGTATGGCAAGGCGCCGGCGGGAGGGTTCGGGAAGCCCTGGCCCTTCCGAAATATAGCAGTCCTGCGCCATCTCTAAACAGCGACCGTCCGTAAGGACGCAGCGTGCTGCGTCCTTACGGGTACGTCTGATACTCCAGGCTTCACAACCTGAAGAGGACCGCCATAAAACTATCCAGCACAATCGGCGTGGTGAACCGCCAGGTATTTTCGTACAGGAAAGACGACCAAAAAGTTTGGTTTCAAGAATCATGTTAACGATAGCGGGAGGATAGCACGCTATGCGGTACCACAGAATTACACATCTGACAGGATCCACGAGATTATCTCTACTTCATCAATTCGCGGTAGCCAGAGCAGGGATCGCGGGGACTTGCGGCGCCCAAAAAGGCCATGCGCGCGTCACTCCCGTGAATTCAACGCCCGCAGCAGGGCGCGGCCGACGAAGAGCGGGGGCGGGGCGCCGCCGAAGGCCCCGGCCACGGCGTAGAGGGTGGTCAGCGAGATACGCCGCTCGTGGCTCAGCAGGTACACCGGCTCCCAGGCCTGGGGGTGCAGGCGGGCGCGAAAGGCCTCCAGCCCGGCAAAGTTGTAGAAGCGCCCGCCCCAGGCGCGCAGCGACTCGAGCAGCAGGCGCACCGGCGTCGGCGGTTCGGGGGCGTGCGCGTCGGTCAGTCGCGCCAGGGGCGCGAGGCCCAGGGTCACCCAGTGAGCACCCTCGGCGGCCAGGGCGCGCATCGCCGCATCAATGAGCAGTTCGCTCGTGCCATTGGAGGCGTTGTGACCGCGAACGATCTGCTCGACCAGCCAGCCCTGCCGCGCCGGAACGGGCGTCGCCACCAGGTAGGCCACGACCACGCCATTGCGGCGTGCGACGAAGACGCGCCGGCCCGCGGGCGCCTCCAGCACATCGGGGGTGACCAGGAAGCGCAGCGGCGGGAGACCGCGGCTGGCCAGCCACTCGGCAAGGCAGCGACGCACCTCCGGGTGCCGGGCGGCGCCCTCGGCGGGCAGCGGGGCGACCGTCAACCCTTTGTTGCGGGCCCGCCCGATCTGGGCGCGCAGCGAGGCCACGCCGGCCACGAGGTCCGGCCAGTCCTGCGGGTTCCAGACGGGCTGGGCACCGATCGCCAGACGCGCCAGCGGGGAACGCGCCGCCAGAGATTCGGCCAGGGGCGCCTGCGCGCCGAAGTAGATCACCCGGCGACCCTGGCGCGCCGCTGCCGCCGCGAAGGCGTTCGCCGCCGCCACGACCTGGCCCGGCGGTCCCACCGGCTCGCCGGCGGCCACCCAGACCCGCCCGACCTGGACAAAGCCTACCACTGCATTGTGATCAGAGGTGAACCAGTAACGCAGGCCGGGGTTGATGATCTGACAGGCGATCGTGTTCCAGCCGTAACGCATCACCAACGCGCGCGCCAACTCGCGTTCGCGCGTGGCTTCGCCAGGAGGCGCGATGGCGCCAACACGCGACGCCTCGCGCCACACGGCCCATGGATTCAGCACAAACGGATCCCTTCAAGGATGGTACAATCCGGGTTCATAGTGGGGCGAACGTTTTTTCATCCCGACCGACCATGGCGTACACCACTGACGTGAAAATAGGCGGTTAGAGGGTACGGGGCAACCAGGTCTCCCGACCCCTGAACGCCTGGGAGGGCTGCGCCATCCCGGGTACATCTAATATTTAATATTATATATTTTACCCTGAATGTTATGCGGCACAGCCGCCAATCAACGCAAGGAGGAACGTATGCATCGGCGCCTCGCTCCGGCACTCCTCATCGTCGTGCTGATGATGCTCAGCGCGGCCAGTTGCACGGCGGCCCTCTCAGCGCAGCGCAACGATCGTTGCTTCCCCGAGACCGGCCTTTGCATCAGCGGGCCGATTCGCGCCTACTGGGAGCGGAATGGTGGATTGGCGGTCTTTGGCTTTCCCATCACCGCCCAATCGCAGGAGAGCGTCGAGGGCCGTTCGTTACAGGTGCAGTGGTTCGAGCGCGACCGGCTGGAGATCCAGCCCGACGGGCGGGTAACTGCCGGGCGGCTGGGCGCGGAGCGGCTGGAGCAACTCGGCACGCCCTGGCAGCCGGGCGCTGGCGGCGCGGCCGGGCCGGGCTGTGCCAGTTTCGCCGAGACCGGACATCAGGTCTGCGGCGCCTTCCTGCGCTTCTGGCGTGAGGGCGGTGGCCTGGAGCGCTTCGGGTTGCCCCTGACCGGCGAGTTCACCGCCGAGCTTGAGGGCCGGCCCTTGACCGTGCAGTACTTCGAGCGCCGGCGCTTTGAACTGCACCCGGAGATTGGCCCCGACACCGTACTGCTGGGCCTGCTGGGCCGCGAAGTCTTGCAGGCGCGAGGCGCGGCTTCGGGTCTGACCCGCCCTGAGGGGCTGCCAACCGGCCAGGTGGTCAACGTGGTGGATGGCGACACGGTGGACGTGCGGATCAACGGGCAGGTCGAACGGGTGCGGTTGATCGGCATTGATACCCCGGAGAGCGTAGACCCGCGTCAGCCTGTAGAATGCTTCGGGCGCGAAGCCTCGGCCAGAGCCGCCGAACTGCTCGCCGGCCAGACGGTGTTTCTGGAAGCCGACGGCAGCCAGGCTGACCGCGACCGCTTCGGGCGGCTGCTGCGCTACCTGTGGCTGCCCGACGGGCGCATGGCCAACTATGAACTGATTGACCAGGGCTACGCCTTCGAGTATACCTTCGCCGTGCCCTACCGCTACCAGGCCCCGTTCAAGGCCGCCGAGGCCCGCGCCCGCGCCGAGGGCCGCGGGCTGTGGTCGCCGGCCACGTGCAACGGCCAGCGTAACCCGGAGGCGGCCCCCACGCCCACACCCCCGTCCCTGGGTAGCGGATCGAGCTTCCGCAGTTGCGCCGATGACCCCGGGCCAGGGGCAGCGCCCGAAACGCCGGTGCGGATCATTGCCATTGACAGGCGCGCTGAGACGGTGACCCTGCGCAACGTCAGCGACACCGCTGTGGATCTGACCGGCTGGCGCATGGGTAGCATCAGGGGCGGGCAGGAGCACCCCATCGGCGGCGTGCTCGCCCCCGGCGAGACGCGCGTCTTCCCGGGGCCGCAAGAGCACATCTGGAACAACAACGAACGCGACCCGGGGACGCTCTATGATCCCCAGGGACGTCTGGTGAGTTACTGGCCGGATCGGTAGCGCCGGGGCAGAGCAATCCCGCCGGGAGAGGCGCGCTTCGATGGGCGCACCGCAAGCGGGTCATCCCGGGTAAAAGGCAAAAGAGAAACGGTGCACTCCCGCGCTCCTACCGGGCAGGAATTGGGGAAACCGGGTTTCCCTTATGTTCACGTGGGACCACTTTCGCGAGGCGCACCACGCTGCAATGAAAAAGCTATTCCCGGGTTAGGAGAGCTGCACCCTCCTGAACCCTCCCACAGGCGAGCGCACGGTTTGCGACAGGCTCACGGCTGGCGTGAGCCTGTCGCAAACCGCAGCAGGTGTCTGACAGTCACGACGGCGGAACAGGACTAACAATCCGCAGACTGATGTCAGGAGCGCGAAAAAATGGATTAAATGCACTGCGAGAGGCGCATCGAAGAGTGTAATCAGAGCCTCGCACAACTCGTGGCAGATCACCTTCCAGGTACTCGGCGCTCCACTCATCACCCAGCCGGTAGGGATATGGCTCAGGGTTATGGAAGAAGCCGGTCAACCAGCGTGGTCGAACAGGACCAGCCCGTGTCGTACACCAATCACCTATTTTAATAGCCATATCATGAACACCGTAGGGACTGGCAAGCTCAGGATGGAAGATGGTTTTATTCTGTCTTTCGTCAGACAGAAAGGTGAAAAGTGAAGGTTTCAGAGCCTTTGCATTGCCCCAGGGCCAGCGCCTTCCGTCAACGCCTCTGGCGGCTTTTTCCCACTCCGCCTCAGTCGGGAGCCGTACCTCAACCCCGGTGCGTGTACGTAACCAGCGCGCGTAGGCTACTGCTTCAAACCAACAGATATACCTCACCGGACTGTTGGGCCTGTCTCTTAGATAATACTTGTACTTTCTGTCAGGTATTCGGTTTTCACCTCGCCATTTCCAGCCCGTCTCGGTCCAGTAATACCATTTGTAATTAAGAATTCGTCAAGCGATACTCGCGCTCATAGACGGTGGTGATGGCGCGAAGGATGGGCTGGTAGCCGATGAGGGTGAGCATGACGGCGGGGGTGAGGCGGTCGATCTCGTCGCAGAGGGCCTGCTCAAGCGCGTCGAGGGTGGGGAAGCGCTGCCAGGCGAGCCGGTCGCGGAGCTGGCGCCAGACGCGCTCGATCGGGTTGAGCTCAGGGCTGTAGGGCGGCAGGAAGATGAGCGAGAAGGCGCTGCCACTGGCGGGCAGGGCCGCGGGGTCGCACCAGAAGGTGGCGTCGCGATGCTGGACGGTGCCAACCGGCTTGACGCCCCGCGCGGTGATGCGGCGCCGCCGGATGGTGCGCAGCCCCCAGCGCGACTCGTCGTGGTAGAGCACCTCGACGGGGCGCTCATTGGCTGGCGGGATGCGGGCCTCGATCGCGTCGGCCAGCGTCTCCTGGAAGGCCGCCTGGGCGCTGGCGTTTTTTTTCATGGGCCGGGCGCGCCACCTTGGGGCGGGCGCCAAGCCGATAGCGGACGAAGTGATGCAGGGCACTGTACTTGATCGTGATGCCGTGGGTCTCGCGGAGCCAGGTCTGGATCTCGCCGTAGGAGGCGAAGCCGTCCGGCTCGGCGAGGCGGGCGACCAGCGCTGCCTCCACCGCTGGCGAGATGGCCGGCCGCGGGCCGAGATTGGGGCGCAGCGTCAGCAGCTGGTCGACCCCGCCCGCCCGATAGGCCTCCAGCCAGTTGCCCACCGTCTGCCGGTGCACCGCCAGCACCTGCGCCGCCTGCTGCACGGTGGCCACCTGCCCATCCGCGATCAGATAGAGCAGGTGCAGCCGCTGCCGCTTTTTCGGATGCGGCTCCGCCTTCATGCGGGCGCGCAGATCCACCACCGGCTCCGCCACCTGCGGCAAGCGCATGTACATCGGCCCCTCCTCCCCAGCGAACGCTCAGTGCTGGCAACAGCGTACCATGAAGTTGGATAGAGCGCTAATACAAATGGTATGAGTGACCTGGCGATCAGCGGCGCTGAGAATGGTATACACCTGCTGATAGCAGCACAGATCACGTATGCGGACGATAATCTGCTCAAGCGTCTCGACGAGTCGCGCACCGGTATTATCCTCTGGCCCCACACTTACGATCCTGGCACAAAGCTGCTCGGTATCAGTCTGCCCAGTGGTGAACGGGGAGCTGAGCTGCCGCCGGGTCGTGCGTTTTTGATCCAGGAGGATTCGCAGCAACTTGTGCAACTCGCATACGGTGAGGCAGAATATGCAGCAGAATGAGCTGACAGTGACATTGCACTGGGATCAAGACGGCATGCGGCAGAGTGCGATAGCCACCCTTGCTGACAGTACGCCGTCCGATCTGATCCCACTCCTGATTGAAGGTTGTGGATTATTGAACACCAGAGCAGATGGTACGCCTATTACCTATCGGTTGCAGCACGGCTCAGAGTACCAGCGTCCCCTTGCCAGTGATCGTCTGTTGTCAGCCCAGGGGGTACGTAGCGGGAGCCACCTCTGGCTCAGTGTAGTTCCGGCCTCTCCTTCAATACCGCGCTGCATCTTTACCTTACCCGACGGCACAGAGCTAATTATCAGCCCACGAGGGCAGGCACTTACTCGCAACTGGCTCCTCGGGCTGCTCCGTCTGCTACATCCTGAAGAGTACGCTCGCCAGGAGTTATTGGGCGAGGAGTCGCCCTACTGTGCCGTGTCAAACAGTCGTCCTCACTGTGTAATCCGCTACTCACCGGAGCAGGGCTGGCTGCTCGTTGTAGACCGCGACGATGTCGTCACCCTCCTCAATAACCGACCTCTAACTGCCGGGGCCTCTGAACCTCTCAGCAGTGGCGATCTGATTACCCTTGGTGATCCCAACGGACTGCTCTTGCAGGTCTCTACCTGGTAGATGTAGATGCAGTAACCCTATGAGGACCCCGGGTTCGGCTACTCTGATTGACGGTGATCAACTGGTCGATAAACTGAAGATGCAGTAACCCTATGAGGCCCCCGGGTTCGACTACTCCTGGAAGGGCGACCCGGGGGAGTCGGCTTCTACCCAGCCCTGTCGGAGAGGTGGGGGAACTGCGGTATTCCCAATGCGCTCCGCAAAAAACTCCGCCCCTGAAGCGAGGGTCCGGGTCGCCTACCAACCGCTGTCAGGGTCGCTTACCCCTCGACCAGAAGGCAAAAGGGAAACAGCGCACTACGCCTACCCCGGGCAGAGGTATGGGAAAACCTGGTTTCCCCTAACGCCAGACCCATTCGCGAGGCGCACCACGCCGCAATGACTGGGAGAGCGCCGCCCTTCCAGACCCTCGCACTGCGTCTATTCGCAGAAAATTAAATATATTTTCATTATTTCACCCGGGCATTATTCATCCAGTATTTCTTTCGCTGTACTACTATCTACCAGCAAACGTTCTTCCTGCGCGTGGAGACACTCCTATGGCAGCTCTCGTCAAGACGAAGTTGCAGTGCGTGCGCTGCGGCCACTCGAACGAGTCGATCTTTGATCGTCGCGAATTTTACTCGTGCAAGAATCCCCGCTGCCGCTCCCGCGGCTTTTTCTATTGTGGGCGCTGCCTGGTTGAGATGAACGCGCCACGCCAGCGCTTCTTCGGCAAGCCCACCCACTGCCCGCGCTGCAAGCAGGGTGAATTGCAGCGCCACGAGGGCTGATATCATTGGCGTAGAAAAACCTGGTTTCCTCACGCCACTGCCAGGAGGAGGTTTTGAGGAGGGCGCTGCCCTCCTCAACCTTTTCTACGGGGCCCATCATCCCATCAGGTAGCAGTGGATGCTCTCGGCGACGGCGCGGCCCTCGGCAATCGCCCAGACCACCAGCGACTGGCCGCGGCGCATATCGCCGGCGGCGAAGACGCCGGGCACCGAGGTCATCTTGTGCTCGTCGGTGGCTACCCCGCCGCGGGTGGTCAACTCGAGCCCAAGTTGAGCGACGGGGCCACCAGGCCGCGGCCCCACGAAACCCATCGCCAGCAACACGAGGTCGCAGGGCAGGGTAAACTCGCTGCCGGGAACGTCCTCCATGCGCGGCTGCCCGTTGGCATCGGGACTCCAGCGCACCTCGACGGCCTCGACGGCCGTGACCTGGCCCGTCGCATCACCGATCAGACGGCGGGTACGAATGCTGTAGCGGCGCTCGCCACCCTCTTCGTGCGAAGAAGACGTGCGCAGGACACGCGGCCACTCGGGCCAGGGGTTATCGGGGGCGCGCCGCAGCGGTGGCCGGGGCAGCAATTCAAACGAGGTCACCGAAGCCGCGCCCTGGCGCAGAGCCGTGCCAACGCAGTCAGCCCCGGTATCGCCGCCGCCAATCACCAGCACGTGCTTGCCCCGAGCCTCGATCGGCGCCATGGCGAGCGGCAGACCGGCGCAACGGCGGTTCTGCTGGGTGAGGAATTCCATTGCGAAATGGACGCCGTGCAACTCGCGGCCCTCGACCGCCAGGTCACGGGGCTGCTGCGCCCCGCCGGCCAGCAGGACGGCGTCAAACTCGCGGCACAGTTGATCGGCTGGCACATCCACCCCGACATTGACCCCCGGCTGGAAGACCACCCCTTCGGACTCCAACTGCGCCAGACGCCGGTCGAGGATCCACTTCTCCAGCTTGAAGTCGGGGATGCCGTAGCGCAGCAACCCGCCGATGCGATCATCGCGCTCAAAGACCGTCACCGCGTGGCCCTTGCGACGCAGTTGCTGCGCTGCGGCCAGGCCTGCCGGCCCCGAGCCGACGATCGCCACGCGCTTGCCGGTCAGGCGGCGTGGCGGTTGGGGCCCCACCAACCCGTGCTCGAAGCCCCACTCGATAATCCGCAGCTCGACCATGCGGATCGCCACCGGCTCAAAGGAGAGCGCCAGGGAGCAGGAGCCTTCACAGAGGGCCGGGCAGAGGTGGCCGGTAAACTCGGGAAAGTTGTTGTCGCGGTGGAGTTGCGCCAGGGCCTCTTCCCAGTTGCCCTCGGTCACCCGGTCGTTCCACCAGGGAATAAAATTGCCCAACGGACAGGCAATGTGACAGTAGGGAATGCCGCAGTCCATACAGCGCGCGGCCTGGATCCGCACCTCGGCGTCGGTCGGCGGCTCGTAGACATCGTGGTAATCTTGCAGCCGTTCGGCAACCGGTCGCGCGCGCCACTCCTGGCGCCCGTACTTCAAGAATCCTTCAATTTCACCCATCGGAGACCTGCCTCTCGTTTCGGGAACGTGTACAGCTATGTCTGGGAGGGCCACGCCCTCCTCAACTCTCTCGCAGGCGGGAGCGCGAGGAACCTCAAGCTCCCCCGGCGCGCGCTCAATTGCGCTACCGGGTTTCCATGCGGACGGGGCGCGGCGTTGCTGTCCGTGGGGGTTCAACCCGGCGGGGGCGCGGCGTTGCGCCCCGTAGGCGGTATGTGTGCCGGGATGGGAAGAATCTACGCTTTCTGGGGATTATCTGGGGTATGAGGCTCGCAACCGGGGCTTAGACTATGGCAACCGATTGGGGATTTGGGATTTTGGATTTTGGATCAGGTGGTAGGGAAGAGGATGATCGCCAAAACTCACCGAGAAGCCATTACGGCAATCCAAAATCCAAAATCCAAAATCGCATCACTGGGCGGCGCTTGCCAGGGCCTCCAGGTGCAGGTCCTGAATGCGGTCGCGGGCGATCTGGGCCACACGCAGGAGCAACTGGCAACCGAAGGACGGATCGCTTTCGATACGCTGGCGCAGCGCGGCGGCGTCAAGCGCCACCACCCGGCTGTCCTCGGCCGCCACAACGTTCGAGGTGGCCTGGTAGGGCGGCACCAGGGCCGACCAGGCGAAGACCTCGCTGGGGCGCACCACGCTGAGGGTGATCTCGCGGGCCTGCCCCGCCGGCGGCGGGAGCACCGAACGGCTGCCCTTCTCAGGCAAGGTCAGGGTGACCTCCACGCTGCCTTCCAGCACCAGGAAGAGATGGCGCAACTCGTCACCCTCGTTGCAGAAGCGATGGCCACCGGGGACCTCCATCTCCTCGGCGGCCATGGCGAGGGTCGTCAACTGGTCGGGGGTGAACCCGGCGAAAAATGGATAGCGGCGCAGGAGCTCCGGGGATACCATACGATCCTCCTGTTGTTGTTGCCTGCCCCCTGGGGAGGGTGGAGATGTGGAGATGTGGAGGTGTGGAGGTGTGGAGGTGTGGATAGGTAGAGGTTTGGAAACCTGGAGTCTTACACCTCGACACCTCGACCCCTCAACACCTCGACACCTCGACCCCTCAACACCTCGACACCTCCACGCCTCCACGCGCCAGCACCTCGGCCAGCACCGCGTCTACCGCGGCGGGAATGGCGGCGGCGACCGGCGGGGTCGGTTCCTCGCCAAAGTCGAGCACCTCGGTGACGGTAATAGCGTAGATGACGATTTCCGCCGGCAACGGCAGCCCCATCTGCTGGCCCAGATCCAGGGCCACCCCCAGGCTGGTGTCGTGGGGCGAGACGCTGCGCTCGGTGGGACTGAGGGCCTGCACGTCGCGCAGGGTCAGCCGAAGGAGGCTGCCGGGGGCCTGGTCACCGCGGCAGAGGGCGTCGATCAGAATGGCGCGGTCGTAGCCGATCAGCATTTCCATCAGCGCCAGGCCGCCGACCGAGGCCGTCTCGACCACGACCGGCGCCTCGGGACGCGGGGCGAGGGCGGCGCGCACCTCCTCGGCCACGCGCACGCCCACGCTGTCATCGGTCAGGATGGGATTGCCGAGACCAAGGACCAGGGTACGCATGACGGATCTCTTTCTTCTGTGGAGGTGTGGAGGTGTAGAGCTGTAGAGCTGTTTTGCTCCCACACCTCCACACCTCCACACCTCCACACCTCCACACCTCCACACCTCACCCGATCCCCTGGCTGAGGCGCCGCACCTCGGCGCCCTGAGCGTCGCGGATCACCACCTCCAGGGGCATCTGGCCGGGCAGGGCGTGGGTCGCGCAGCCGAAGCAGGGGTCGTAGGCGCGGAAACCCATCTCGATGCGGTTGAGCAGCCCTTCGGTGATCACCGTGCCTTTCTGGATCAGCCCCTGGGCGGCCTTCTTCACCGACATAGCGATGGGGGCGTAGTTGTTGGTGGTGCCGACGATCAGGTTGACCCGGGTGAGGATGCCGCGCTTATCGGTCCAGTAGTGATGGGTCAGGGTGCCGCGGGGGGCCTCGACCGAGCCGACGCCCTCGGTGGGGGTGGCGGTGATGGGCGCGCGCACCTCGGGATCGGTGATCTGGGGGTCGGTGGCCAGTTCGAGCATGCGCTCGGCGGCGTAGAGCAACTCCACCAGACGCGCCCAGTGCGTGGCCAGGCGATAGTGGACGGGCTGGTAGCGCCCGTTGGCGCCGCGCTTGCTGCCCAGGGTTTCGTAGAACTTCTCGTAGGCTTCCTGGGCCCGGGGCGTGGCCATGCCATCGGCGGCGTTGAGCCGCGAGAGGGGCGTGGCGCAGTAGACGCCGCTGTCCTTGCCGTCCACCAGCCCCTTCCAGCCGATGGCCTTGAGATAGGGGAACTTCAGGTAGGTCCAGCTCTCGCAGTGCTCGGCGATGTGACTGGCGTACTCGCGGGGGTGGTACTTGAGAAACTCGCCGCCGTCGGGATCGACCACGCGGATCATGCCATCGTAGAAATTGACGCGGTTGTTGGCGTCCACCGTGCCCATGGAGTAGGTGCGGTGGGTGAAGGTATCGGAGAGGATCAGTTCGACGTACTGGGGATTGCCGAGCACCAGGTCCTCGAACAGCTTGAGGCTGAAGAGGGCGAAGTCCACGTTCTGGCGTGCAGCCTCTTCGATGCCCTCGCGATCGGCGGGCGCGAGGGGCCGGCTCCAACCGCCGGGGAGGGCGGCGACGGGGTGCACGCCACGACCGCCGAGCAGTTTGATGACCTGGTGGTTGCGAATGCGGGCGTCAATCACCTGCTTGCCGATTTCGAGGCCCACTTTGCGCACCACGCCGAGGATATTGCGCTCGGCGGGGGGCGCGTCGGGGCCCATCACGAAGTCGGGGCCGGCCAGGGCGTAGAAGTGGGTGGTGTGGTCGGCCACGTAGAAGGCCGAGTAGAGCAGTTCGCGGAGCTTCTTCGCCGCGGGGGGCGGGTCCACCTTGAACAGGTCGTCGAGGGCCTTGGCGGAGGCCATGTGGTGGGCCTCGGGGCACACGCCGCAGATGCGGTCGGTGATGCGGGGCATCTCCTCGGCGGGGCGGCCCACGCAGAACTGTTCGAACCCGCGCAGCTCGGGGACGATGAAGTAGGCGTTGGCCACATCGCCCTCATCGTTGAGGAAGATCTCGATCCGGCCGTGGCCCTCCAGGCGGGTGACGGGGTCGATCGCGATCCGTTTCATGGGCGCCTCCTTCATGCGGGGTCATCGGCGACGCGGGCGCGCCGCAGCAACGAGTGGGCCAGACTGAAGCGGTAGAAGGTACCGGCCGGGTCAACCAGGGTATCCATGACCGCGGCGATTTCCTGGGCCTGCGCGTGCTCATCGACGTGCGAGCCGCCCGCGGCCACCACCGAGGCGACCGCGGCGAGCATGCGCGCGCCCTGGTCCTGACCGTCGAGGGGGCCATAGCAGCCCTCGCAGCGCATGCCGACCTGAGGGCAGAGGGCGCCGCAACCGCTGCGGGTGGCCGGCCCCATGCACACCAGCCCCTGTTCGAGCAGACAGATCCCCGGGTCGGGAACGATCTCGTAGGGGCGGTAGAAGCGCGTGATCTGCTTGACGTTCTTCGCCAGGGGGCACTCCTCGCAGAGGGCCACGTTCCCGGCGCCGATGATCGTCCCCCCGGGGGCCGGGAGGGGCATACCGGTAAGCACCGCGCGCAGCACCGCGGCGATCTGCCGCGCCTCGGGGGGGCAGCCGGGGATGATGTAGTCCACCGGCACCACCTGGTCAAGCGGGCGCACCGTCTCGTAGAGCACGGGGATGTGGATCTCGCCTTCGGGCACCTGCGTGACCGGCTGAGGCGCCTGGGTACGGCTCTCGTCGGTGGTGAGGCTGTCGGTGTAGACGGAGCGCATAGTGGCCGCATTAGTGGTCAGGTTAGCCAGTCCAGGGGCGCAGCCCTCGTAGGCGCAGGAGCCGAAGGCCACCAGGGTTTTCGACTTGCGGCGCAGCAGGTGGGCCAGTTCCTCGTTCTCCGAGTTGCGAATGGCCCCGTTGAACAGGCACAGGTCAATAGAGCCATCAGGATAGCCTTCGACATCCTGGTACTTGAAGTCGGCCACGCAGGGCCAGAAGACCACGTCGAAGGCGGCATCCACATCGAGGATCAACTCGCCGACATTGAGCAGCGAGATCTCGCAGCCGCCGCACGAGGCGGCCCAGTACATCGCGAAGGTAGGCTTCGCCATAGGTGCTCTCCTCTACCGGTGCGGCTGCGCCGCACGCCACCAGTATGAACAAAGAGTCTTCCTGGGAAGGCTTCACCCTCCCGGACCTTCCCATCCATGGCCTACGTTCCCCTCAGTCCCCCACCTCTACCTCACGGGCGTGGCGAGTGACGGGCTGTTCGCCGAGCACGCGCTGGCGCCAGCGGAGGGGGCCGAGGGCGCGCAGTTGCTCGGTCATGCGGTCCACGGCCTCGGCGAGCTGCTTGCCCTCGGAGGCGGCGGCCCAGACCAGTTGCACGCGCTCGTCCTCTACACCGAACTGGCGCAGCATGGCCTTGAGCAGGGTGAAGCGCCGCAGGGCCTTGATGTTGCCTTCGACGTAGTGGCACTCGCCGGGGTGGCAGCCGGCGATCAGCACGCCATCGGCGCCTTCGCGGAGGGCCTTGAGCACGAACTCCGGCTCAACGCGGGCGGTGCACATCACACGGATGGGGCGCATCGTCGGCGCGTAGTGAACGCGCGCCGTACCGGCGAGATCGGCGGCCCGGTAGGAGCACCAGTTGCAGAGAAAGCCGACGATGATGGGCTGAAACTCGTTCTCCACGGCAAACCTCCTCTACTGCGGCTCCAGCCAGAGCAGCTCGGGCTGGCGCGCGTCCCACAGAATGCCCTCGATCTGCGCGAGCACCTGGTCACGGGTGAAGTGCGCCCCGCTGATCGCCGCGCTGGGACAGGCGGCCACGCAGGCGCCGCATCCCTGGCAGAGGGCGGTGATCACCTCGGAGACCTTGCGATCCTCGTGGAAGGTAATCGCGTGATAGGGACAGAGGGTGTTGCAGATGCGACAACCCGAGCAACTCGCGGCGTCAATACTGGCGCGCACCGGCTCCATCTTCATTACGCGCTGGCCGATCATGCCGGCCACCCGCGCCGCCGCCGCCGACCCCTGGGCCACCGACTCGGGAATGGCCTTGGGTCCCTGGCAGGCGCCGGCCACCAGGATGCCCTCGGTCATCGTCACCACCGGGTCGAGTTTGGCGTGGCGCTCGGTGAACCAGCCGTCGTAGTCGCACCCCAACCCGAAGAGGGCGGCAATCTGGCGGGCGTCCTTGCGCGACTCCATGCCGGCCATCAGAATGACCATATCCACGGGGATGCGCCGCTGCTTGCCGATCAGCGTATCCTCGACCTGGATGATCAACTGGCCCTCTTCGCCGGGGCCGCGGGCGGCATCGGTGACCTCGGCCACGCGCCCGCGGATGAAGTGCGTGCCCTCGGAGAGCACGCGGTGGTAAAACTCCTCGTAGTGCTTGCCGGAGGCGCGAATGTCAATGTAGAAGTTGAACACCTCGGCCTCGGGCACTCGCTCGTGGACCAGGTGGGCGAACTTGAGCGCGGCCATGCAGCAGGCCCGCGAGCAGTACTCGTGGTGGTTCTTGTCGCGCGAGCCGACGCAGTGAATGATGCCGACACGCTTCGGCACGGTGACGCCATCGCGCAGCACCACGCGGCCCGCGGTCGGCCCGGCGGCGTTGACCATGCGCTCGAACTCCATGCTGGTGAAGACATTGGCCAGGCGCCCGTAGCCGTACTGGGGCACGCGGCGGGCGTCGAACTGCTCGTAGCCGGTGGCCAGGATGATGTTGCCGACCTCCAGATCGACGATCTCATCCTTCTGATTGAAATCGATCGCATCGGTGGGGCAAACGATCTCGCAGGCCCGGCACTTGCCGCGCTGGAAGAACGTGCAGTTGGCGGTATCGATCACCGGGTACTTGGGCACCGCCTGGGGGAAGTTGCGATAGACCGCCTTGCGGTAGCCCAGGCCCACCTCGAAGTTCTGGTCAATGATCCGCACCGGACACTTCTCGACGCAGGTGCCGCAGCCGGTGCACAGATCCTCCTTGATATAGCGCGCCTTCTTGCGCACACGCACCGTGAAGTTGCCCACGTAGCCGTGGACGGAGGTGACCTCGCTCCAGGTCATCAAGGTGATGTTGGGATGGTTGGCCACATCAACCATCTTGGGAGTGAGGATGCAGGCGGCGCAGTCGAGGGTGGGGAAGGTCTTATCGAGCTTGGCCATATGGCCGCCGATGGACGAATCGCGCTCGACCAGGTAGACGTGGTAGCCGGCGTTGGCCAGTTCGAGGGCCGCGGTGAGGCCGGCGATGCCACCGCCGACGACCAGGGTATTGGGATTGATGTCCACGTAGAGTGGCTCCAGCGGTTGCTGGCGCACGGCGCGGTCAACGGCGCCCTTGACCTGGGCCTTGGCCTTCTGGGTGGCCGCCTCGCGGTCATCGGTGGCCCACGAGCCCATCTCGCGGATGTTGGCCATCTCGAAGAGATAGGGGTTCAGACCGGCGCGCTGGCAGGCGGTGCGGAAGGTCTTCTCGTGCATATGGGGCGAGCAGGCGGCCACCACGACGCGGTTGAGGCCGAGTTGTTGAATATCCTGCTCGATCAACTCCTGCCCCAGGCTGGAACACATGAACTTGTAGTCGCGGGCCACGACGACATTGGGCTGCTCGCCGGCCCACTCGGCGACCTCTTCGACCGCCACGGTATTGGCGATATTATGGCCGCAGTGGCAGACATACACACCGACGCGCTCGCCGTGCCCGGCATCCGGCGTCGCGCGGGGGTCATGCCGGGCGCGATTGGAGGTCTCGGCGCTCATAGTTCCTCCTCCGGCATCTGCGGAAGCGGCAGGCTCTGGTCGCTGCGGCGCGGCTTCCGTTTAGGAGTAGCCTCGGCCACGGCGGGCGCGGCGGCGCCGATCTTCGCCAGGGCCGGGCGGGCGTCAACAAACTCTTTGCCAATGCCCACCGCGGCGGGCGACAGGCCGAAGGCCAGCCCCATCAACTGGGTGAAGAAGAGAATGGGGATGCGGTACTCCGTGCCGAACAGGCCGTTCACGCTCTCCTGGAAGGCATCGAGGTTCAACTGGCACATCGGGCAGAGGGTGACGATCATGTCGGCCTGGTAGTCAGCGGCATTCTTGAGCAGGCGGCGGATCAACTCCAGGGCCACGTCGCGGCTGATCTGGGTCATGTGCCCGCCGCAGCAGTGGGCCTTGAGCGGATAATCCACCACCGTGGCCCCGAGGGTGCGCACCAGCCGGTCAAGGGAGGTGGGATACTCGGGGTCATCGAAGCGCCCCTGGAAGCCGGGGCGCACCACCAGACAGCCGTAGTAGGGCGCCACGCGCAACCCGTGCAGGGGCCGGCGCACCCGGGCGGCCACCTTCTCGTAGCCCACATCGTTGACCAGCACATCGAGCAGGTGGCGCACCCGCACGCTGCCGGGTTCGTAACTCAACCCGCCGGCGGCCAGGGCGTTGTTCACATCGCTGGTCAGGGCCGGTGACTCGCTCAGATAGTGCTCCACCTTGCTCAGGTTGAGATAACAGGCGCTGCATGGGGCCACCAGCTGGCCCTGCGAGGCGCCGTTGGAAGCAGTGGTCTGGCGCGCGGCCAGGGCCAGGTTGCGGCTGACGAGGGCATAGGCCCGCAGCCGGTTGACGGCGATGAACTCCGTCGCCCCGCAGCAGTTCCAATCATCAACTTCGGCGAACTCAACCCCCAACTGCGCGGCCACCGCCATCAGCGACGTGTGGTACGCGCCAGCGTTGCGCTCCAACGAGCAGCCTGGATAGTAGCCGTAGCGCATAGGCCTCCCCCTGATACGATTTTGGATTGCGGATTTTGGATTGCGGATTAGGCGCAGGGTCTCTCCAGATGGGCGGGGAGGTGGGGAAACCAGGGCGCCCCACGCTCCTCCAGACAGGTGTCGGACAGGGGATGGGCGGGGAGGCCGCGCCTCGCCGCGTCTCTCCAGGCGGTACACCCGACGCGCGCCCGGCCTTACGCCGAATGGGCGGCGTCAATCTCGCGGGCCCGGTCCAGAATGGCCTTCAACTGATCGATCTGCCGGATCGGGCGCGGGTTGAGATCGAGGCGCCTGCGTTTGAGCAACCCCATGCCCAGCGGGGCCATCTTCAGCGCGTCGAGGGGGCGGTGGCTGAGATAGTAGCGCGTGATCAGCCCCAGTTCGAAGCTGCGCCCATAGTTCTCCACGTGATCGACGAAGGTCTGCGCGAACCCCGGCCCCCTGGGCGCGGTGGTCTGGGCGCTGTAGCCCGCCTTGATGGCCATGCGTTTCAGGATGTACATCACATCGGTGATGCGGATCTCCTGGGGACAGCGTTCCATGCAGTAGTAGCACGACACGCAGTACCAGGGCGTATTGCTGCGGAGCACGGCATCACGCATCCCGGCGGCGATCATGGCAAAGAGCGCCCGCGGGGTGTGGTCCATGTCCGGACCGGAGGGGCAGGAACCCCCACACGTGCCACACTGCAAACACGCCTCAAGATGGGGATCGACCGGGGCCTCGGCAACAACTTCGCGGAAAAAGTCAGAGGTGCGCGACAGGGATGCAGACGTCGCCATGAACGCCTCCTCACTGAGTATGCCCGATTCGCCTTTGAAACGGAGTTCAAGGCAAACGGCGCCATGCGCCTGTCCACGGTGCGGATTCTGGCCCACGAGCGGGCCACAACCAGCGTCTGGACAGACTTAACGAGGCAAGCTGCACGACGCAGCGCGACGATGAGCTAATCTCAACGCTCCGGCGGGGTTTAGCGCCGAAGATTACTATATGTCAAGAATGGATATGGATTGCAAGGAATATAGCACGTTCCGTTATGGGTGCCAGGGATGGCTTGATAACTTAACGCGACGTTCTATTAACCATTGGGGGCGTGGGACCACCCGGTGGGTTTCCCCGCGCC
This sequence comes from Chloroflexaceae bacterium, assembly GCA_034431835.1. Lineage (GTDB taxonomy): Bacteria > Chloroflexota > Chloroflexia > Chloroflexales > Chloroflexaceae > JACAEO01. Next base: position 29,253 of record DAOUDA010000273.1, on the reverse strand, counting down.
CCTGCTCCATGGGGACGCGGCCGGCGCCCCACCGCGGCTTGCGGCAGGGCGGGGAAACCTGGTTTCCCCACGCCCCTGCCAGAGGGCCTGGGAACAAGGGGATGGCAAACCCGCCCTTACGCCCCCCGGCGCACCTGGAACTCGGCCGCCTGGTACATGAAGGCCTGGAGGCGGGTGGTGAGGTTGGTGCCGCCCTGGGCGTCGAAGGCGATGTCGAGCCAGGGGAGGTGATCGAGGTCGAGGCACAGCCGCGGGGCGATGGCCGCGGTGATGATCCCCGGCATGCACGAGAAGGGCATGACGTTGATCACCCCGCACACCCCGTGCCGGGCCAGTTCCACCGTTTTGCCGATCGACAGCAGGCACTCGTTGCCCAGGTCGGTCGAGTAGTACGGCTCGACGTAGCGCATCAGCCGGGCGACGGGGGTCTCGTAGGGGTGGTCGAGCAAGTGGGCCACGGGGCGCGCCAGGCGGCGTTCGAGCACGCGCTGGTAGCGGTCAATCAGGGCCATGCGTGCACGGGCCAGGGGTTGCCCGCGCACGCGGCAGTTGTCGTCGTAGCGCCAGTTGGCGTAGTAGAGCCATTCGATGATCGGCGCCAGGTCAACCTCGCCGCCGAGGGCCTCGACCCGACGCACCAGGTCGAGGTTGCCGTAGCGGTTGTGGCGCAGGTAGATTTCGCCGACGATGCCGATCAGCGGGCGGCGTTCGCGGCGCTCCGCCGGCAGTTCCTCGAAGGCCCGCGCGGCCCGTTCCATCACCGCCACCAGCGCCCGCCCGCCGCCGGCCTCGGTGGCGGCCACCACCTCCTCCAGGCAACGCTGGTAGATCGCGTCAGCGGCCCCCGGCTCCCGTTCGTAGGGCCGGTAGCGGTGCAGCAGCTTCTGCAGCAGATCCACCGCCACCGCCCCCTCCCAGATCAGGCGCCGCAGGCGCACGGGGTTCCTGCCCAGCCCCTGGTAGGCATCGTTGACCGTCGGGCCGGTGATCTCCACCTCTTGCAAACCCAGCCGGTCGAGGATGTGCCGCAGCAGGGTGACGTACTGCCCGAAGCGGCAGGAGCCGCTGCTGGTGACCATAAACAGCACCGCCCGCGCCGGGTCGAAATCGGGCTGCCGGGTCAGGCGCACCAGGTCGCCGCTGATCAGCACGCAGGGGGCGCATTCGCGCCCGCCGCACTGGGCCAGCCCGAGCGCCAGCGTCTCATCGGTGGACGGCGGCAGCATGACCGCCGGCTGCCCCTGGGCACGGAAGGCCGCCGCCAGGATGAGGGCATGGTCGCACATGAAGGGGAAGTAGTAGGTCTTCTGGGGCGCGGATACGCTCATAGGCCCTGCCTCATGCGCAAGCTGTCAAAAAACGCCTCGCAGCGGGTGATGATGCCGGCGTCGGCGGTGTGTTCGTCAATTTCCAGCTCCAGGAAGGGTTTGTCGCCCATGATGCGCTTGAAGTAGCCGAGGAGGAAGGAGTCGGGGCCGCAGCCGAAGTTGGTGATCACGATCGCCTGCAGGCGCGGATCGTCACGAATGAGGCGCCCGGCGGCGAGGATCTCCTGCCCGCCGCGCCAGTACATGTGCGGAAACTCGTCGGACAGATCCACCCCGCGCACCGGCAGGTAATCGAGGGGAAGGGGCACAACGCCGAGCTTGCGGAGCTTGTAGGGCAGGTCGAGGCACAGGCGCGGGTCATGAGTATTGTAAGGATGCCCGACCAGCACCGCCGCCGGGCGGTCGGGCGGCAGCGCGGCCAGGGCGGCCCGGCCCCGTTCCTCCAGTGCGGCATAGAATGCTTGCTGCGCCGCGTTGCCCGCCGTGTCCGCCGCCTCAATCGCCACCGGCGAGACGCCGAGTTCCCGGGCCAGGCGCCGCAGGTCGTGGCGCTTGAAGGCCGGATCGTGGGCGCGTATGGCGCCGAGGATGGGCCGGGCCTCCCTGCCGTGCAGCGACAGATGCGCGGCGACCATGTAGGCCGTGGCGGGGATGAAGGGGCAGTAGTTGCTCTCCGCCTGGCCCGGCTGGGGGTCCTCTCGGCTGGCGACCACGGGCACGAAGAGGCGATCGACGTCTTTGTCGAGGAGATCCAGCACGTGGCCGAAGGCCAGTTTGACGGGGAAGCAGGTCTCGGCGGCGGCGTGCTCCAGGGCGCGACGGGTGAGGGCCGGGTTGGTCGGCTCGGAGAGCACCACGTCCATGCCCAGACGGGCGAAGAAGGCCCGCCAGTAGGGGAACATATCGTAGACGATCAGGCTGCGGGGCAGGCCGATGCGTGGCCGGCCGGGACGTCGCTCCAGCTCGCGGTAGTCGCCCAGCCACAGGCGCTGCCGCTCGGCGAAGTGGTCGGGCAGATCGGCCCCGCGGGAGCGGGCGCGCCCGGCCTCTTCGAAGCGATCGCAGAGCGCGCCGTAAAAGATCGGCGGCTCGCTGGCGATGGTCACCCGGTTGACCTCGCAGAGGTTGGGGCAGGCCTGGCAGACGAAGGTGCTGGTCGCGTAGTGCCGGTCGGAGAGGTCGAAGCCCCGGAAGCGCGTCGGCGGAGCGACGCCGTTGGTCTGGCGGGCCAGTTCCTCCCGCGCCAGCAGGGCCGCCCCGATCGCCCCGGTGACATCGTGGTGCGGCGGCACGGTGATGGTCCGCCCGGTGAGGGCCTCGAAGGCCGCCACCACCGCCCGATTGGCGGCCACCCCACCCTGGAAGAAGATCCGCGCGCCCAGGGGCCGCCCGGCCACCACCCGGTTGAGGTAGTTCTGCGCCACGGCGTAGGCCAGCCCGCCCACCAGATCGGCCTGCCCCGCCCCTTGCTGCTGGTGGTGCACCAGGTCGGACTCCATGAACACGGTGCAACGCTCGCCAAGGGCGGCGGGCTGTCCGGTGGCGAAGGCCAGTTCGCTGAACTCGCGGCGCACGCTAATGCGTAGCCGGTCGGCCTGCTCCTCGAGGAACGAGCCGGTGCCGGCGGCGCAGGCGCTGTTCATGGCGAAGTCCACCACCGCCCCGTGGGCCAGGCGGATGTACTTGCTATCCTGCCCGCCAATCTCGAAGATCGTATCCACCGTGGGGTCGAGGGCCAGGGCGGCGCGGGCCTGGGCGGCGATCTCGTTGCGCACCGCGTCGGCGCCAACGAAATCGGCCGTCAGGTAGCGCCCGGAGCCGGTCGTTCCCACGCCGCGCACCTCCACCTGATCGCCCACCTCGTCCCGCAACTCGCGCAACCCCTGCCGCACCGCCTCCAGCGGCCGCCCGGCGGTCAGCAGGTAGCGCCGGGCGATCACCTGGCCGCTGGCCTCGACCAGCACCAGGTTGGTGCTGATCGAACCGACGTCGATCCCCAGGTACGCCGGGAGGCGACCGGCGAGGGCGCCGGCGCAACCGATGGGCGCCGTGGCGGACCCGGCGACGACCGGGCGCAGGGGCGGCATAGCGCGCCGCGGGGCCGGGGCCTGCAACGCCGCTTCGAGGCGCTCAAGCTCGGGCAGGCGCGCCGTGAGGCCGCGCTCGGCATCGTCGCGGGCGATCAGCGCCGCGCCCAGGGCCGCCATCACCTCGTGGCGTTCGGGTACAATCAACTCGCCGGGGGCCAGCTCCAGCACCGTCTCGAAGGCCCGCACCACGGCCTGGTTGTAGGCCACCCCGCCCTGGAAGAGAATGGGCGGCGCAAAACGCTTGCCCCGCGCCACTACGCTCTTGAAGTTACGCGCCAGCGCCAGGCAGAGACCGGCCAGGATGTCGGGCAACGGGCGGCCCTGCTGCTGCAGGTGGATCATGTCGGACTTGGCGAAGACCGTGCAGCGCCCGGCGATGCGGGCCGGGCTGCTCGACTGCAGGGCCAGCCGCGCGAACTCGCCCTCGATGGCGATGCCCAGGCGCTCGGCCTGCTGGTCGAGGAACGAGCCGGTGCCGGCGGCGCAGAGGGAGTTCATGGCGAAATCAACCAGGCGCATCTGGTTCGTGGTCGCGTCCCAGTCGAGGGCGAGAAACTTACTGTCCTGCCCGCCGATCTCGATCACCGAGCGCGCCTCGGGGTGCAGCGCGCCCACCGCGCGGGTCTGGGAGATCAACTCGTTGACGTGGCGGCAGCCGATCAGCCGGGCGATGGCCTCACCGCCCGAACCGGTCAGGCACACCCCGGCGATGGCCGCGAGGTCATGCGCGGCGGCCAGATCACGCAGGCAGGCGATCAAGGTGGCGCGGGGCCGTCCATTCGAGCGGCGGTAGCGATGGGTGAGAAACGCGCCGGTCTCATCGAGCAACACGACCTTGACCGTCGTTGAGCCGACATCGATCCCGAGGAAACGTTCACCCATAAACGGTCCTTGCAATGATTCGGAACACTGCCAGGGTTGCCTGTCATTTGTGGTAAGTGCAGCCCTCCGGGTTGCACCCATAGGCGACTCACCGGCCAGCCGGAGCCAGGGAACCCGGGGTTCCGCCTCCGGCGAAGGGGGTTATGGGCGACTACGCCGCCCGAAACAGCGGAGTCTGGGGCTTGCCCCACAGACGTTGCATTAGCCCTGTCTGTTCATATAAGTCAATTTCAGTAAATGAACAACGGGCGTAGAATTGAGAAGCGCGAACCTCAGAGGAAGGAGCGACAATCGTGATGCGCGATCGCAGCATCCTGCTCACCGGGGCGACCAGCGGCATCGGGCTGCAGACGGCCCGCAACCTGGCCCGGCAGGGTGCCACGCTGATCCTGGCCTGCCGCAACCTGGAGAAAGCCTACCGCGTCTGCGCCAGCCTGCTGCGCGAGAGCGGCAACCCGCGCATCAGCGTGACCCCGCTCGACCTGGCCTCGCTGCGCTCGGTGCGGCGGTGCGTCGCCGAGGTGCGCGAGCGCCACGCCCGGCTGGACGTGCTGATCAACAACGCAGGGGCCTTCTTCCTCCAGCGCCAGGAAACCGAAGACGGCTTCGAGCGCACCATGGCCACCAACTACTTCGGCCCGTTCCTGCTGACCGCCGGGCTGATCCCCCTGCTCGTCCAGAGTCCCGGCGCACGGATCGTCAATGTCAGTTCCGACGCCTATCGCTACGGGCGGCTCGACCTGAACGACCTGCAACTGACCCGCCACTATGACGGCTTCCGGGCCTACGCCACCTCCAAACTCGCCGTGCAACTCTGGACACAGGAACTGGCGGAGCGGCTGCGGGGGAGCGGCATCACCGCCAACTCGCTGCATCCTGGCCACGTCGCCACCAACATCTGGCAACTCTGGCCGCACCCGACGTGGCCCCAGAAGCTGCTGCAACGGCTCATCACCGCGGTGATGGTCAGCCCCGCTGCTGGGGCGGAGACCACGACCTATCTGGCGACTTCACCCGAAGTAGCGAGGATCAGCGGGGCCTACTTCGTGAAACGGCGCCCGCGGCGCATAGCAAAACCCGCCACCGACCCGCGGCTGCAGCGCGAGTTGTGGCGGGTCAGCGAAGAGCTTACGGGAGCGATTATGGGTTTTTGATTTTGGATCTTGGATCTGGCGCGGTACATCTGGAGGCGGCCGGGTAGCATGCCAGTTCCCGAACCGGTTGCACCGGCAAACGCTGGCCGCTTCGGTCCAGCCGTTCCGGGGATAATGGGTATAGGGGCGGTGCGCGCACCGCCCCTATACCTGAGAGGTCCGAGGAACGCTCGTCACCCGCCTCACACTGACGTGGCGGCGGGCTGCGAACCACCGCGCCGGGCCTCGCGGGCCAGACGTTCGCGGGCCATCTGCAGCACGGCGCAGGTCCCCCCGCGCCGATCGCAATGCGGGCACCCCGCGACCATGCGCTGCTCGTGCAACTCGATAATCGCGTGGGCCGAACTCCAGAAGATATTCCTCGGCCCCACCAGGTCGAGCAGGCCGGTACGCCGGAACATATCCATCACACTCGGTTGCAGGGCCGTGAACAGCACCTCGCCGCCGCGGGCGTGGTGCTCCTCCACAATCTGCCGCAACGCCTGGACGCCCATGGCGTCAATCAGCGGCACGCCGCGCATACTGATAACAAGGCTGTGGTAATCGCCCGCCGTCTCGAAGGCCTCCAGCACAGTGGTCACGCTGCCAAAGAAAACCGGCCCGGTCAGGTAGTAGACATGGATGCTCGGGCAACTGGCGGTGATCGGCATCCCCTGCGCCTGCAGGAACTCGGGATTCACGGGCGCACTGGTGACGGCCGTGCTGGAAGCCGACTGGCGCAGGTAGATGAGGGCCGAGATCGCCAGGCCGATAAGGATGGCCTGGGTCAGATCAAGGGCCGCAGTAGCAAGCATCGTAATCAGGAAGCCGGCGATGGCGTGTTTGAGGCGGGCATTGACAAAGAAATGAATGCTCTCCCACTCATTCATGCGCCAGGCCGTGACCAGCAGCACCCCGCCCAGGGCCGACAGGGGCACGTAGCGAATCGCCGGGGCCAGAATGAGCGCGCTGAGCAGCAGCAAGACCGAATGCACCAGACTGGTCACGCGGGTTACGGCGCCGCTCTTAATGGCTACACTGGTGCGGGCAATCGCTGCCGTGGCCGGTACGCCGCCAAAGAAGGGAATAATCAGGTTGCCCACGCCCTGGCCGATCAACTCCTGGTTGCTATCGAAGGGCTTCCCGCTCATCGTCGCACCCACCGAACCGCAGAGCAAGCTCTCGATGGCCCCCAGGGCGGCGATCGAGACCGCCGGGGCTAGCAGCTCGCTCAGATGACCCCAGGGAATGCTGTCCCAGGTCAGCCGGTGATCGAGCAGGATGGTGCGGGGTATATCGCCAATGATCGGCGCCTGCCAGCTCAGGGCCAGGCTCAGGCCAGTGGCGAGGATGATACCGACCAGGGAGCCAGGGATGGCTCTGGTAAAGCGCGGCAGGACGATCATCGTCGCCATCACCACTGCAGCCAGCGCAAGCGTATGCCAGTCGGGAACCACGGGATGGGTGAAGTAGTGGATGAGCTTCTCGATGGCATTCTCGGCCTTTGGCGTCGTCACGCCGAGCACATTATCGAGCTGGCCGATGGCGATAATCAGGGCGATGCCGCTGGTGAAGCCAGCGATCACCGGGGAGGGAATGAAGGCAACGTAGCGCCCCATGCGGAACAATCCCAGCAAGATCAGCATGATCCCGGCGAGCAGGGTAGCGATCCAGACCCCTTCGAGGCCGTAGCGACCGGCCAGGCCGATCAACACCGCCGACATCGCCCCGGTGGGGCCGCTGATCTGGTAGGCGGCCCCACCCAGCCCGCCAATGATCGCCCCGGCGAGAATCGCAGTCACCAGGCCCGCCGGGGCGTCGGCGCCTGAAGCGACGCCGAAGGCCAGCGCCAGGGGCAGACTGACGGCGCCCACGGTAATGCCGGCGAGTAGATCCTGCCGGAACTTCGTAGGCGAGTAGCCTTCGAACTCCCGGCGCAGCAAGGCAACCAGTGGCAGACGGTCGAGCAGGGCTTGCATGATATAGGTACCTCAACTAAATATTCAAATACCTTTATATTTGTATATTCATAGAGTGCAGTGTAACGGGAATTCCTGCTGCTGTCAATCCCGGGGCAACACGATAGGGTTCACATCTACCGAACACGTTCGCACCGCAAAGGGCGCGGAGGGCTTCAAAACGTTCACCCTCTCCGTTCCGCTGCGCGCTCTGCGGTACATCTGAACTCGCCGCGCAGCGTGCCCATGCGGAGCCGCAGCAGACTCCGTTCCGCTGCGCGCTCTGCGGTACATCTGAACAGGTACGGTGACACAGGACCACCCCGACAACGCTCATGGCAGGGCTGATGCAACGGCGTGGTTTTCGCCCCCTTCGCTACGCGCTGCGCGCGCCCCCGGCCTGCCGCCCGCGTCCCGGCTCGGGCCGGGGGCGCGCCAGGCTCGCGAGCCGCCGGGGCGAAGGCGAAGGCGCAGGATGGGTTCGCGTTCCGACGTTGCATGAGACTGCTGGCACGCCCGGGGACGCGGGCCTCCGGCCCGCAGGCGGGCGGGACGCCCGCGCACCCGGGGACGCGGGCCTCCGGCCCGCAAGCGGGCGGGACGTCCGCGCACGCGGCGTGGGCAAAACGGGGGGTGCCAGCAGGATCTTTGCAGTAGCCCTGCGCTCATGGTCACACTATTGACAATGAGCCAGAAGGCTGCATAATATCAAAATATATAAATATTTTCAACAGGCTCCAAAGGGGGAGCAATGCAACAACCTATCCATCGCTTCATGGCCGAGTTCCTCAAGGCCCTCAGTCACCCGGCGCGCCTGGTGATCCTGGGGCAGTTGCGTGGCGGCGAACGGAGCGTGCAGGAACTCCAGCAGGCGCTGGAGATGGACCAGTCCAGCGTCTCCCAGCAACTGGCCGTTTTACGCAACAAGAACATCGTTGATACGCGCAAAGAGGGTACCACGGTGTACTACCGCGTTCGCGACCCGATGATCTTCCAACTCCTCGACGTCGCCCGCGAGATCTTCAACAACCACCTGATTGATACGCAAACCATGCTCGCCCAGCTCGGCGAGGAGCAGAGCGAAACAACGCCGCACGCCTGAAGAGACGGCCTGGCGTAGGGACAGCCCGGTGTAGCGATGGCCCGGCGTAGGAACGGCCCGCCGGGCCGTTCCTACGCCGCTGGCAACAGTGAGGCGTGCGCCGATGCTCTACAACGAGACTTCGTTGGCAGTAGCGGGAACTTCGCTCCTCCGCCCCCCCTGACAGACGCCGTTTCGTTGCAGTGCCAGAGCAACCCTCCACAACCCCTGGAAAGGGAAGGTCCTTCATGAGCGCCAACCTGCCGCCCCTCGACGTGGCCATCAGCGGTCAGCAGCTCCTCGACAATCCGCTGTTGAACAAAGGCAGCGCCTTCACCGAAGCCGAACGGCTGGAGTTCGATCTCCTCGGTCTGCTACCGCCCCACGTCGCGACCCTCGACGAACAACTCGTCCGCACCTACGAGAGCTATCGCCAGAAGTCGAGCGACCTGGAGAAGTACATCTACCTGGCCGCGCTCCACGACCGCAACGAGACCCTCTTCTACGCCCTGGTGCAGGCCCATGTCAGCGAGATGCTGCCGATCATCTACACCCCCACCGTCGGGCTGGCCTGCCAGCAGTACAGCCACATCTACCGGCGTCCGCGCGGCATCTACCTGGCTTACCCCTATCGCCAGCATCTCACCGCGATGCTCGGCCACGCCTCGATTGAAGACGTGCGGGTCATCGTTGTCACCGACGGCGAGCGCATCCTGGGTCTGGGCGATCTGGGTGTCGGCGGTATGGGTATCCCGGTGGGCAAGCTGTCGCTCTACACGCTCTGCGCGGGCATTCACCCGGCCACGACGCTGCCGGTGGTGCTCGATACGGGCACCAACAACCAGGAACTGCTCGAGGATCCGCTGTACCTGGGCTGGCGCCACCAGCGGGTGCGCGGCGCCGAATACGACGACTTTGTCGAGAGCTTCGTGCAGGCCGTAAGAACCCTCTTCCCCAACGCTATTCTCCAATGGGAGGATTTCGCCAAACAGAACGCCGCCCGGTTGCTCGAGCGCTACCGCGACCAGCTCTGCACCTTCAACGATGACATCCAGGGCACCGGCGCGGTCACCCTGGCCGGGCTGATCACCGCCGCCGACATCACCGGCATCCCCCTCGGCGAGCAGCGCGTGGTCATTCTGGGGGCCGGTTCGGCCGCCATCGGCATCGCCGACCAGATTGTGGCCGCTATGGTCCATACGGGCCGCAGCCTCGCCGAGGCGCGGGCGGCGATCTGGCTGGTGGACAGCCGCGGCCTGGTGCATAGCGGGCGCGCCGATCTGGAACCGGCCAAGCAGGTCTACGCTCACCCCGTGGAACAGGTGGCCGCCTGGGGCTTTGCCGACCTGGCGCGTGTCCCCTTGTTCGAAGTGGTGCAGCATGTGCGCCCCACTGCCCTGCTGGGCACGGCGGCGCAACCCGGCGCGTTCAACGAGGCGATTGTGCGCGCTATGGCCGCCCATACCTCGCGACCGGTGATCTTTCCCCTCTCCAACCCCACCAGCAAGAGCGAGGCCCGCCCCGCCGATCTGCTGGCCTGGACCGACGGGCGCGCGCTGGTTGCCACGGGCAGCCCGTTTGCGCCGGTTAACGTCAATGGACAGAGTGTGTCGATCGGGCAGTGCAACAACGCCTTCATCTTTCCCGGGGTGGGCCTGGGGGTGCTGGTCAGCGGTGCGCGCCGCGTAACCGATGGCATGTTCATCGCGGCGGCGCGGGCCCTCAGCGCCCGCGCGCCCATCCGCCGCGATCCGGGTCGGGCCCTCTACCCGGCGCTGGAGGACGTGCGCCAGGTCTCCCGCGAGGTGGCCCACGCCGTCGCCCGGGCAGCCATGGCCGAGGGCGTGGCGCCTCCCATGGCCGACGATGAACTGGCGCGCCAGATCGAGGCGGCCATGTGGCAGCCGGTGTACCGCCCCTACCGCCGGGTGGGCGCGGCGCCAGCGCGGGGATGAACAATGCCCGCCGGTAGGGGGCGAAAACCATTTCGCCCCCACCCCCCGGGGAACCATCGGTACGGGCGAAAACCATTTCGCCCCCACCCCGGGTGACCATCGGTAGGGGCAACAACCATTTCGCCCCCACCGGCCAACAATGGTGCGGGGCGCCGTTCAGGCCGGTCGGTTCCTTGCTCGTTTTCCAACAGTCAGGTATACTATATCATACCGCACAGGAACGGTTTCCTATAGAAATGTTGCCGGGAGAACCTTGTTGGCGCGACCAGGAGCGTTGCGCACAGCATCTCCCCGGCAGGGGAAGAGGGAAGGCTGGGAGGGGTTTTGCCCCTCCAAAAGCCTTGCTCTGGTGTGGCGCGGCGAAGCTGCGCCGCGCCGGAACGGGAAACCCTGCGGCCCCTGCCCCCCGCCGAGACGAAGTCTCGTTAACCGTAGACCGTCAACAGAAAGGAATCAGTCAATGAAGACGACCGCAGCGGTGCTCTGGGACGTTGGCCAGCCGTGGGCGATCGAGGAAGTCGAACTCGACGAACCACGGGACGGCGAGGTGCTGATCCGCTTCGTCGCCGCGGGGTTGTGCCATTCCGATGAACATTTGCGGCACGGCGACCTGGTGCCGCGCTTTCCGATTGTTGGTGGCCACGAAGGCGCGGGGATCATCGAAGCCGTCGGCCCCGGCGTCACCCGCGTCAAGCCAGGCGACCACGTGGTCTGCTCGTTCATTCCCTCCTGCGGTCACTGCCGCTGGTGCTCGACCGGCCAGCAGAACCTCTGCGATATGGGCGCCACCATCCTCGAAGGCGCAATGCCCGATGGCACGTTCCGCTTTCACGCCAGAGGCCAGGATCTCGGCGCCATGTGCATGCTCGGCACCTTCGCCCGCTACTCGGTCATTTCGCAGAACTCCTGCGTGGTCATTGACCCGGACATCCCCCTCGATGTCGCCGTCCTGGTCGGCTGCGGCGTTCCCACCGGCTGGGGCTCGGCGGTCTACGCCGCGCAGGTCACCCCCGGGGATACGGTGGTGATCTACGGTATCGGCGGTATCGGCATCAACGCGGTGCAGGGGGCCGCCCACGCCGGCGCCCGGCATGTCATCGCGGTCGATCCGCTGGCCAATAAGCGCGAAAAAGCCGAGGAGTTCGGCGCCACCCACAGCGTCGCTACGGCGGAAGAGGCGCAGCAACTCGCCTCCCGGCTCACCCGCGGCGTTGGGGCCGACAAGGCGATCGTCACGGTGGACATCGTCAATGAAGAGGTGGTTCAGGCCGCATTTGACGTTATTCGCAAGGGCGGCACGATGGTGCTCACCGGTCTGGCCGATCCGGCGAAGAAGACCGTGCACCTCTCCGGTGCGGTGATGACCCTCTTCCAGAAAGAGGTGAAGGGCACGCTCTTTGGCCATTCCAATCCGATGTACGATATCCGCAAGCTGCTCGATCTGTACCGCGACGGCCAGCTCAAGCTCGATGAACTGGTGACGCGGCGCTATCGCCTGGAGGAGATCAACCAGGGCTACGAGGACCTGCTCGCCGGGAAGAACGTGCGTGGCGTGATCATCCACGAGCACTAACGTGGGAGGGCTGCGCCCTCCCACGCTCAAGGCCGCCTGATGCAGTTTCCCACCGAACACCTCTTTGAACGCCTCGAACAGACCATCGTCGGGCTGCGCCGCGAGGCCGAAGTGCTGGCCGTGGCCCTCGCCACCGGCCGCCACATCGTCCTCGAAGGGCCGCCGGGCACGGGCAAATCAACACTGCTGCGAACCCTGGCCGCCGCGGCAGGGTTGCAGGTCGTCTTTGTCGAGGGCAATGCCGAACTGACCCCGGCGCGCCTGCTGGGGTCCTTTGATCCCGCCATGGTTCTGCAACAGGGCTACCAGCCCGAGTGCTTCACCCCGGGACCGCTTATGGCGGCGCTGCGAGAAGGGGCGCTGCTCTACATCGAGGAGTTTAACCGCGTTCCCGAAGAGACCCTCAACGTCCTGATCACGGTGCTGGCCGAGGGCGAGATCCACGTGCCCCGCCTCGGGCACATCCGCGCCGGGGCGGGCTTCCGGCTGATCGCCGCCATGAACCCCTTCGACGCGGTAGGTACGGCCCGCGTGAGCCAGGCCATCGCCGACCGGATGTGCCGGGTGGCGATCGGGTATCAGGATGAGGAAGCCGAGCGCCAGATTGTGCGCCGGGCCACCGGTGGCGACGAGGCGCTGGTGGCAATCGCGGTCGCGCTCACCCGCATGACCCGCGCGCACCCCGACATTCGTGCCGGTTCGTCGGTACGCGGGGCCATCGATCTGGTGCTGATAGCCCGGGGATTGAGCCGTCTGCGCGGCGAGACCGCGCCGGGGCGCGCCACGCTGCTCGATGCCGCCCTGGCGGCCCTCTCCGGTCGCATCAAGCTCGACGAGGGCTGCGAACGCGCGCCCGAGACTATCCTGGCCGACATGCTCGACCAGCTTCTGGCCACCCGGCAGCGCGAGTCTCCATCCCAGCCCCCGCCGCTCGATCAGCACGGAACCGGCCACGGGCCAGGGCCGCCAGCCTCCGGCGACCAGGGCCGAATGTTGACCGGCGCCGACGCGCGCGCCGCGGTGCAGGCAGCCGCGCGCCGCACCTTGAGCCGGTACGACCTGGAAGCCACCCATCCACACTTTCACATGGTTTCGCCCGCGGTAGGCGAGCTTGACGAACAGAGTCTTGCCGGTTTGTGTCAGACCGATCCCGACGCGGCCCTCAGCTTGCTCTGCGACCTGGGCGCCGCCACCGACCCGGCGCTGCGGGCCAGGGCGCGCCGCCTGGCCGCGCGGATCTTCCTGCGCCTGGGGAAGGCCGGGTGGCGCTGGCGACGGGGCTACCGCCGTCTGATGGTCGAAACCGGTTGCGCCGAGGGTGAGCTTGATCTGGAGCGGACCATCGAGCGCGCGCCGGGGCGAACGGTCACGCGCGACGATGTGGTCACCCACCGCTGGCGCGCGACCGCGCGGGCGATCGCCCTGCTGGTTGACTACAGCGGCTCGATGCGCGGGCAAGGGCTGGCAACCGCGGCGATGGCCGCGGCGGCCACGCTCCTGGCAATTGATGCCGAAACGGATTGCAGCATTATCGTCTTTGCCCGTGACGCGCTGGTGCTGCGCGAACAGGGTCGCCATCGCCCGCCCGAGGCGGTGATTGACGATCTGCTGGCCCTTCGCGGCAAGGGGGTAACCAACCTCGCCGCTGCCCTGCGTGCCGCCGCCTCTCAACTGGCTCGCGCACCCCGGGCCGAACGGGCCGTGGTGCTGCTCAGCGATTGCCTGGCTACCGCTGGCGATGATCCCCTGACGGCCCTCACTGGCATCGAGCGCCTGCACGTGCTCGGCCCTAGCGCCGACCCCGAAGCCGTCGCCGCTGGTCGGCGCCTCGCCGCAAAGCGGCACGGGCGCTACGTGCAGGTGCGAAGCGCGGCGATGATCCCGCGCGCCCTTGCCACCCTCTTTTTTGCATAGGGTGATCATCTGTAGAGTGGCGCATCCGGCAAGTCCCGTTCCACGCAAGAGCTGGGATGGGGATTCCTGGGAGGGCAAAGCCCTCCCAGACCCTCCCATTTTGTCATGCTGAACGCAGAAGAAGATAAACGCCAGATTGTCGAAGGATCTCAACACCGTTGACCTCCCCACCTCCCCACACGTGCGACGCGGTTGTGACGCACTCTTCCAGCCAGCACGTCATGGTACTATGGACCCGGTTCACGCAGGCGCAACAAACACTGTCCGGCCGGCGGCAGTTGAGCCGGTAGCTGAACTTCGCGGCCTTTCTGGAGGCCGCGGCCCGTGAGCGCCACGCGCGGGGGTTGGGCAACCGTCCGATCGGAAGGGTGTGGGGAAACCGGGTTTCCCCATGTCTGTGCTCGTGGGAGGGGCCGGGAGGGCAAAGCCCACCCGAGAGACCCCTCGAAGAACCCCTGGAGGGTCTCCCTGCCCGATGGGAAGATTTGCGAGGTCCCGATGCTACAGATTACCGCCCGGACGTGGTTCGCACTGTTTGGTCTCGGGGTGGCGCTGATTCTGGTGGGACCGTTGCTGCCGCTGATCCGTTCGGTGGCCCTGCTGTTGTTCCTGGCGGCCCTGTTGAGCATGCTCCTCTATCCGCTGGTGACGCGCCTCGGGCGGCGCGGGGTGCCCGGCGGCGTGACCGTCGCCGGGGTGCTGACGCTGATCGTGGTACTCTTTCTGTATCTAGGGGTGCAGGTGCTGCCGCTCTTCGCCACGGCGCTCGACGGCCTCGCGCGGCTGCTGGTGGCGATCGCGCCGCGGCTCGAAGCCGGCGTGGTGCAACTGCCCATGACGACCATCCTTAGCACCATAAGCGGGCTGATGGGGGGCGTTTCCAGCGCCCTGATCGGCGCAGCGGCCCAGGTGGGGGCGCTCTTCTGGACCCTGTTCGTGCTGCTGGTGCTGGTGTTTACCCTCGTCACCAGCAGCGGGACCCGCCTCTGGTTACTGCACTTCTTCGTGCCGGCGGTCTACCGGCCCCGGGTGGTCAGCCTGCTCGGCGCGGTAAGCGAAGGTCTGTCGCGCTGGTTCATGGCCCAACTGGCGATTTCGGGCTACTACGTCATCGGGTACAGTATCGCCGGCCTGGTGGTAGGCATTCCCTTCGCCGTCCCGATTGCCGTCATTTCGGGCCTGCTGGAGTTCATCCCCTATCTGGGCGGCCTGGTTGGCCTGGGACTGGCGGTGCTGGCCGCCTCGACGGTGAGCCAGTCGGCGGTCATCTGGATCATCATTGCCGAGACGATTATCGGCATGGCGGCGGTGTACGTGGTGGTGCCCTTTTTCTTCGCCCGGGCGATCAAGGTGCCACCGGGGGCGGTGCTGTTCGGGCTCTACGTCGGCGGGCTGGTCGGTGGCTTCTTTGCCGCGCTACTCACGGTTCCGGTAGTAACGATTATCACTATTCTTATTCGCGAGTTGCGCCCGGTGAACATCACGCCCTCCGAGGAGCGATCCATCGCTGGCCCGTTATCGCAGGACTATTGAGGCAAAACTTTCGCCCCTGACCTGCCAATCGGCATCCACCGGGCGCTGAGGCCGTCCGTGCCCGCCCGGCGGGCAGGGGCATGGGGAAACCGGGTTTCCCCATGCCCTTGTATGACAGTTATGTAGAAAGGCGCCCCTATGATCGAGGCCCACCACGACCCGCGGCTGCTGGTCCAGGTGCTGCACCGGCGCCCGCTGCGCTACACCGTCGGCGCCGACCCATCCCTTGACCGCCCGGCCCACGTGCGCGCGGCGTCGAGCCTGGTTCGCGTCGGGGATTTCATGCTCGCCATTCAGGATGACGCGCATTTTGTGGCGCTGATCGACCCTGATTCCTGGGAGGTGCGCGCGGTAACCTTGCCCCCCGGCCCCGGCGGGAAACGGCAGTTCGACGAACTGCGGGGCACCAGGGCCCTGAAGCTCGATCTGGAGGCCTGCGTGGTGGTGCCAGAGTCTGCCGGCGCGACGCTCATCGCCTTCGGCTCTGGCTCAACGCCGCAACGCGAGCGCGTCCTGGTCATGCGCCACATCACGGCCCCGGCGCCGGACATGCGCCTGGTGGAGGCCACGGCCCTCTACGCCGCCCTTCGCGCACCCGCCTTCGCCGGCAGCGAACTGAACCTCGAAGGCGCGGTGCTGCTGCCCTCGGGCGAGACACTGCGACTCTTCCAGCGCGGCAACGGCGCGCCCCGCGGGGAGTTGCAACCGGTTGACGCTACCTGCGACATCGCCTGGCCGGCCCTGGCCGCCTATCTGGCCGACCCCGCAACCGCTTCGCCTCCCCCGCTCCAGGCTATTACCCGGTACCACCTCGGTCTGCTCGACGGCGCGCGCCTGACCTTTACCGACGCCACCCTCTGCCCCGGTGGCATCCTCTACTGCGCCGCCGCCGAACGCTCGCCCAACGCCGTGGACGACGGCGAGGTCGTCGGCTCGGCCCTTGGCCTGCTGCCGACCGCGGGCGCGCCGCGCTCCGCGCCCATCGTTGACCTCGACGGCGATCTGCTGCCCCTCAAGGTCGAGGGCCTGCTGCTCGACGAGCGCGACCCCACCCTGGTCTTCCTGGCCGCCGACGCCGACGATCCTCTGGTTCCCAGCGAGTTGCTGACGGCGCGCCTCATCGGTCCCTGGTTCAACCAGGGTTGATTGGTACACTATAGACGGCAATCCAAAATCCAAAATCGCATCACATCTGCCGCAGCACCAGCACGCGCCGGCCCCCGTCGCTCCACTCCTGCACCACGTAGCCCTTGCCGCCCGCCGCTCCCGGCACGGCCGCCAGGGTCGGCAGGATAGCCGGAAGGTGGTTGGTTTCCACGAAGCGGTAAGGGCCAAGACTGATGACGTGGTTGAAGCGTCCGGGCCGCCGTTTGACCACCAGCAGCCGCTGCGCCTCGGCGGGAGAGAAGGGCCGGGCGGCCAGGATGTAGACGTAGGGCTCGGCGATGCTGTCGGCGCTGACCCAGACCTCGGCGTAGCCGGGGGCCAGTTCGACCACGCGGCGCACCGCCTCGGCCAGGCCGTCGTGGTTCAGCCCGGCCTGGAGGGGCGGATACGTCTGGGTGTAGAAACGCCACCACCCTGCGCCCTGCCAGAGCAGCGCCGCCGCCAGTGCCAGGGCGCTCAGCCAGCGCGCCCACCACAGCGCGGCGCCCCCAGGCTTCGGACGGCCCGGTGGCAGGAGCAGGGCCGCGCCCCATCCCACCAGCAGGGCGTAGAGTGGCGCCAGCGGCGCGGCGCGGAAGGCGTGCGGGCTGGGGGTGGTCAGACTCGCCGGCAGCGCCGCGATGAACACTGCTCCGAGGATGAAGAGCGCCAGGAACGGCCCGCCTATGGCGTACTTCCACCGGGGACGAACCAGGCTGCCGATCGCTCCCGCCAGGCCCAGCAACAGCAGCGGCAGCGTGGCCCACAACTCCACGCCAAAGCCCGGTAAACTCGACGTCGAACTCCCATCGCCGCGCCGGTAGTAGAAGTCGGGCTGGAAGTAGACCGCGTAGCCCGCCCACCAGGCGTTGAACCAGGCCCCCCACGAGTCGGCCCGCAGGGCCGCCTGGTTCAGGCGCGTGGAACTGGCGGGGACGAACAGCGTCACGTAGACGAAAGGCGCCCACAGCAGCGCCAGCACCAGCCCCGCCAGAACCAGGGGATGCTGCGCGATGACCATGGGCCAGGCCGTGCCGCCCGGCGACCGGCGGGCCGGAGGATGGTCCATGCCCATCTCCATCCGGCCCTTCAGCAGAGCCAGGGCCATTGCCAGGGCCGTCAGCAACGGCACGGCGAGCTTGAGCGTGGGATAGGCATACAGCGCCACCCCCGCCGCCAGGGCCAGCCCCAGGGCCGCGCGCCGGTCACCGCGCTCGATGAAATGCACCCCGGCCAGCAAGCAGAGGGTCCAGACGGTCGGCACCAGGGAGGGCGGCATGGCCACGCGGCTGATGAAGACCTGCCAGGGTGACAGGGCCATCATCAACCCCGTCGCCAATGACCCGAGCGGCCCCAGGCCCAGGGCGCGGGCCAGGGCGTAGCCGAGCGGCGCGGCCAATGCGCCGGCCACCGCCGTCACCAGGCGGCCCACCATGCGTTGCGGACCAAAGAGGGCCACGAAGGGCAGTTCCAGGTAGGTCAGCAGGGGCGAGATCCAGTCACCCAGAGCCTCGAAGGCCCCCAGGGGCAGCAGGTGCCCCAGATGGTCGCGCCCGGTGCGCGAGAGGTGCCAGGCGTCCACCAGACTGATCACCTCGTCAACGCGCCAGCCCGGCGGCGTGCTCTGAAGCTGGAAGACCCGCAGCCCGAGCGCCAGGCCAAAGAGGGCGAACGGCGCCGCCAACCCGCGCCGGGCGCTCCAGGCAAAGGCCGCGGCCACCCCCAGGTAGACCGGCAGGAGCGCAAGGCCACGGAAGAGCGCGTCCACGGGCCAGCCACGGGGGTGAACACTCAGACTGAAGAGCGTGAAGCCCACCCAGCGGGGATCCCTGGCCGGGGGCCGATCGACGGTGGAGGTGATCGTCAACCCGGTGGCGCCCGGCGGCAGGCGGAGGTGGTAGGTGCGCGGCCCCTCCGGCGCGGCGAAACGAGCCAGCGCGCCTTGATCGTCGCGCAGTGAGAGATACGGCGTGGAACGGCCCTCCCAGCGGGAAGCGGCGAGCCGCAGGCGCACCTCCACCGGCCCGCTGTGGCGGGCGATAGGGATCACCACCCGGTCGCCGCTCCAGCAGTAGACGCGCCCATCCACCTGCTCCGGGGCGTAGAGGCCGCTGGTCGTCTCCAGACTGGCCGCGGGACGGGTAAGCAAAAACGCAACGCTGGCCGCCCACACGCACAGGGCGACGAGCAGGGCACGGCTCATTTCCAGTTGGCGCAAGCGCGTTTGGGGCATGGTTCACACCTGCGTCACCGTTGAGAGGGGCGTCGGGAGACGTAGCCTCCCCGCAATTACCGGTTCCGCCCGCGGCAGGCGCGCCCCCAGGCGACACCAGGACAGGCCTGCCGCCACGGGCGAAACAAGAAAGGTCGCGGAGGGCGTGGCCCTCCGCACCTCCCTGCAACGGTTTCGTGCAAGGCTGACCGGTGAAAACATCGCTTCGCCCGCGCCGCAGGGACCATAGATGCTCTGGGGAGGGCTTCGCCCTCCCCGATCGATCACATGCCGGCCACATCGAGCGCATGGCGCAGCAGATCCTCGCGCCGCACGATGTCGAGGGCCGCTTCGTGGGTGGCCGCGAGGACCACCGGCGGGGCCACGCCGGCCTCCAGGGCCTCCCGCCAGCGCGTCGCGCACAGGCACCAGCGGTCGCCGGGGCGCAGGCCGGGAAACCCATACTCGGGCCGCGGGGTGATCAGATCATTGCCCCGCGAACGGCTGAAGGCCAGAAACTCCGCGGTGACCTGGGCGCAGACCACGTGGACGCCCACATCGTCCGGGCCGGTATCGCAGCAGCCGGTACGGTAGAAGCCGGTCAGCGGATCGGCGCTGCAGACGGCCAGCGGCCCGCCCAGGACGTTGCGGGCCACCGGGGCGGGGGAGCGGCCATTCGTGCTGGCGTTTCCGTTAGTGCTCATGCGCTCCTCTCTTTGTGTGCCACTTGCGGGTAGGGGGGCATACCGGTATAGTATCATAGGTGCGCCTGACGCGGGGCGCCTGTACGGCCACACCGCCAGGGCTGATGCAACCGGGTAAGCCCCAGACTCCAGGTTTTGCGTTGGTTCTGGCAGCGACGTCGCCCAACCCGGGGCCAGAGGCCGACGTTGCCCAAGCTCCGGTCACGCCGCGCACCAACAGGTTGAAACAGGGAGTTCGAGGGAAGGCTTCTCTCCTTACGCGAAGAGGTAACCCGCGCTTTGCCGGCATCACCACGCCCCGCTACCGCCACCTATGCTCCAGGCGTCCTCGTAGGACTGGCCTACGCCGCCTTTGTCAGCCTGGGGTTGCCTGATGGGCTGACCGGGGTGGCCTGGCCGTCGTTGCGAGCCACGTTCGGGCTGCCACTTGATGCTCTGGGCGCGCTGATTGCTACAACGACCCCTGGGTATCTGGCGGCGAGTTTCAGCAGCGGGCGGGTGCTGGCCGGTCTGGGGGCAGGCTGGCTGCTGGTAGTGAGTTGTCTGATGACCGCGTTCAGCCTGATTGGCTCTGGTCTGGCGCCGGTATGGGCGACAATGGTCGGACTGGGATTCATGGCTGGTCTTGGGGCGGGCGCGATAGACGCCGGTCTCAACACCTACGCCGCCGAGCACTTCACCCCCCGCACCGTTAACTGGCTGCACGCCGCCTTCGGTCTTGGAGCGGCAAGCGGGCCGCTGATAATGACCGCCGCCATCGGCCTGGCCGGGTCGTGGCGTCCAGGCTATCTGTTTGTGGGAGTGGCTCAGTTGGCGCTGGCGGGCTGCTTCGCTCTAACACGCACCTGGTGGGGTCCGCGCCGCTCCCAGACGACGGCCGCGACCCGCGAAGACGCGGCGATGCTCCACACCCTTGGCCTGCCGGCGGTGTGGTTGAGCATGCTGCTGTTCTTTCTTTACACCGGTCTCGAGGTGAGCGCGGGCCAGTGGCTCTATTCGCTGTTGACCGAGACGCGAGGTGTGGCGCCAGCCCTGGCCGGCGTCTGGGTGAGCATCTACTGGGGGAGCCTGACCCTGGGGCGAGTGCTGGCGGGCGCCATGGTCGGACGCATCGGGATGCGCCGGCTGTTGTGGATGTGCATGGGCGGCGCGCTCCTCGGGGTAACGCTGCTCTGGCTCAACCTTGCGCCCTGGCTAACCCTGGCCGGCCTCGCGCTGCTGGGCCTGGCCCTGGCGCCGATGTTTCCGTTGTTCATCGCCCTGACCCCGGCGCGAATGGGATCGGCGCACGTCGCCAATACGGTCGGCTTCCAGATCGCGGCAGCAATGCTCGGCGGGGCGGGATTGACCGGTGGCTTCGGGATCATCGCCGGTCGCCATGGCCTGGAAACCCTCGGACCGTTCCTGTTCGGAACCGCGCTCCTCCTGATCGGCGTGTTCCTCATCCTCGAGCGCCACCGACACGCCCCCACGCCTGGCGCGTAGCGCACCGATCAGGGCGCGAGGTTTACATCGAGAGCCTTGCCCTCCCGGCCCCTTTCACCCGCGGGGGCGCGGGGCAGCCCGGTTGCTGCCCATCCAAGAGATACGAGATTAGAACGCCGCGTAACGAGACTTCAATCTCAACCCCCTGCCCGACCGTCACCTGAGGATGTATAATCCAGGGTAGTGTGTGACGATTCAGTGCAAAGGGTACTCCTATGGCTCTGAAATACCGCAAACCGGGTCAGACGACCCCAACCCGATCCCTGCCCCTTACCGCGCCCGATACGGGCGCTACAGGAAAGTGGATGGGCTACCTGGCCATACTGATCAGCCTTGCCCTGGCCGTTACCGTCTGGTTCGCGCCCAACCCCGCCCTGCAGGTCATCGTTCTGGTCGTGCTGGCGGCGCTACTGGCAGGCGTGGTGGTGATGGGCGTCCGGGTGCTCCGGGCAAGCGCCAGCGCGTCCGAACTCCCGGCGCAGGTGTGGCCCCTGCTGGCAGGTGCGCTGGTAGTTGCGGCATCCCTCGGGGTCGTCGTGGCCCTCTGGTTGAGGTGAGCAGATCGCGAGGATTGGTAAGGGCCGGGAGGGCTGCGCCCTCTCAAGAAATGACGAGCCGTGAAAACTCCAACGCTACGACTGGTCATCATCGGAGGCGGGCCGGCGGGGGTGGAGGCCGCGCGCACAGCGGCGCCCCACGCCACGGTTACCCTGGTAAGCGCCGAGGCGCCGGGGCTGTGGCGCCCGCTGGCTGGCCGGGTCTGGCTGGCCGCCGCCGCAGCGGGTGAACGGGCCACTCAGGTGATCGCCGAACGCGCCGCCCGCGCGGTCGCCGCCTGGCAGGAACAGTGCACCACCCTGCTCGCGGGGCTGGAGGTGCAGATGCTCGCCGGGCGCGCTCGCCTGACCGGTCCCGGACAGGTTATCGTCGAACCGCCTGATGGCGCGCCCGAACAGCGCCTGGAGGCCGACGCGGTGATCATCGCTACCGGCGCGACCACGGTTTTCCCCCCCGGCCTTGAACCCAACCACGTGCGCATCCTCGCCGATACCGAACTGGGCGCCCTGGAGGAGACGCCCCGCCGGGCGCTGGTGATCGGCGATGGGACGAGCGGGTTCGAACTCTGTCACATCCTGAACTTGCTCGGCTCAGAGGTCACCTGGCTCGTGCCCGAGGAAACGCCCCGCACTCGCCTGGCCTCCGAGGTGGATGGCTACCTCACGCGCCTGCTGGAGCGCCGGGGGGTGACGGTGGCGCCCGAGGCCAGTGTGCAACAACTCGTCGCCGGTGAGCGCGAGGTGATGGCCATCACCGCGGACGGTGAACGTCACCTGGCCGACGTCGCCATGGTCGTGAGCCGCTACCGCAGCGATCCCGAGGCGGTGGGGCTACCGGCCGATCAGGCCAGCGTAGATGTGTATGGACAAACCAGGTGGCGCGGGGTCTACCTGGTCGGCGATGCGTTGGAGCCGTGCGCGGCGAGCGTGGCCATGGCCCAGGGCCGGGCGGCGGCCCTGCACGCGGTGCGCCGCTCCTCTGGCCCGGCGGATACGCGCCATATTGTGCTGACGTTCATGGAACGGCCCCAGGTAGCGAAACTCGGCCGCCTCACCACCGAGGGCGCCCACGGCAGCGTGACCGCGGCGCTCACCGAAGGTCTGGCCGCCCATATCCACGAAACACCCGAGGGCTTCCTGACCCTGGCCTGGGATCAGGCCGGGCGGATCGCTGGCGCGGTAGCGGTCGCTCCAACCGCGGCGGATATGCTCGCCCCGGTGGCCGTGGCAATGCGCATGGGTATGCGCCTGGAGGATCTGGCCTCCAGCTACGGCCCGCACCCCTCGCTCAGCGAACTGGCCGCCCTGGCCGCCCGCAAGATGGATCGGTGACGTTTCGGCAGGGGCGCGGGGAACCCGGGTTGCCCCAGCTCCCCCACCCGCGCCGGAGCCGCCCTCGTCCACCGCCAGGGGCACGGGGAAACCAGGTTGCCCCAGCTCCTCCACCCGGCCGCCGGGGCCGCCGCTCGCCTCCGCCGCCAGGGGCCGGGGGAAACCCAGGTTCCCCATGTTCACTCCAGCGGCGCAACCCTCCGGGTTGCGCTACCGCCCACCGGCAGCGGCGTATCGTCGGCCAGGGCCTGGTCGTCGTAATCAGCGTCGCTGATCAGGTCAACGGGTATCCTGGCAAAACGCAGCGCGGCAGCGCGGGCGCGCCCGTCGCCCTCCACGGCCAGCGACCAGCCCGCGTGATCCACCAGCAGAGCCAGTTGGAGCGCGCGCCCAAGCGTCAGACCCAGCCGCCGCGCGCCCCGCTCCAGCCGCGGGCGCGCGCCGGCTGCGCCGGCATGCCAGCGCCGGGCGTGGTCAAGCGCGGCACGCGCCTGGCGCCCCGCCAGGCTCAACTCCTCATCGGCGGCGCCGGCGGTGAGACGCTCAACCAGACCGCACAGGGCCTCCCAGGCCCCCGGCTGGGCCAGGGCGCGGAGCGTATCCAGCGCCAGCACGTTGGTGGTACCCTCCCAGATTGGCAGTACGTGGGCGTCGCGCAGGAGGATGGGCAATCCGGTGTCCTCCACGTAGCCCGCGCCGCCAAAGGCTTCGATGACCTCGCCGAGCACCTCCACCGCCTGGCGCCCCGTCGTCAGCTTGGCCACCGAGGTGAGCACGCGCAGCAGGTGGGCCTGCACGGCATCGGCCTCGCCGGACTCCTCGGCCCCGAGGAGTCCGGCCACCAGAAAGCTCAGGTGAAAGGCGCCCTCGAACTCGGCCTGCAGCCCCGCCAGGGTCTCGACGTGAAGTGGCTGCCGGTTCAGCGGCGCGTCGAAGGCCACCCGGCGCCGGGCGTAGTCGCGCGCCAGGGCCAGGCCCCGGCGCATGAAGGCCGCGGCCATCACGCTGTTCCAGGTGCGAGTTACCTGCAACATCGGCACAATCGCGCGCACCCCCTCGCCCGGCGCACTGACCATGCGCGCCGGCGCCCCTTCCAGGCTCAGTTCGGCGGTTGGCACCTTGCGCGTGCCCAGCTTGTCCTTGAGCCGGTTCACGCGGATGCCCTGCAAACGCCCGTCGGCGTCGCGCAGTTCAAGGTAGAACAAAGCCAGGCCCCGGCTGCCCGCCGGAGCGCCCTCGGGTCGGGCCAGCGCCAGGGTCATCTGCCCGGTCGTCGCCGAGGTGAACCACTTGCGCCCATACAGCCGCCAGAGACCATCGGGGCCGGGGCGAGCGATGGTCTCGGTGCGACTCACATCGGAGCCGCCGGGAAGCTCGGTCATCCACTGTCCGCTGGTCCAGCAGCGATCGGGGTCGCGGCTGGCGAGGCGGGGCAGCGCCCGCTCGATGAGGGCCCGGTCGCCGGCGCGGAGCAGTGTACGCGCGGCGCCATCGCTCATCGCCAGGGGGCAGGTGTACACGTCGGTAGAGGGATGAAAGAGGTAGGCCAGGGCGAACTGCACCAGGCGCGAGGCGGCGCCGTAGGGCCGCTCGTAGGGCAGGGCCACCAGACCGTACTCGGCGGCGAGGCGGGCGGCGCGCTGCCACAGCGGCGAAAGCTCGATCTGGTCGATCCGCTCGCCCCAGGCGTCCCACCGGGTAAGTTGCGGCTCGTTGCGCCGGTCGGCAAGCTGTAGACGGTACAACTCGCCGCCGGCCAGTTCGCCCATCCGCTCCAGGACCGGAGTCGCCTCGGCGAGCGCATCCGGCGGAAGCGCGCGCCGCAAGAACGAGCGCAACACGCGGTCATCGGCATACTGGTTGCCCAGGGTGGGGGCCGGCTGCTGAAAGAGGTCTGGCATCATTGGCGTCACCGTTGACTATATAACTTTGCCCCCGGCGTGGGTTGGGGGGGCTGTGACCCTCGCAGCGGAAACTGCGGCAAGTGACAAAGTAGAGCTAAGAGCCTGACCGGATAACCGGGTTATCCGGTTATGGTCCGGGAGGGCTGCGTCCTCCCCGACCCCTCCGTGGTACGGTATTGTAACGCCTCCGCGGGGCGCGCGCCAGCACGCCTTGAGCGTCAGCGGCGGATCTGGTACGATAGCCGGCATGAGACGCTCGATACGGTTCCGCGGGCCGGGGTATAGGAAAACCCGGGTTCCCCATCTCCTTCGGCGTCGAGCGCCGGCGGGCAGGGGTATGGGGAGACCTGGTTTCCCCATATTCGCACAGGGAGCGCCATGGACGGGCGAGGACAGGCAACCCTGGAACACCTGAAGCTGCTGGCCGATGAGACGCGCTGGCGGCTCTTGCTGCTGCTGCGGTGCAGCGACTACCAGGTGGGCGAACTGGTGGAGCGGACAGGATTGGCCCAGAACCTGGTCTCGTACCATCTGAACGTGCTGCGCCAGGCCGGTCTGGTGCGCGTCCACCGCAGCGATGCCGACGCGCGGGCGAATTACTACAGCGCCCACCTGCCGGGTCTGATCGCCCTGCACCAGGGCCTCGCCGCCGGGCTGGCCCTGCCCACCCCCGCTCCGATCCCGGAGCGCGTGCCCCCGGTGGTGTTCCTCTGCCGGGCCAACAGTGCCCGTTCGCAGATCGCCGAGGGCTGGCTGCGCGCCCTCAGCGGCGCGCGGATCGCGGTGCGCAGCGCCGGCACCCATCCGGCCCCGTTGCACCCCCTCGCCGTGCAGGTGATGGCCGAGGCAGGCATTGATATTGGCTACCAGCAGGCCAAGCACGTGGATACGCTGGCCGATCTGACCTCGGCGGTGGTGGTAACGGTGTGCGA
Source organism: Chloroflexaceae bacterium (assembly GCA_034431835.1). Lineage (GTDB taxonomy): Bacteria > Chloroflexota > Chloroflexia > Chloroflexales > Chloroflexaceae > JACAEO01. The sequence continues at coordinate 3,534 of DAOUDA010000273.1, read as the reverse complement.
CATCGCCCGCGAGGAGTGCGCGGTGTGGCTGCGGGCCGCGACGCAACTCCACTGGAGCATCGCCGACCCGGTGGCCGTCGAAGACGAAGAGGAACGGCTGCAAGCCTTTCGCGCCGTCCGCGACGAGGTGCGCGAGCGGGTCAACGGCCTGCTGCCGCTGTTGCCATCCCTGGTGACGGCAAGCCGTGACGCGCGGTAGCGCAACCCGGAGGGTTGCGGCGGCCTCCCAGGAAGACCCTTTCACGCCCGGCTGAGCGTAACCACCGTCTCAACGTGGGGGGTCTGCGGAAAGAGGTCAAGCGGCTGCGCCTGCTCAAGGCGGTAGCCGGCAGCCAGGAGCGGGGCCAGGTCGCGCCCGAGGATGCCCGGATGGCAGGAGATGTAGACCACGCGCGGCGGCGCCAGGCGCGCCAGGGACTCCAGCACAGCGGGATGGCAGCCCCGACGGGGAGGGTCGAGCAACACGCCATCGAAGGGGCCGGCGAGGCCCGGTAGGACGCGCTCCACCACGCCCTGAACAAAACGAACCCCTCCGATCCCATTGAGGGCGGCGCTGCGCTCGCCGTCGGCCACGGCGGCCGCGTGCTCCTCCACCGCGATCACTTCGGCCCCGGCGGCGGCCAGTGGCAGGGCGAAGGCCCCGGCGCCGGCGTAGAGGTCGAGCAGGCGCATACCCGGGGCCGGACGAAGGGCCGCGCGGGCCAGGTCGAGCATGCGCCCGGCCTGCGGCAGGTTGACCTGGAAGAAGGTGGTTGGCGCCAGTTCGAAGATAACACCCTGCAGTTCTTCCAGGAGGCTGGCAACCCCCGAGGCCGCGCCGCGCCAGTCGCGGCCCTCGACCACTACGCCGGCCAGTGAAGGCACATGGGCGCGCCAGGCCTCGGCGAGCAGCAGCAGATCCAGCGAGGGAACCTCGCGCGTGGGGCGCAACACCGCCAGGGCGTAGCCAAAGGCCGCGCTGGCCCGCAGCGTCACCCCGACAAGCACGCCGGAGGGCAGGATGGCGCGCAGGCCTGCCAGGGCCTCGTTGAGCGCCGGCAACAGCAGCGGATCCTCCGGCAGATCGGCCACCGCGCGGGTGCCGGCGACGTGATAGCCGACCTGGCGATCCTCCACGTGCAGGTGGGCGCTGTTGCGGTAACCCCAGGGGCGCGGCGCGGCAATCACCGGGGCCACGGGCGGATCGGGCAGCCCGGCAAGCTTGACCAGTTGCTCGCGGACGATCGTCGCCTTGAGGCGCAGTTGCGCCGGGTAAGCAATGTGCTGCCACGGCGCGTGGTCGCCGTCGGCCAGGCGTGGGGCAACCCGTTCGGGCGACGGCTCGAGCACCGCGTCCACCTGGCCACGGGCATAGCTCGGATGGCGCTCGTAGAGCCGCACCCGCACCCGTTCCCCTGGCAGGCCCCCGCGGGCAAAGACCACCAACCCCTCGTGACGGCCCACCCCATCGCCGCCCTGGGCCACTGAATCGACCAGCAGTTCGAGCGTCTCGTCACCGGCCATCGTTGTCTCACGCTCCTGTCGATTCGCTGTCCCCGGGAACGCCGCGGCTTTCTGTACTTTCCTGTTCCGGCAGGGGCCAGGGGAAACCCGGGTTCCCCGCCTCCCCCATCCGGCGTTGACAACCCCGGACGCCCTCCCACCGGCAGGGGCCGGGGGCAACCCGGTTTCCGCTCTTCTCAGCGCAGTTCGAAGACCTCCTTCTCGACCAGTTCGATCTGCACCGGGTACTTGCCGGTAAAACAGCCCTTGCAGAACTCGCCGGGCGCCTGGCGGGTGGAGCGGATCAGACCCTCCAGACTGAGGTAGGCCAGACTGTCGGCCCCCAGATGGGCGCAGATTTCGGGGATGCTCATGCGGTGGGCGATCAGTTCGGGGTACGTGGCCATATCCACGCCGAGGAAGCAGGGGTGGCGGATGGGCGGCGAGGAGACCCGGATATGGACCTCGCGGGCGCCGGCTTCGCGGATCAGGCGCACAATCGGGCCGCTGGTGTTGCCGCGCACGATGCTATCATCAACCAGCACCACCCGCTTGCCGGCCAGGTTGTCAGGCAGGGCGTTGAACTTCAGGTTAATGCCCACTTTTCGCAGATGATCATCGGGCTGGATAAAGGTGCGCCCAATGTAGCGATTCTTGATCAGCCCCTCTGAATACGGAATTCCCGACTCCTGGGCATAGCCTATCGCGGCGGGAGTGGCGCTATCGGGCACGGCGATGACCACATCGGCGTCGGCGGGGGCCTCGCGGGCCAGCTCACGGCCCTGCGCGACGCGCACGGCGTGCAGCGCCGTTCCGTGGAGCACGCTATCCGGACGGGCGAAGTAGATGTATTCAAAAAGACACTCCGCCCGGTGCGGGGCGGGCATCAGCGCCACGGTGCGGGGACCGTCCTCGGTAATCGCCACAATCTCGCCGGGTTCGATCTCGCGCACAAACTCGGCGCCGATGGGGCCAAAGGCGCAACTCTCCGAGGCCGCCACCCAGCCCCGCTCGCCCAACCGCCCCAGGCAAAGCGGGTGCAACCCCAGCGGGTCGCGCACGGCATAGAGTGTTTCGCGCGTAAGCACGGTCAGACAGTAGGCGCCCTGCGCGCGGACCATGAACACACGCAGTTTTTCCTCCCAGGTGCGGCCCTCCCCACCGGCCAGCATCTGCGTAATCACTTCAGAGTCGCTGCTGCTGGTCAGGCCGACGCCGCGGTTGAGCAACTCGCGGCGCAGGGCGGCGGCGTTGGTCAGATTGCCATTATGGCCCACGGCCAGCGGGCCAAGGGCGCTCTCGACCACGAAGGGCTGGGCGTTCTCGAGGCGCGAGGAGCCGGTGGTCGAGTAGCGGGTATGGCCGATCGCCATAAAACCGGTGAGCGGGCGCAGTTTCTCCTCGTTGAAGACCTGGGCCACCAGGCCCATCTCCTTGTGGTAGCGGATCGAACGCCCGTTGGATACGGCGATCCCCGCGCTCTCCTGCCCGCGATGCTGCAAGGCGTAGAGGCCGAAAAAGGTCAGCCGCGCGACATCGGCATCGGGATGCACAATGCCAAAGATGCCGCATTCGTGACCGGGTTTATCATCAGACGGACCACTCTCAGACGGTTGAGAACCCTTGCGGGCAGCAGCGGTCATAGCTCAATGTTCCTCCACGGGCGAACGGGCCCGTTGGCGCCGGTACGATCCAGGACGCTCGCGGCAATGGTATGCGGCGCGTTCCTGGCATTGGCAAGCAACATTGCTTCGATGGTCTAAATAAAGTATAACACAGGCCGAAGGCGAGGAAATGAAGCCGGGGGTGGGAAACAGGACCGATCCAACGTCTTCGGGGCACGCTCTGAAGACGTCGCATCATCCCTGGAAGTGGGGAACCGGGTTTCCCTGTTCCCTATCTGACAGGTCCTGACCCGCAATGATTTCGCCGGCTTGTGGTGCGACGGTTTCGCATGCTATTACTACAACGAGGGTTGTCATTCCGAGCGAAGCGAGGAATCCCGGCTTTGATGCCAAACCGAGACCCTTCGCTCCGGCTACGCCTCCGCTC
>DAOUDA010000272.1:0-2378 GCA_034431835.1 Chloroflexaceae bacterium | reverse complement strand
CGGAGGTCACCCTGAGCGAAGCGAAGGGTGACCTCCGCCGCAGGGCGCAGGGTAACCTCCGCGACGCAGCTCGGCCGGGACCCTTCGCCGGCGCTCCGGGTGACCGGGTTCCACCGACGGGGCAAGCAGCAAGATCCGCATCCCTAAGAGGCAGGGTTTCATTCTTTCACGGAGGTGTGAAGGGCTATGCCCTCCACGAACTGCTCTTCTCCGCCTGCGACGGGTACGCGCCCTGGCGAAGCAGGCGCGTTTTCGCCGCCGCGGGCGGAAAATGGGTTGGCGGGCAGGCGCAGCTTCCCCGCACCCCTCCCAGGCGGCGTTTTGCACGCTGCAATGTAATACTACCTCTGGCGGCCAGATGCGTTGCGCTATCGGAGCAACGCGGAGGCGGCCAGTGATCCCAACCGGCGGGCGCTTGCCACTGCGCAAAGGCGGGCGCTTGCTGACGAGCGGGGTGCGCACGCCGTTTCCTGCAACCGCGCCCCTCCCGCACCCTCTGCGGCGCCGACGTGTCCGGTGGATGTGACCACTATCGAACCTCCCGGCGTCGCGCATTTCCGGTACAATACCAGTACGTTCCAGACAATTGAAACGCGACCTCACGCGAGACCTGACCGGCAGGCGCCGGGACTCGGCGGCGTGTACGTGTTCACATCTACCGAACATGTTCACACCGCGGAGGGCGCAGAGGGTCGCAAAGGGCTTCAAAAAGCTCATTCTCTACGCCCCTCTGCGTCCTCTGCGGTAAATCTGAACACGTTCGGCGGCGTGAACAACGATGGCCCGTGCGCCTGCCTGTCAGGTCTTCTGGTTATACGTCTTTCCCGGACCACGGAAATCTATGCTTGACCTCACCGTCGTTGACCGTCTGCTGACCACTACCCGCGCGGTGCGTAAGCGGCTCGACCTGGAGCGACCGGTGGAACCGGAGGTGATCGAGCGCTGCCTGGAAATCGCTACCCAGGCCCCCAGCGGCTCCGACCGCCAGCGCTGGCACTTCGTGGTGATCACCGACCCGGCCCTGCGCCAGGGCCTCGCCGCACTCTACCGGCGAGCATTCTGGGCCTACTTCGGCGCGCCGCAGGGGCCGCACGGCGGGCCGTATCTCACCTCCACCCCGCTGCAGGAGTCGGCGGTCCATCTGGCCGAGCAGTTCCACCGCATCCCGGTGCAGGTGCTCTTCTGCTACGAGGGGCGCGTTGAGGATCGGGGGCCGCTGGCGCAGGCCTCCCTCTACGGCTCGATCCTGCCGGCGGTCTGGTCGTTTATGCTGGCCCTGCGCGCCCGCGGCCTCGGCTCGGTGTGGACCACGCTGCACCTGCGCTACGAGCGTGAGGCGGCGGCGTTGCTCGGGCTGCCCGAGAACCTGACCCAGGCGGCGCTGATCCCGGTGGCCCACTACACCGGCGACGACTTCCGCCCCGCCAGACGCGCCCCGGCGCGCCAGTGCACGCACTGGAACGGCTGGGGCCGGCGGCGCAACGACGGCGCCGCCGCGGCGGAAGCCGATGCTCCGGGCGGTGATGTGCCGGGTGATGTGGAGTAGCAGACGCGCGCACCCGGATCGGGGGGGCGGACCTGCACCCACGATGTGACCACGGCAGGTTAACAACCCTCACCCTCCACCCGCCCCCCTCCCTGTTCCGCCGGGCGGGAGAGAGGGGGGCGAATAGAACATCCGAGCCGGCGCCGCTTCCACCGCTTTCGCAGATAGTGTTCACATCTACCGAACACGTTCGCACCGCAGAGGGCGCGGAGGGTTTCAAAACGTTCATCCTCTCCGTTCCTCTGCGCGCTCTGCGGTAAATCTGAACAGGCGCCTTTCGCACACTCCCGCGAGCGGCTCTGTTTTTCCTTCTCCCGCGCGCGGGAGAGATGACCAGAAGTGTACGTGCATTCTGCCGGACATCCACGCTTTTCACGAGGTGCGCCATGAGCTTCTTTCGCGATTATCGCGAGCACGCCGGAGCGAACCCGGCGAAGTTCTTCAAATCCACGCTCTTCCAGAGCGAGCGGCTGCTGCTGGGTCTGAATTGTCTGGAGCCGGGCCAGGAGCAGCACGTGCATACCCACGCCGGCCAGGACAAGTTCTACTTCGTCGTTGAGGGCACGGGCACGTTCACCGTGGGCGATGAGGCGCGCGAGGTTGGGGAGGGCTGGACCATCTGGGCGCCCGCCGAGGCGCCGCACGGCGTGATCAACACCGGTGCGCGGCGGCTGGTGCTGCTGGTCGGCATCGCCCCGGCCCCGGGGAAGTAAGCGCGATGGATTGCGCTGCCGCCGATTGCGCGGGCGCGCCCTCGCCGGGACGCCCGTGCCCGCGCGCGGCGGAGCGCCGATGAGCGCCGCGCGCTCTGGCGCCGGCCCTGCCACCGGCG
>DAOUDA010000271.1:0-2616 GCA_034431835.1 Chloroflexaceae bacterium | reverse complement strand
GGTTGTCCGATTCCTTTTCTGGGAGGGCGTAGCCCTCCCAGCCCCTCCCTGAGGGGCGGGGCGTGGGGAAACCCGGTTTCCCCACCTTCCTGCCGGAGTTATTCGGATAGGCTCTAAGAGCCGGACCGAGAGGCCTGCCGCGTCAGGGTCCGGGAGGGCTTTTCCCTCCCAGGAACCTTCCGGCTTCGCCCGGTTGGAGGGGGGTGGGGAAACCTGGTTTCCCCACGCTCCTGCCCGAGGTACGTATGCTCAGCTTCAAGAACCTGTTGCGCCGGAAAGTGCGCACCGCTCTGACCATCCTCGGAGTCGCCGTGGGCGTCGCGGCCGTGGTGGTGCTCTCGGCCTTTGGCGAGGGCATGGCCAATGGGTTTGGCGCCGTGGGCAGCAGCGCCGACGCCGATCTGCTGGTGAGCCAGAAGGATGCGGTGATGATCATCGTCGGCGCGATTGACGAAGAGGTGGGCGAGGAGATCGCCGCCATGCGCGGCGTGGCCGAGGTCAGCGGCGCGGTGGTGGGCATCCTGCAACTGCCCGAGTCGCCCTACTTCCTGGTGAGCGGCGAGGACCCGCGCAGCTTCGGGATGCGGCGCTACCAGATCATCGCCGGACGGCCCATCAGCGCGAAGCGCGAGGTGATGCTGGGCCGCAAGAGCGCCGAGAGCCTGAAAAAGCGCGTTGGCGACAAGTTCCGCATCAACGACATCAGCTACCACGTGGTGGGCATCTACGAGACGGGGTCGAGCTTCGAGGACAACGGGGCGGTGATCCACCTGGCCGACGCGCAGCGGGCCTTCGACAAGCGCCGCCAGGTGAGCTACTTCAAGCTCAAGTTGCGCGATCCGCGTGACCGGGAGGAGGTGCGGCGGGCGATTGAGAGCCGCTGGCCCACGCTGGCGGTCACCGCCTCGGGTGAGGCGACCGCGCAGGACGAACTGCTCGACATTTACCGCGCCATGGGCTGGGTAATCGGGCTGTTCGCCATTCTGGTCGGCGGCCTGGGGATGATGAACGCCCAGCTCATGAGCGTCTTTGAGCGCACCCGCGAGATCGGGGTGCTGCGGGCCATGGGTTGGCGACGGCGGCGGGTGCTGCGGCTCATCCTCGGCGAGGCGTTGCTGCTGGCCCTGGTGGGCGGAGGGTTGGGACTACTGCTGAGCGTGGCGACGATTGCCCTGCTGTCGCGTTCGGCGGCCCTGGGTGGGTTCCTCAGTGGTGCGGTGGAACCGATCGGCTACATCCAGGCCCTGGTGATTGCTGGCGTGCTTGGTCTGGTCGGCGGCGGCTACCCGGCGTGGCGGGCGGCGCGCCTGGCGCCGGTGGAGGCGATGCGCGCCGAGAGCGGCGCGCCGGTGCGCTGGGGGCCGGTCACGCGCATGCTCGCCCCGGTGATGCGTGGCCCGGCCCTGCGCAACCTGCTGCGGCGCCCCACGCGCAGCATGATGACCATGATCGGCCTGGGCGTCGGCGTGGGGCTGATCGTGGCCCTTGCCGGCATCAGCGAGGGATCGCGGCGGGCGATCACCCAGTTGCTGGCCGCCGGGCAGGCCGATCTCCTCGCCGAGCAGGCCGGGGCCTCCGACGCGATGTTCTCGGCGATTGACGAGCGGGTTGCCGAGCAACTGCGCGCCCATCCCGAGGTCAAGAGCGTCTCGCGGCTGATCTTCGGCACCAGCGCCGTGCCGGGGTTGCCGTTCTTTCTGGTCTACGGGGTTGATCCGCGCGAGAACTACCTGGCCCACTACCGCGTCAGCGAAGGCCGCACCATCCAGCGTCCCGGCGAGATGATCCTCGGGCGCATGGCGGCCAATAGCCTGGAGAAGGGCGTTGGCGACCAGTTGCGCGTCTCGGGGCAGTCGTTCACCATCGTCGGCATCTTCGAGACCGGTCTGGCCTACGAAGACGCCGGGGCGGTCGTGCCGCTGAAGGACGCGCAGCGGCTCTTCGGCAAGCCGCGGCAGGTCTCTTTCCTGGGGATCACCCTGCATCATCCCGAGCAGGCCGCCGAGATCGCCAGGATGCTCGAAGAGCGCTACCCGCAACTCATGGTGGCCCGCACTGCCGACCTGGCGCAGCGCATGCAGGACTTCGCCACGATGGACGCGATCTTCGGTGCCCTGATGGCGCTGATGATGTTGGTAGGTGGGATCGTGATCATGAATGTGATGCTGATGAGTGTGTACGAACGCACCCAGGAGATCGGGGTGCTGCGGGCGGTTGGCTGGCACGCGGGGCGGGTGTTGCGCATGATCCTCGCCGAGTCATTTGCTCTGAGCATCTTGAGCGCCGCGGCGGGGGTGGTGATCGGGATCGGCATCAATTACCTGGTGCGCCTTGAGCCCAATTTCGGCGCGATGCTCGACGCCGCGTATGCTCCGGCCGACGTCGCACGCATCCTGGCGATGGCCCTGGGATTGGGGCTGGTGGGCGGCCTGCTGCCGGCGTTGCGGGCGGTGCGCCTGCGTCCGGTCGAGGCGTTGCATTACGAGTAGCGGAGCCGCCCTTCTGGCGGGGGCGTGGGGAAAGCCCATATCAGCCGTCCATGAAATGCGTACCCACCGCCCGATGAAAACCGGCCCGCGTCCGGCCGCCGCGTGCTGCGGCCCTATCGGCTATCGG